>NZ_JARFTR010000248.1 GCF_029167235.1 Kamptonema sp. UHCC 0994 | reverse complement strand
TCGAGTTACCGCCAGGATGGCGGCGTTACGGGTGGTAAAGTTACCGCTAAGATGGCGGCGTTACGGGTGGTAAAGTTACCGCTAAGATGGCGGCGTTACGGGTGGTAAAGTTACCGCCAGGATGGCGGCGTTACGGGGGTAAAGTTACCGCCAGGATGGCGGCGTTACGGGGGTAAAGTTACCGCCAGGATGGCGGCGTTACGGATAGTTTTGGATAAGTCCTACTATTTTTAATTGTCTTACGTCCCTAGCATCTTCAAACGTAATTTTCGGTTTCTACGTAAGTATCGATCAATGCCGCAGAGAGGATGGAGCAGCCTAAGTGATATTGGGCGTATTGGCGCAACAGGCGTTCGACGGCGGCCCATTCGCCAGAATCGGAGAAATAGCTAGATTCAGGCAGCTCAGGCAAAGCTAGCTGCTGGAGAATGGCTAATTCCGCCGCGTTGATTTTGGTACTTTGTCGGCGCGATCGCCCTTGGGTAGTTTGCAGATAGCGGGCTCGTAAGCGCTCTGGTATGGGCAGAACGCGGGGGGAGTTTTCTGATAGTTCTTTTTCTATACTCTCATTCCCTTGTTGCTTTATTTCTAAACTAGCTAATTGAGATAAACTAATGGTTCCTCCATCGGAGATACTAAATCCAACTTGCCAGTCTGGATCGGTAAAATTGGGGTTCAGGGGGCGCTGGGTGATTCCGCAGACTTGCACTTGGGGGGCTATTCCTCCTAATGCTAATAGATGAAAAATGCCGTGCGCTAGATGAGCAACAACTGTTTTGCTGTCAGTTTTGCGGGGTAAGCGCTCTAGGCGGCTGAGGTGTTCGTTGAGCAGGCTAAACAATTCTTCTTGGGGTTGTTCGGAAAGGGCTTGAGTTAGTACCAATTCTGCGAGATATTGACCTGATGCTAGTTTTCCTAAGTCTCGGCTCAGTCCTGAGTATGATTCTATTGTTTCTGCTTGGGTAATTTTATCGAGCGATCGCCCTTTGGCAATTAGTAATTGGTTAACTACAAATAATTCGCTTCTACCGCCTAAGTGCGATCGCTGTTTGCGAACTCCGGGCGCTACGGCTCGAATTAAGCCAAATTCTCGCGTTAAAATCGTCAGCAATCGGTCATGCTCGCCCATCGGCATACTTTTGAGGTTGATTCCAGTTGCTTTGTATGTTCGATTCATTAATTGTTAATTGTTAATTGTTAATTGTTAGTGGTTCGTTGTTCGTTGTTAGTTGTTCGTTGCTCTTTTAATTCATTGTAGGGTGTGGGGAGCTGCGATCGCACGTGGAGGTCAGAAACCGGGTTTCTTGGTAGATATCTCGTTGAGAATCTTAGATTTGTCTGAGAAACCCGGTTTCTTTGCGTATTGTTGGCCTTTTTGAGCTTAGGTGGAGTTCACTTGTGGAGAAAGTCGAGAAAGAGAAAAAACTAATAATTTTTACTAAGTTAACGCGATCGCGTTTATGTATAAAAATAACGCTATATAAATTTGATTTTAAGGCAAACAATTAATAATCTTTACACCAAGCTAATAAGTTTTTTTTTATAATAAAGATTATCAACTAGAAAAAAGACTCATATAAAATTTAAGTTTTTAGTGTAGACATTGAAATTCTTTCATGCTAGCCTCAGCCTTAATATAACTCACTTACATTAAGTAATAGCAAAATTTAATGAACGCAATAAAATATGCGCTACCCGCTATCCTTGGGACATACTTGATATCCACATTAGGAGTGTCTCCAGCTATGGCAGCCACAATCACAGGCACAATCAAAGTCAAAATCGAGGCCGAGTACGTCAACGATCCGAAATTTGCGGGTGTCTACACGGGTGACTTTTCCTACGACGATACACATCTGACTAAAGTCGGTACGGAGTTCCTGGTCATGAATGATGGTGACTATCAAGCTCGTCCGGGACTGCTATCTCTGAACTTTAGATTCCTGGACTTTGCTACAGGCTTAACTCCTGTCACCTATACGGCCAGTGATGATAGCGAATTCCCAGACGCTCCTGTTTTGGGTTTCGAGAATGGAGTTCCCAGTCAATTTGGTATGCAAGTTGCTCCGGGAAATGATGGGGGAATTTGGGGTGGAAAGAACGGATTTCTGTTTGGAGATCCCAGGGCATTTATTTTCGTCTTGCGAGATGGAGCTGTTAAAGGTGACGGGCTTGTGACCTTAGAAATTAACGAATCTCCTCCTCCGACTGTACCGGAGAACGCCTCCCCATTGGCTTCATTGTTGGCCTTTTTGGGCTTAGGAGCGGCTCACTTGTGGAGAAACTCAAGAAAGGCAAGCAACTAAGTTGTTACGCCTCTCAATTAATTGTTGAGGGATCTCTGGGTGCAGGGGAACTCTCGGAGAGGATGACAGCGATTTTTTCCTCTTTTCAAATTATGCAATTTAAACGCGGAACAGCTTAATAATTTTTACTAACCTAACTTGAGAGGAATGGATGATGGCAGTAATCGATACTTCGTTTCCGGTAACAGGTGGCGAAACTAAGAGACCACCTAACAATCTTAATGATCCAAATGATCCAAGTCAGCGTCAAATCAATATTCTTGCGCCCTTCGGCATTCCCTCAGCCGATCAGTGGACTGGTCAAAAAGTATGGCTCCTGCTTCCTGGTTTCACAGAACCAGCCGATTATTATGATACAACTCTGGCAACATCCATTGATGATGCTAACCCAGACGATACAGTTTTAGCCCTTGACTGGACTGAAGTGACCGGAACCAATATATTCAATTTTGGACCAGCAGGGGTCGTTGTAGGAGACCTTTACAGGTCTGGTTCATGGATTACCCCAGTGGCAACCGCAGTCCGAGAAAAACTTGCTCTTGAGTGGGGAATGCCAGCCGCAGCACTCAATATTGTGGGTCATAGTCTGGGTGCTCACCTTGCCAGCGAAATTGCTGCCAGTTTCAATACTACCTACGGGAGTCAAGTAGGTTCGGTTATAGCCCTTGACCCAGCATCAAATACTGCCGCTTGGCCCACGAGTCCATACGATAGAACTAATGGCTACGATACTGACCTATCAAATGGATATGCAAGGAATGGAGGAACTCCAGACCCAATCAAACGCTTAGACCTTGGTGCGGCGACTTCAAGAAGTTTCAATGGCATTAGTAGCTTAGCAGGAAATGAAACTCAAGCTGGAACTGCCAAGGAATCTTTCCTGTTTGACTTCAGTAACCCTTTGACCGATCAACACGCGGCTGTCACGCTCGCCTACACAAAATTAGTGGCAACTGATCCTAACGGCAATTCTCGTTTAGCCACAAATATTCTGGGTCTGGATGACACCCAGGCCGATCATCAATTTCGACCAAACTTCTATAAAGGGGGTTCTTCTTACTCTGTTCAAGTGCATGAAGGAGTAATTCCGGTTGATGCTCAAAATAATCCTTTGTTTCTAGTGGCAGCTAAGCTTAATGGCGGAACCAACGATCGCTTAATCTATGGGACTAACGGAGACGATCAATTCACACAAAGCGGGCCTTTTACGAAATATTACAACAACAACGGCAACCATACTTATTCTCTTGGTAACGGGGATGATTTTGTCAATGCTGGCACAGGTAATGACACCATCTACGGCGGGGCTGGAGGTGACACCGTTGATGGCGGAAATGGAATTAATCTCATCCTTGGTGAGGAGGGTAATGATATTATCCTTAGTGGCACAGGTAATGACACAATTCAAGGTGGGGCTGGAATTGACATCATTGATGCAGGAGATGGGACTAATAACATTTATGGTGATGAGGGTAATGATTATCTCACTGGTGGAAACGGCATTAATAGATTTTTTGGTGGTTCTGGAAACGATGTTCTAGAAGGTGGTACGGGTCTAAATTTACTCAAAGGTACAGACAGCAACACGACATTGATTGATGAGGTAGATACTTTAACTGGCAACCCTAACGCCAGATCGAACGCATTTTATATTGGTGACAACGGAAGAAATTGGTACTCAGCTAATGGTGATAATGATTACGCCTTAATTGTTAACTTCAATCCCCAAACTGACGTAATTTTTATTGGTGTGAATATTGAGTCCCAAGAAATAGGTTTTCAAACGTTTCTCTGGTCTGGAAATGAATTGATTGCAAAAATTGACGGCTTGTGGGCTTCGCAACTACCTTACTTTATAAGGTAAGAACGTTTTAAGCTTGACTTCTCCCCGTTCTTGCAGAGGCGGTTGTGATTCGTTTTAATATTTAACTGTTAACTGCTTATTCCGATCGCGAATTAAATCAGGCCCGCGAGAAGTCCCCAAACGAGTCGCACCCGCCACAATTAAATCTACAGCTTGCTCGTAAGTACGAATTCCTCCTGATGCTTTAATACCCACTCGCCCTTTCCCAAGTTCATTAAGTAAGCTCACATCTGCAACTGTAGCCCCGCCATAGAAACCAGTATTAGTTTTCAGATAGGTAACACCCGCATCCATACAAATCTCCGCCGCCAGTCGCTTCTCCGCTTCAGTAAGTAGCGCTGTTTCTAAAATTGCTTTGACAATTAAGCCAGTTTCATCGCAAATCTCGGCAATATCGCGGTGTAATTCGTCCGTTTTTCCAGCTTTTAATAAACTTAAATTGATGACAACATCGAGTTCAGCCGCGCCATTTTCTGCGGCTTCTTGGGCTTCATAAAGTTTCGCTGTTGACGTTGTTGCTCCCGTAGGAAAGGCAATTACACTACAGACTTTAGGGTTTTTACCGTGTAGAAGAATGGCCGCTTCACGCACGTAGAAAGGATATACACAGACTGTTGCAAACTGAAATCTATCTGCTTCTTCGCAGCACTTTGTCAACTGCTCTGGCGTAGCAGCCGGATTGAGCAGGGCGTGGTCGATAAATGGGGCAATGTCAATATCTGATTGGATTGCAGTCATTAATGAGGGCGATCGCGCGTAGACTTACACCATTAGCATAGTTCATTTATTGATATAGCAACCGCTAAGACGGTTAGGACACTCGCTTATGTCTAAAACCATTGATTCTCTTCCCCTCTCCCCCATCTTCCCTAGCCCCTAGCCCCTAGCCCCTAGCCCCTCTTTCTCCGTGAAATTACGGTTTAATTTCATAGATAGTTTGGGATAGAATCATCCTTAAGATAGATGTTGCAGTTGTGAACCTAATTCAAAACATGGAAGCAGCGTGGTTCTACCATCTCGGCTCGCGTCACCTCGAAGCGAACAACAATGATGAAGCCCTTGATAGCTTTGACAGAGCTCTGAAATTACAGCCAGACGATTATAAATCTTGGTTTGGGCGGGGTATGGCATTGGGGAATTTGGAGCGCCATCAAGAAGCGCTGGCGAGTTTCGATCGGGCTCTGGGATTTCGACCGATCGCGAGTTTTGGCTGGCACAACCGGGCGATCGCCTTGGGCAATTTAGGTCGCCATGAAGAAGCTCTAAACAGCTTTGACAGAGCGCTAGAATTCAATCCTAGCGCCCCGAATATTTGGCATAACCGGGGACTAACACTGATTCATTTAGGGCGCTGTGATAAAGCGATCGCCTGCTTTGAGCGCTGTCTAGAATTGCAACCAGACGCTAGTTGGGCGTGGTACAGCCGAGGTAAAGTGCTATTGCAGCTCAACTGCTACGAACAGGCGCTCAACAGTTTTGAGAGAGCGATCGAGTTCAACCCAGAAGATGCTAAAGCTTGGTACAAACGAGGGCTTGCACTTAAGGGACTAGGTTGTTATGAGAAAGCGATTATTAGTTTTAATCGATCGCTGGATCTTCGACCTAACTATTACGAAGCTTGGTATGAACGGGGAGTTGCTTGGGGAAAATTAGGCGGCTTAGTTCAAGGGAATAAGAGATTAAAAATAGAAATTGATTTGCTAGTAAATGACTATTTAAGTTGGTACAACCGAGGGGTAAAGTTAGCGGAAAATGGTTATTACTGGGAGGCAATAGATTTCTACAGTAAAGCTCTGGAAATTCAACCCGCGTTTGCTGATGCTTTTTACAACAAAGCTTGTTGTTATGCGCGGCTTGGGTATGTAGAATTGGCAATTGATAATTTGGAACAGGCTATAAAATTTGCTCCTGATGTTTATCGGCAGTTAGCTTTAAGTGAGTTGGATTTTCAGGCTATCAGCTCTGAAGAACGGTTTGACTCGCTGCTCGAAGGTTAAGTATAGCTAGGGGCTAGGGGCTAGGGACTAGGGAAAAAGGGGGGGAGATGGGGAGCAATTACAAGTTAACTGCACATCCTGTGACGATTAGAACTGCAAACTTGTTTTAAAAATTCTATCTGCGATCGTAATTAAATCAACCTTAAGACAGATTTATGTGGTACAGTCCCTCTCAACGATGCAAGCAGATTCAAGCACATCAAGCCGAAGAAAAAACATAGCAGGGAAAAATCAAATGACTGCAATATGGAAAGAACAAGGGCCCAGTCCCATCAATACTACAACCATCAAACAACAGGCTGGAGCAATTCGATCGGTAGTAGCCCACCCAGAAAATCCAGATATCATCTGGGTTGGTGGTGTCAATGGTGGCATCTGGAAAACGACAAATGCCACTACAGAAAGCACTTGGACAACATCTACAGACACTCTAGATTCCTTGTCCGTCACTGCCCTCGACCTTGACCTAGCCGATACACAATACAATACTCTAGTAGCAGGAATAGGTAGATTCAGTTCTTTTGCTGGAGTCGGTGGCAAACTGATTGGCTTGGCCAAGACTACCGATGGCGGGACTACCTGGACACCGATTGGCGGTACAGCGCTCACTAATACAAGTATTGCCAGCGTCGCTGTCCAAGGCAACACTATCATGGCAGCTTCCGCTGGCAACACTACAGGACTGTTCCGCAGTACAGACGGCGGCACTACTTTCAGAAATATCGCAGGTACAGCCGGACTGCCAACAGGTGCTTTTCAAGAATTGGCGAAAGATCCGAGCAATCCTGCAAACTTTTATGTAACTGTACTCGGTGACGGCATTTACCGCAGTACCGACAGCGGGGCAACCTGGAGCAACATCACCAGCAATATTACAGGAATAGGAGAGAAAACCGACAATTTCAGGATAGCGGTTCACTCAAAAAACGGAACCACAGCAATCTATGCAGGTGTCGTGAATAACTCACAACTCGATAGCATTTGGCGATCGCCAGATAACGGTGCTACTTGGGTAAAAATGGACTCGCCCACTACCGTAGAAAAATTAGGCGCTCAATCCGGCCCTGAAACCACCGTGGGCCTCCACCCAGGCAAACAGGGTAACTCGCACTTTTCCTTCATAGCTGACCCGAACGATCCCAACATTGTCTACGCGGGGGGGGATTCGCAGACATTACCGAATCCACAACAGGATGAAGATGGGAAAAGCATTCCCAACTCAGTTGGGGGAACTAACTTTACTGGCAGACTGTTTCGAGGTGATTTTTCTCAAGCCACCAACACCACAAAGTGGACACCAATTACCGATAAGTTTGCTAACGGGACAGCAACTCACGCCGACTCTCGCAACATGACTTTTGATAAAGACGGGAACTTGCTCGAAGTAGATGACGGCGGTATTTACAAGCGCACAAACCCAAAAAGTGATACCGGAAGTTGGACATCTCTCAACAACAATGTGGGAATCACCGAAGTACACTCAGTTGATTACGATGCCAATACTGGAACCATTATAGTCGGGGCCCAAGACAATGGTAGTTCTGAAGGACAGGCTTTTGGCGATCGAAAGTGGCAAGAAAGAGCAGGGGGAGATGGCGGTAGAGTCCGAATTGACGATAGCAACCCAAAATTCTCGATTCGCTATGCTAGCAGCCAAACGCTGAGCGGTTTTCAATATCGACAAGTCGATACCGAAAAGAAAATTACTGTCGATAAGGTTTACCCGGAACTCATCGTAGGAAATACTAAGCAAAACCTCAAACAGTATGAAGGTGTCGAATTGCCTTTCATTACTCCTGTGGAGTTGAACAAGGTTAAATCAGATTGGTTGGTCATCGGCACTTCACAAGCTGTCTACGAATCGGACAACAAAGGTGCAACCCTAACGGACTTGCTGGGCAAGGAAAACTTGCTAAAAGCAGATTCCTTGTTTGGAGTAGCGATCGCCTACGGTGGCAAATCAGGGGGAGTTGACAATCCCCATGTTCTTTATATCGGTGCGGATAAAGAACTCTACCTCAGAACGGAGGCTGGCGCTACTCCAACCAAAGTAGCCAATTATCCCCCCAATCCCAATACTGAATCAATTGTTGATATTGTCCTCGATCCGAATGATTGGCAAAAAGCCTACGTACTTACTAAAAGTGCTGTTTACCGCACTCTGGACTCAGGAACATCCTGGACTGATATTACAGGCGATTTGGTCAGCGCCAACAAGCTAAGCAATGACAGTCTCAAGACAATCGAGTATGTCTCAGGCGCTACAGATGGACTTCTAGTAGGAGGTTTGGAAGGTGTTTATGCGATTCTATCTCCCGCCAATGCTGCTGCGACAGCTCAATGGACAAAATTTGGGACGGGGTTGCCCAATGTGATTGCTCACGAGTTAAATTACGATGCCAAAGCTGATTTGCTAACAGTAGGTACGTTGGGACGGGGTGTGTGGACACTATCAAATGTCAAACAAGAATTAGCTAATCCAACACCAACTCCAACACCAACTCCAACACCAACTCCAACTCCGACAGGTACTCCAACTCCAACTCCGACAGGTACTCCGACACCAACTCCGACAGGTACTCCAACTCCAACTCCGACAGGTACTCCAACTCCAACTCCGACAGGTACTCCAACTCCAACTCCGACAGGTACTCCAACTCCAACTCCGACAGGTACTCCAACTCCAACTCCGACAGGTACTCCGACTCCAACTCCGACAGGTACTCCAACTCCAACTCCGACAGGTACTCCAACTCCGACTCCGACAGGTACTCCGACTCCGATATCAGGGCAACGGAAGTTATACGTTAGTAATGCCGAAATCCCGCAAAACATTCTAGAGTACGAAAATCCGGGAGATGATGAAGACGATCCAGGCGAACCCTTAGCAGAAAGTAACTTTCCGCCCTCACTTTGGATAGAAGTGAGCCTTGATGCTCCCAGCACAGTACCTGTGACTGTGACTGTTTCTACTCAAGACGGAACGGCAAAAGCTGGCAGCGACTATATTCCAATCACCGAAACCATCACCTTTGAACCGGGTACAACTTTCCAGGAAGTGCGGATTTCAATTCCGTTGGATTCTACGATTGAGTCAGATCAGTTCTTCTTGGTAAATTTGAGCAATCCCGTCGGTGCCGCGATCGTGGACGGTCAAGGCAGAGTTATTCTCAAAGGCGATCCCACTACAGCTTTGAGCGATAACGAGATCGATGATGGCACTCCTTACGAGGACTTACTAATCGGAGGAGAGGGCAATGACACCATGAATGGGTACGAATCTAACGACACCCTGGATGGTGATGCTGGTAATGATGTTCTCGACGGCGGTACAGAAAATGACATTTTGTTTGGCGACTTAGGGGACGACATTCTCTTCGGTGACAACGGCGAAGACACTCTCGTGGGAGACGAGGGGAACGATACCCTCGATGGCGGCGAAGGTAATGACACCATTGATGGCGGTGATGGCGATGACTTCATCGTTGGCAGTTCCGGTAATGACAGCATCGTTGGCGGTGCTGGTATTGATACTCTTTCCTATGAGACTTCACCGACAGGTATCAATGTCAATCTCGCCGCTAACACCACTGGTATTGAAGTCATTATCGGTACCACCAGTGCTGATACCATCATCGGTAGTTCTGGCAATGAAACCCTAGTTGGCAATGGCGGTGCGGATAACCTGCAAGGTGGCGATGGAGATGATATTTACAGGTTAGATCCAACTAAAGCCGCTGGTAGCAAAATTCAAGATTCTGGCGGTATTGATGGCCTAGAGTTAAACGGTGCTGGCATCGCTTTTTCCCTAACTCCAGGGACAATTGGGTTAGTCCGTAGTGGTAATAGCTTAGTGCTAGATATCAACAAAGATGGTGTGCTGAATCTGAAAGATGATTTAGAAATTATCAACTTTTTTGACCCTACTAATGAAACTCTTGGTGGCAGTGGATTCATAGAAACGATTATTGGTTTGCCTAGCAGTATCATTCTGCGGGAGTTGGCAAAACCTGCGGTAACAGCGACACCGACACCGACTCCTGGCCCCCGCGTCATTACGCCTACTATTCCTTTGCCTATTGCTAATGCGATCGACTCTAATCTCGGTGGCGGGCCTCTCAATGATTTCTTGCTAGGACAGGAAATAGACAAAGCGGAAGGTTTCTATGGGTTGGTTGGTAATGACACAATTCTAGGATTGGGGGGTAATGACAATATCTATGGTGGTGATGGCGATGACTCGCTGTTTGGCAACCAAGGTAATGACTTTATTGATGGTGAAGGTGGTAGCGATATTGTTTACGGCGGTAAAGGTAATGATGGCATTTTAGGTGGCAGCGGTAATGATTCTTTGTTTGGCGATCGCGACAATGATGTTGTTCTAGGTGGCGATGGCAACGATACAATCTACGGCGGCAAAAATGATGACTCCCTCGGCGGTGATGCTGGGGATGACAGCATTTTTGGTCAGTTAGACAATGACTTCCTCTTAGGTGGAAGCGGCAACGATCTTGTGGACGGCGGTGACGGTAACGACACTCTGGCTGGTATCGATCCTGGGGCCACTAATCCTGGAGTTGGAGAATTTGATACTCTAATTGGCGGTACTGGTACCGATCTATTCCTGTTAGGAGATAGCGATAAAATCTACTATCAGGGTGATGGCAATGCTACGATTAATGACTTCAATTCTGCTGAGGATTCGATTCAGTTTTCGGGCTTTAAGGATAATTATTTGCTGGTATCATCAGAGGGTTCTACTAGCATTTTACGGAAAAATCCAGGCCAGGCAGATGACTTGATTGCTAAGCTACAAGGAGTTTCAAGTCTCAGTCTTGATGGCTCTTATTTCAAGTTTGTCTAGAACACTAAACCCTCAGTAATAGTTACGGAAAAATCACGTAACGCTGCCGTCTCGGCGGTATTCCCATCGCCGAGACAATCGCCTTGCCAACAATTTTGGGTAATACCAATAGGACTTACGCAGACTTTACGTAACGCCGCCATCCTGGCGGTCAAGATACCGCCAGGATGGCGGCGTTACGGATAATGACGAAGTGAAACCCAACGTTAGGATTTTAACAATACTTTTCAGAATTGGTATTAGTCATCCAATCATCCTATTACTTATGCCATCACCATTCCCCCATCAACATTAAAAACTTGCCCCGTAATATAAGCAGCAGCAGCATCAGCAGCCAAAAACTTTACCATCCCTGCAACTTCCTCCGGTAGACCATACCGACCTAGAGGAATATATTTCAAAATGTCATCAGATTTGATATCTTTTGTCATATCTGTGGTAATAAATCCCGGTGCAACTGCATTCACAGTAATACCGCGACTTGCTAACTCTTTGGCAATGGTTTTAGTAAACCCAATTGTTCCCGCTTTGGCAGCACTATAATTAGCTTGTCCGGGATTTCCCATTTGACCGGCAACTGAGGCAATATTAATAATTCGGCCGCTACGTTGCTTCAGCATGATTTTACTAGCTGCTTTCGTACACAAAAATACGCCTGTCAAATTCAAATCAATCACTGCTTGCCAATCTTCTAGTTTCATTCGCAGTAACAAAGTATCGCGGGTAATCCCAGCATTGTTAACTAAAATATCAATGCGACTCCATTTTTCCATAACGCTAGTGGTGAGTGCGTCTACTTGGTCAACTTTTGAGACATCAGCGGAAAGTGCGATCGCATCCCCGCCAGCAGCGATAATTTCCGCTACCACCTGATCCGCAGCAGTATTAGAGCTCGCGTAGTTTACTGCTACATTAGCACCCTCTGCTGCTAAGTCCAAGGCGATCGCCCGACCAATTCCCCGCGATGCGCCCGTAACGATCGCCACTTGACCCCGCAAGCGTTGTAACGACTCTGGCAATACTTCCATAAAAAATCCTCACAATGTCAGCTCTAAGAATTTTGCATTAAAATGAGCCATAACCACAAAAAATTTGTTTTTTCCTATGGCAATCAAGAAGGAGTTCAACAGTTTTGATGAGTTAATATCAGGCTCTGAGTTGCCTGTACTCGTCGATTTTTATGCTACTTGGTGCGGCCCTTGCAAGATCATGGCTTCAATTCTAGAAGAGGTAAATGCTCAGATGAAGGATCGCCTCCAGATTGTTAAAATCGACTCGGATAAATACGAGGATTTAGCGTCTCAGTATCATATTACTGCTTTACCAACGCTGGTACTATTTAAAAATGGTCAACCAGTGGATCGGATTGAAGGTGTACTCCAGACACCGCAATTAATTCAAAGATTGCAATCTTTTGTCTAGTTTTTTTGTTGAGGACTTACGCATTACTTACGTAACGCCGCCATCCTGGCGGTAAAGGAACCGCCA
>NZ_JARFTR010000279.1 GCF_029167235.1 Kamptonema sp. UHCC 0994 | reverse complement strand
CGGTCAAAGAACCGCCAGGATGGCGGCGTTACGTAATTGTTTAAGTCCTACGTTAACTAATCACTGCCTAAAAGAGTAGCTAACAAAGCTTTTTGAGCGTGCATTCGATTTTCGGCCTCATCCCAAACACGCGATCGCGCACCTTCAATCACCGCATCCGTAATTTCCTCATCCCGATGTGCCGGCAAACAATGCAGTACGATCGCATCCTTATCCGCCAACTCCATCAACTTTTCATTCACCTGATAAGGCTGAAAAACGGGAATCCGCATTCTCGCTTCTTCTTCCTGGCCCATACTTGCCCAAACATCAGTATAAACCACTTGCACGCCTTGCATCGCAGTTGCCGCATCCGTAGTAATCATCACTTCCGTTTTCCCCTTTGCGATCGCCTTTGCTTGCTGCACAATTCCCGCATCTGGCTGATAGTCACTAGGAGTAGCAATCCTGACATTCATACCTACCATTGCACATCCCAACAGCAGAGAATTAGCCATATTATTGCCATCTCCAAAATATGCTAAAGTCAGCCCTTCAAAACTACCAAAACACTCTTTAACCGTCATCAAATCCGCTAAAACTTGACAAGGATGTTCCAAATCAGTCAGTGCATTAATCACAGGAATCTTAGCGTAATCAGCAAACGTTTCTAAATCCTTATGTTCAAAAGTTCTGATCGCCACAATATCAAGATATCTGTCTAAAACCCGCGCCGTATCAACCAAAGGTTCCCCACGACTTACTTGCGTTACATTCGGATTTAAGTCAATAACTTGACCTCCCAGTTGATACATTGCCACCGAAAAACTCACCCGTGTTCGAGTAGAAGCCTTAGAAAAAACTAGCCCTAAAACCTTATTTCGTTGTAATTTTAACATTCCCGACTTCAGGTTTGCTGCCAGATCCAGCAGATAGTTTAATTCCTCAAAACTTAAGTCTGCCAGACTTAATAAATCCCGCCCTTTTAATGTATCCATCCTTGCCCTCAAAATATAATTGTTTAGGGAATTACCCACAAATTACGTAACGCCGCCCTCTGGGCGGTTTAGTTACCGCCTGGAAGGCGGCGTTACGTAACAAAATCACAACTGTTGAATTGCCCGATCGATCTTCTCACAACCTTCTTCAACTGTTTCAACAATTGCCAATTGACCGCGCAATTCCCCAGCATTCGCGAAACCCTTAGCATACCATGTTAGATGCTTACGTGCTTGACGGATACCGCTCTCGCCCTTATATTCCCACAACGCCCGCAAATGTTCCTTAGCACATTCCAAGCGCTCAATTGGTGTCGGTAATATCTTTTCCATTCCAGTTTTTAAGAAATAATCAATCTCTCCCACTAAAAATGGATAACCCAAAGTTCCTCGCGAACACATCACACCATCCGCGCCCGTTTCTGCTAAACAATTGACCGCCGCTTCCACAGAAAAAATATCCCCATTAGCAATCACGGGAATCGAAAGAATTTCCTTAACGCGGCGAATCCATTCCCATTTTGCGGGGCCATTGTAACCTTGAGCGCGAGTGCGACCGTGTACAGTAATCATCTGTGCACCTGCATCCTGCATCCGCTTGGCAAATTCCAAAATAGTAATTTCTTTATCTGACCAACCAATCCGGGTTTTAACAGTAACAGGTACGTTCACAGCTTTAACAACTGAACGCACAATTGCCTCTGCATTTTCGGGATCTCGCAGTAAAGAAGAACCGCCACCATTTTTAGTGATTTTGTTAACAGGACAGCCCATATTGATATCAATTGTATCCGCTCCTTCTTTTTCGGCCATCACCGCCGCTGCTGCCAAAAAATCGGGCCGACAATCAAATAATTGAATGCTAATCGGGCGTTCATTAGGGTCAACTTCCATAATTCTTGGCAGTTGCTTAACGTAATGCAGTCCAGTCGCATTTACCATCTCGGTATACATCATCGATTCTGGTGCGTAGCGACGTACTAAGCGACGAAATACTAAGTCTGTAACACCGGATAAGGGCGATTGTAAGACGCGGCTTTTGACTTCAAAAGAGCCAATTTTTAGAGGTGTTGCTAACCTTTGTTGTAATTCAGGAGATAAGACAGGCATGATCTATTGTAAGTTATAGCTAGGGGTTAGGGGCTAGAGGCTAGGGGAAGAGGGAAAAAGAGGGAATAGAATCAATGGTTTCAGCCATGAGCGAGTTTCCTAATCGTTTTGGCGGTTGCTATACTTATAATATCAATATTATATCTTAATAACTTGCGACATAGTGGAATAAGATTTTATTTTTAATAATGTATGATGCTCTCTACAATCAAAAGTGCCGTAATGCGATCGCTTGAGAGCGATCGCACCTTCTCACCCCTAACTCTCACCCTCACCCACCGCCAGCAATTGCTGAAAATCCAATATAGAAGGAATCGCGATCGCTTCCCTCAGCAAACGGCGCAACACAGACACATCACCTATCCCATTAATAGCTTCCCTCACCTCTAAAGGCACAATTTCAAACCGTGCCTCTAAGATTTCAAGCACATTATCTCGAAAGGTTTGCAAGGCTCCTCGCTCAATACCCTCTTCCATTGCCATCTCTTCAATCTGACTCAAAAAACGCATCGATCTATCCTCCTGATAACGCCTCAAATCATTTTTAAATTGCTGTTCTAACTCTACTGGCAACCTCATCATTCTATCAATAAAACGGAACAAATCGACCACCCGATCTCTACTATAACCCCTCTAAAATAAACTCCTCACCAAACTCCACTTCCACAACTTCCTCTCCTGCGGTAAACCCCGCGTCGCCTGCGTCTTCAAATGAGCCATCACCAGCACAGCAAAAGGATTTTCACTACTCTCCAAACTCTGCCATTGACTTTCATAATCTAATAGTTTCGCAATCGGAAACTCCAGACTCACCCGACAACCACCCAAAGCATAGCCGTAACCAGATGGCCGCCAAGATGCCTGCTCATCCCCCAACACTGCTAAACTAATTACTGACCGCTCATAGCGATCGAAAGTCCTGTAATTATACTGATACATCCGCTTAGCAAAGTCGGACTTAACTTGGCTCTGTACCTCCACATGAATCAACACCCATGCTTCTTCCCCATCTCGCAGCCACACCTGAAACAACTTATCAGCAAAACGCTTTCCTGAGTCCCCCTCCCCAACAATCTGTTGCAATTCTTGCTCCAGAGATTGAGGCGGAATGCTCCAATCAATTAATTCATGAACTTCGGCGAAAAAAAATGCCAAAAATGCTTCAAAATAGATATCTAGTGCCTGTTTCCAAGCTCCGTCAAAATCAGCTTGTGGTTAGTTCACTCTAACTCCTATTCATTAAGCTATTGCTTTAGATCACCCATCCATAATAAAATAAAGAAATGGACTCAATTCAACTCACTGGAATTCGCTGCTACGGATACACTGGCTATCTCCCAGAAGAACAAGTCTTAGGTCAATGGTTTGAAGTTGATGTTACTCTCTGGCTAGACTTATCCAAACCAGGAAGCAGCGACAAAATAGAAGACACTCTTGACTATCGCACTACCATAGCCACTGTTAAGCAGCTAGTCAAAACCTCTAAATTTGCCTTAATAGAACGCCTAGCAGATGCAATTGCCCAAGAAATATTACAGCAGTCTTCTTTAGTACAAAAAGTTAAAATTAATTTATCAAAACCCGCCGCCGCTATACCAGATTTTGGCGGCAAAATCACCATAGAAATTACTAGAACTAAAAACAGTTAATAGTTAACCGTTAACCGTTAACAGTTAACCGTTAACAGTTAACAGTTAACCGTTAACTATTACCACTTCAAGAGATTAAACTCTTCCATGTCAACCGTATCGCGGTTGCGGTAAATAGTCAGCACAATTGCCAAACCCACCGCCGCCTCAGCAGCAGCAACAGTCAGCACAAACACCGTGAACACTTGACCCTTAATATGTACCGGATCTAGGAAATTAGAAAATCCCATCAAATTGATATTAACAGCATTGAGCATCAGCTCAATTGACATCAGCACCCGCACTGCATTTCGGCTAGTAATCAAACCGAAAATGCCAATACAAAACAGGGCAGCACCTAGTAACAGAAAATACTGGAGTTGTAGCTGCATAAAATTCTCTATCCTCTCCCATTAAAACTACTAAAAACTACAATAGTAACGCCACCCTACTAAAGATTGTTTAATCGCTATTAGGGCAGCATTACTATTATTTTCTGACATCTGATGAACTACCATCGCCAGATACAGAAACCAATTCGCGAGGTCGCTCCGCCAATGTTAAAACAGGTTGCTTAGGTGTCTGTCCCGCTATTTCATCCGGCAAGTAGTCGCGGCGAGCTAAAATAATAGCTCCCACCATTGCCATCAATAAAAACACAGAGGCTAGCTCAAATGGTAGCAAAAAGTCAGTAAAGAAATGCTTGCCAATTACTACAATAGAGCTCTCACCCGCAGGTAAGGTTGCTGTTGAAATAGCCCAGGGTGTTGATAATACCATTGTTCCCAAAAGTGCAAACAATGCTACACAAACTACAGCAGTTGCAGCTTTTCGTACCCAAGCATTGGGAATAGTTCGGAAATCCTCTCGCTTGTTTACCAACATAATTGCAAACAAAATCAAGACGTTAACAGCTCCCACGTAAATCAAAACTTGGGCCGCTGCTACAAAGTCAGCATTGAGCAAAAGGTAAATTCCTGCAATGCTCATAAACACTCCAGCTAATAAAAAAGCTGAGTAGACGATATTAGAAAACAGCACTACACCCAAAGCTGCTGCAATCATCATTACGGCCAACAGGCCAAACGAAACAATCTGAACCCCTTCTGCTAAATTCACAATTTAGTCCCTAATGCGTAATTGTTAGTGGTTAGTGGTTAATTGTTAGTTGTTAGTGGTTGATTGGTAAAATTGGTAATTGTCGATTATTGATTGTTGATTATTTTTTCTACTAACAACAATCATCAACAATCAACAACTAACCACTAACAACTAACAAACAACTAACTTGTTTTTTCTGCATTTTCCAGAATTTCTTCTGGGCGCAAACCAGCACGGCGATCTGTATACGCGACTTCGTGCGGATCGCTGACACCTTTCGGTAAATAAGCAAATTCTCGCATTGGCGAAACCATCGGATCGTCTGTAACTTTGTAAGGCAATCTGCCTAAAGCCACATTGTCAAAGTTTAATTCGTGGCGATCGTAAGCTGCCAGCTCATATTCTTCTGTCATCGACAAACAGTTTGTCGGACAATATTCCACGCAGTTACCGCAGAAGATACAAACTCCGAAATCAATACTGTAGTGCTTGAGTTGTTTCTTCTTAGTTTCCTTGTTAAATTCCCAATCCACAACAGGTAAGTTTATAGGACAAACTCGTACACAGACTTCGCAGGAAATACACTTATCAAATTCAAAGTGAATTCTGCCCCGAAACCGCTCTGAGGGGATGAGTTTTTCGTAAGGGTACTGCACTGTAATCGGACGGCGGCTCATGTGGTCAAAGGTGACAGATAGCCCTTGACCGATATACTTAGCGGCTTGCAGACTATCTTTGGCGTAATCGCTAACTTGTTTGAGGAATTTTAGCATCGTGTTCTCTCTTTGAAGGAAGAAGGAAGAAAGAAAAAGGAAGAAGAAGGAAGGAAGAAGTATGAAATTTAATACTTCACACTTCATATTTCACACTTCTTGCTTAGCCGCCAAAGGCAAAGGGGAAGGTAAGTTTTAAAGCTGCTGTTAACAGTAGATTTACTAGAGAAACTGGTAATAAAAACTTCCAGCCGAGGTCTAGTAACTGGTCAATACGAACTCGCGGGAGAGTCCAGCGCAATAGAATTGCTAGAAACAGTAATAAGTAAGCTTTCAGCAAAGTCATTGTGATGCCGATAGTGCCTGTAATTACTTGCAACCAGGGAGTTGTATCGCTAACTCCCAGTAAATTTCCCAGCAGTTCTACGGGAATTGGGCAATTCCAACCGCCCAGATATAACACTGCTACTAACAGGCAAGATAGGAGGAGGTTGACATAGGAAGCGATGTAGTACAAGGCAAATTTCATGCCTGTATATTCAGTCTGGTAGCCGGCGACTAATTCTTCCTCAGCTTCGGGGAGGTCAAAGGGTAAGCGTTCGCATTCTGCCAGTGCTGCTATCAAGAAGATGATGAAACCGGCAGGTTGTCGCCAGAGATTCCAGCCGAGAATGCCGTAGCCAGATTGTTGTTGCACGATGTCGATCGTGCTGAGGCTATTGGACATCATCGCGATCGCCAATACAGACAATGCGAGGGGAATTTCGTAACTAATCGACTGGGCGGCGGCTCTGAGTCCACCTAAGAGAGCATATTTATTGTTGGAGGCATAGCCAGACATCAGCAACCCAATCGGCTGAATGCTAGACAGGGCAATCCATAGAAAAATAGCTGTCCCTATATCGGCGATTACCAAATTTTGTCCAAAGGGAACGATTAAGTAGGACAGAAAAACTGGAATCACGACTATAATCGGGCCCAATGTAAATAACAATGGGTCAGACAATGCGGGGACAATATCTTCCTTGAAAAGCAGTTTCAAGCCGTCGGCAAGGGGTGCGAGCACTCCGAGAGGCCCGATGAATTCTGGCCCGATGCGCTGTTGGGCGGCGGCGGAGATTTTCCGCTCTAGCCAGACGGCGACGAGTAAGCCAACGGAGGCACCTAGAAGCACCACTAACATCGGCAGTGGTAGCCACACCAGTTTGGCTAGATCCCCTGGCAAGCCCAAATTGGTTAGGGCTTGTACAAAACTTCCTTGTAAGTCTATTCCTGCATTCATTTGGCCAGCTTCAGACTCATCACATATAATTTTGAACTGTTGCGCCACAAGCCTTGCACTACTTGAGTGGTCTTGCTTGCGGAACTTCTGTAAAGATTTTGTAATGCTTTACCGCCTAACAGTATACCGTCCCAAAGCGTAGGCAAACGCGAGCAACTGTGAAATTATACTTATCGCTAGGGACTAGGGGAAAGAGGGGCTAGGGGTTAGGGGCTAGGGGCTAGGGAAGAAGGGGAGCGGGGGAGAGGAGGAAACTCTTTCCCCAATTAGCAATTAGCAATTACCAATTAGCAATTACCAATTACCAATTTAACTCCGTTTCTCAATCGGCGTGTAGGGAACTCCGTGTTCGCCTGTATAGATTTGAGTCGGGCGGTAGATGCGGTTTTCGTGTAGTTGTTCTCTCCAGTGGGCTAGCCATCCCGCCACCCGCGCGATCGCAAACACCGGCGTAAACAAATCTATTGGAATCCCCATTTTCCGGTAAACCAAACCTGAGTAGAAATCTACATTCGAGTAAATTCCTTTGTGGCCTAGTTTTTCCTCTACGACTTCCTCTAATTTGAGGGCGATATCGTAATATTTATCATGGCCAAATTTCTCAAACAGTTGTTCTGCCAATCCCTGAAGAATCGTTGCTCTGGGGTCTTTGACTTTATAGACCCGGTGCCCAAAACCCATGATTTTCTGTTTGTTTTCAACACACTTTTCTACAAATGGTCGCACGTTTTCTGGGGAGCCAATTTCTTCGAGCATATCAATTACTTCTTCATTAGCTCCCCCATGCAGCGGCCCTGCTAGGGTTCCTACTGCTGAAGCAACCACTGCATAAGGGTCTGTTAGGGTGGAAGCTGTTACCATTGCCGAAAATGTAGAGGCATTGATTGTGTGTTCGGCGTGGAGGGTGAGGCAAACGTCAAAAACGTAAGCTGCGAGAGGATCGGGTTCCCGCTCGTTGAGCATATACAGGAAGTTGGCAGAGTAATCCAAATCATCCCTAGGTTGCACGGGATCGTTGCCTTTTCGCATTAACTGAAATGCCGCTACCATTGTGGGAATTTTGGCTAGCAGCCTTACTACCGCTTCCCGGACATATTCTTGATTTGGCAGAGCTCGACGGGAATAGAATAAGCCCAAGGCGGCGGCGGAAGCTTGCAGAGCGTCCATCGGATGACCCGTTTCTGGGAAACATTTCATCATGTCCCGAATGCGGTATTTGATGCGCCTGTGATAACGAATTTCGTGCTCAAAGGCTGTGAGTTCTGCTTGTGTTGGCAGTTTTCCCCATATTAATAAATATGAAGTTTCCAGAAAGGAACTTGTGCCTGCAAGTTGTTCGATACTGATCCCCCGATATTCCAGCAAGCCGTTTTTTCCATCGACGTAGCTAATGCTGGACAAGGTAGCGGGTACACCTTCTAAACCTGGCTTGAAATCGCCGATGACAACCATGAGATTACCCTTTGTGCGAGCTGAACCTACTCAAGTTACATTACCAGAAAGTTTTGTGGTGTCGCCTATTTAACAAGTGTTATTTTACAGGTTTCAGGAGTGAGCCTGAATTGGTCGATCGCTTTACCCCTGTCAAAAGGGGGGCTAAGATCCGAGTAAGAATTTGGGTGGGGTAAGCCAAAACATTTGGCTCCGACTTACTGGGGAGCCTGTTTGGGGGAGGATGATGCCGATGATGCCTGCTTTTTTTAGGATTATGGCATCTCGCGATTCGCCCCAGAGTAATATTTCGGCCCAGTTGGCTAAATCTGGCTGGTGCCCAATGAGGGCTAGGCTAGTTCCACCGTTAATTTGCCATTGCTGATACCAGTCTAGCCAGGTTTGGATGTCTCCTTCGGGGGCTAGGGCGGGGGATTGTTCTATTTGGGAACTTAAACCGACTGATTGTAGGATTTCGGCTGTGGCTTTGGCTCGTGTCAGGGGGCTGGTAAGGATGAGGTCGAAGTGAAGGCCGAGTTCGAGGAGGCGATGGGCTATTTTTTTTGTTTTGCGATCGCCTTCTTTGGTGAGGGGGCGATCTTCGTCGGTTGGCCAATCTTCGCGATCGGCAGCTATGCCATGACGGATGAGGTAAAGTTCTGTATTAACCATAGGAGAAAGAAGAAGGAAGAAAGAAGAGGGAAAAGGCAATAAGTTTATCGCTAACCAAAGTTAATAATACTGCGGATTGAAATTTTACTCACTATGTGGTATTAAATTACTATATTTTTTACCTAAAAAATGCTATAGAGTGTCTATCTTTGTCGCTACTTTTGCTTAAAAACCACCAAAGTAATATCATCATAAACTTTTTGTGTACCAATGTGCAGGCGGAGGTCAGCGATCGCAGCTTGCCGAATTTCAGTTGCCGTGAGTTGCCAATTTTGTTTAACAACTTCTATCAAGCGCTGCAAACCATATTGCATTTTTTCTAGATTGTTGGCCTCGGTAATGCCATCAGTATAGAGCACTACTACATCTCCTGATTTTAGTTGCACATTAACCGAGCGTAAAAAAACAGAAATATCAGCTTCTAAGCCAATAGGAAAACCTAGAGTTTCCGTGTCAATTATCTCCACAAACGGCTCGCAATCAATACCAGAACGCACGATAATTATGTCTTCATGTTGACCACTAAAAGTAAGAATACCACGATCGTAATCTAGCAAAGAAAGACTCAGATTTTTATCAGAATTCATCCGCTGCGCGTTCTCATAAATTATGTGATTTATGGTATTTAAAATTTTCTCAGAATCGGTTTCATTATTAGCTAACAATGTTCGCAGTGCTGTTTGTACCATAATCATTAACACTCCGCTTTCCAAACCGTGTCCAGTGACATCTCCGATGCTGATTTTGATGCGACCATTTTTCCGAATAATATCATAGTAGTCTCCGCCAACTTCGTCGGCGGGTTCCATAAATCCTGCGATATCTAATTCTGGAATTTGACTGAGTTCTTCTGCTTTCGGCAAAATCATTTGTTGTAGTTTCTGCGTCACTTCTAACTCCGCGCTCATGCGGATATTTTCAGCTTTTAGACGATTGTTAAGTGCGATAATTTCCTGATTGGCTTGGGCGAGTTCGGCGGTACGGTTTACTACTTTGGCTTCGAGGGTATCAAAAGATTCTTTCAATTGGTGACTCATATGGTTGAAAGCGGTAGCGAGGGCACCAACTTCATCTTTACTGTGAACTTTTACGGTCTGATTAAGTTGTCCTTCGGCGATCGCTTCTGCCCCCACTAACAATTCTGCGATCGGGGAAGTTAGCCGCCGCGCCATCCACCACCCGATACTTACTGCTAATGGTAATGTTGCCAAAAATGCGATCGTAGCTACGTTTCTCGCCTGAATTTCGCTCTGAAGCACCCCAGAAGCATCCAGTTCGATCGCCAGTACACCTTCCCGCCGCCCCATCGCGTCCACAATGGGTGCGTAACCAGATAAAATCGCTTTTCCAGCTTGGTTTTGCATCAGGGTATTTTCTACCATCGGCCGGGAAATATTGCTCAAACCACCTTTCAACAGAGGTGTCAACTCCGTTAGGGTTTCGCCGACAGTGGCATTCGGGTTTGGCGGCGGAGAATAATCTATTACATAGACGATGCTGCCGTTGGTCTGCTGGCGAAGGGTATAAATTCGCTTGATACCTTTGGTTGCTGCTTGAAAGACTTGGAGGCGCTGTCGGAGGAGCTGATAGTAAGGGCGCTGCTGATCGCTGTAGGTAACGACAAGGGAATGGTAGTCGCTATCCATTTGGGGGGCGGCGAGGCTGACAAGATCGAGGAGGCGATCGCGTATGGCGTGAAGTTGGGCTTTCCGCAAGTGTAGGTAAAGGTTTGCTGTCAATACTCCAGCAACGAGCACAATCAATACGGAATACGCGGCGGTGAGTTTAGTGCTTAATCCCCAACCCCGCTGTTTTTCTCTGGTAAGTTTGAAGTTTTTCAATTAATTAAGTAGATAATGCTTTTAATTAGCAATTAGCAATTAGCAATTAGCAATTAGCAACTAGCAATTAGCAATTAGCAATTAGCAATTGGCAGCATTATTTATGGATACAAGCCAAGGGAAGCTCGGTAAGCAGCACGTTGCTTCTCTCTTCCCATTTTATTAGTAATTTCTTCCCACCCATTATTGATTTTCTCTATTGTTTCGCCCCTGGTAATTTTGCCGGCAAGAAAATCCGCAATGCTTTTATCTAAAACTTCTCCTTGATAAAGATTGTTCTCAGGAATTCGTAGGTCTAGTACAATATTGGGACTTCTGAGACTAACACCGATCGCACCAAGATACTTACTAGCAGCTTCAAAACTCATACCTGCTTTCAACCAGGGTTCCCGATTAGTAAACTGGGAGGTGCGGTACGGATTAAAACCTGTCACTCCAATGGTTACATCGATATTGGCTTGAGCTGGTTGGCTGAGGTAGGAGATGAAAGCGTAACCTGCATCTTTATTTTTGGGAGGGGCGGCGTTGTTAATAGCTCCTACCCAACCACCGAAAGCTGCATAAGGAGCATGATTGACACCGTTAATAGCAAAAGGACAAGTAAGTTTGTCACAAGGTATTAATTTGCCAGTGGTGCGATCGAGCACTTTTTTGGTTCCTGGTAAAATGACTGCTCCTACTTTATCTTTGACTTTGGAGTTAGGTGCGATCGCTAAGGTTCCAGTATCCCCCCAGTCCAAGGTTAATGCACAGCGACCAGCAATAAAGGTATCGCGAGCCTGTTCTAGGTCAAAATTCAACTCGTCAGGCGGGCCGTACTTTACTGTTTCACTGTATATGTCTAAAGCGGCGGCTACAGCTTCGTTTTTGACTAAGGGTTTCATTGTATCTGGATCGAAAAATGCGCCTTGCTGGGTTCCCTGACTTTGGAGAAAGGAAGTGACAACAGACCAAAACATCCAGTGGGATTGGGCATTGGACTTTTTAGCAGTGCAGGAACCGTAATCGGGAGTGCTATCGTTGTTTAAGTCGCGGTTATGAAACTGTTTCGCGATCGCTAGATAGTCTTCCCAAGTTTCCGGCGGATTGAGATTTGCTTTTTCTAGTAAGTCTGTTCGGTAGTACACCATCTGAAAGTCTCCGTCTAGGGGAATGGAGACAATTTTGCTTTGATAAGTGGAACTGAAGTCGCGGAAAAATGGGGCGATGTCATTCCAATCAATAGCAGTGTCAGCCGCGACTCGCTGAGTTAAATTTTCCAGATATCCAGATGTGGCATAGTCCACCATCCATTGAGGGGGGAAGACAATGACATCATATTTTTTAGTTCCTTGACTTAAATCCTGGTTAATTTCTTCATACAATTTACCAAAGGGAACGGTGACAATTTTAATTTTTGCTCCTGTAAGCTTTTCAAATTCGGGGGCTCGCCGTTGAAGGGGTTCTGCAATCTGTGGGCGATCGCGAGTCACTACGGTAATGGTTGTGCCATCAAAGCGGGTTACGGGAACCTTAGAATTGCTAGTAGAATTGCTAGTAATAGATGGTTGAGGGGTAGTTTTTGTAACTCTTGGCGCTTGACAGGCGGTGGTTATTCCGCACCACAAAGTAGCTAACCCAATTAAAATTTTTCTACTTTTTTTCTGCTGTTGTAAATGGTTTGTGGTTTTAGGTTGCATTTATTAATTCCTTGCCTACTTTGCTAGGTACGCAAACTGTTTGTAACGCCGCCCTCTGGGCGGTAAAGATACCGCCCAGAGGGCGGCGTTACGTGAGTGCATAAGTGTTGAAGTA
>NZ_JARFTR010000264.1 GCF_029167235.1 Kamptonema sp. UHCC 0994 | reverse complement strand
CGGTGACATACCGCCCAGAGGGCGGCGTTACGGTGGAATCGCAACTCAACTTTGACAGCGTTCTAGATAAATTTTAGCTGCCTTATCCAGCGGATTAATTAATAAACACGCTTTAAAAAGTTGTGCAGATTTAGTAAAATTCCCATTCATATAGAGAAACAAAGCTTCCTCAAAAATTGGCTTAGTAGCTAACTTAGCCTCTCGCATTTCCGGCTCATCCGCATCAAATACTTCATAAACAGCCACCATTTTTGACTTACCCTTAACTTGTACTCTATCCATAAATCGGATTGAATAATCATCGTAATTTTGCAATCGTAAAAAAGTGTGATGGCTAATTAATAATGACACCCCATAATTTTTTGTTAATCCTTCCATCCGCGAAGCTAAATTCACAGAATCGCTAATTACAGTGCTGTTCATGCGGTTTTCTCCGCCGACAGTACCCAACATCAAAGAACCTGTATTAATTCCTACCCCAATTTGTAGCGATGGCCGGCCTGGCCGACCTCTAGTTTTATTGTATTCAGCAAGCTCTTTAAGCATAGCAATAGCAGCTTTTACAGCATCATCGGCTTCGCCGCTAAATAGTGCCATAATTGCATCGCCAATATATTTATCAATAAATCCATTGTTAGCAGTAATTGCAGGTTCCATGCGCTTCAAATAGGCATTAATAAATTTAAAATTATCTTCAGGAGTCATGCTTTCACTCATGGTTGTAAAATCACGAATGTCCGAAAATACAATAGACATTTCTAGCTTGACTTGATCCCCTAATTTTGCTTCAATAATACTTTCATATCCAAGTAAGGCTAGAAATTCATGGGGTACGAAGCGGCCATAGGCATCGGTAAGCTCTAGTTCAGCATCGAGGGATTTTTCTAAATCTTGATTGAGTTCGGATAGTTCTTCTAGTAAGCTTTCTCTTTCCGCTTCCGCTTTTTTACGTTCTGTGATATCAGTAAAAGTTGCGATTGCATAAGCGATATTACCAAATTCATCATAGACAGGAGTTGCCCGACATTCTATAGGAATTATCTCACCATTAGCCGCGCGAATTTCTAAATTATCTACCATTTTTTGTTCCCCTTTCAAAGCTCGCACGATTGGTAATTTTTGATTGGGATATAGTTCGTCTGTACCGGCTGCATAAATTTGATAAACTTTTGCTAATTCCTTGGCGGTGGCGGAGGCCGCAACTTTTTTTCCCACTAATTCTTGTATTTTATTGTTAGTATAATAAGTCTTGCCATCTGCATCAATTACTGCCACTCCCACAGGTACAGCTTCTAAGAATTGAGCGAGTCTTTTTTCGCTTTCGCGGTGCAACCTGCGACTATGTTCAACTGCAATGGCAACAGCAGAACCAGTTACACCCAGTAGCGGGGGAATCACAGGTATCCACCAACTTCCTAGAAAGGCTAAATAGCTAACAGTAGCGAGACTGCTTCCTGTCCCTAAAATGCACGCAACTAAGAGCGTTCCTTTAGCTAAAGTATTGTTTCTAAAACGCTTTGATTCTAGCAGCCGCCAACTCCAACCAGCACTCGCTGAAGACCAAATTAAAACCCAGAAAACTTCTAGAAAATGCGGCCAAACTTGAATTAAAGGTCGTCCTTCTATGGCAGCGCTCAAAATTTGGCTAATTATATTTGCATGAATTACTACTCCGGGAGTCCGCTTGGGACTACCGCCAGAAGTTTTGCTGTAAGGAGTTAATAGTAAATCGTTGAGGCTGGGTGCAGTTGCACCAATTAAAACAATGCGATCGCGCATTAAATTCGGAGGAATTTTACCCTCTAAAACCTGTGTCATTGAGATCGTGGGAAAACTTTCCTGGGGCCCGCGAAAGTTGAGGAAAATCTGGTAGCCGCCGGAATTTGCTCTGACGTAGCCGCCGTCATTTCCTGTGAAAGGTACAAATACTGCTTTGCCTAATCTTAAGTGCATTTTAGCAGCATCAATCATTTCCAGAGAAATGCCTTCTTTTTCTAAATACATCAAGGACAGTCTTGTACCTAAACCTAATTTAGTTTGACCATCTTCGGTGTTGACAGAGAGCAAAGCTCGCCGTACTTTGCCGTCGGTATCTAATACTAAATCGGCGATACCTACTCGATCTAATTCGCTCAATGCTGGCGGCGGTGGAACAGCATCTCCAACGACTTTTTCTACGCCAATAAAATTCGGGGTGGTTTTAAATACTTGTACTAATTCTTTGTTCCCAGGCTGTACTGGCAAGTTGCGGTAAAAATCTAAGCCAATAGCTCTAGGTTCCTCGGCCTTGATGTTTTTAATTAATTTAGCTAGGACGGCATCAGATATCGGCCATTTGCCAATGCGAGTGATATCTGATTCGTCAACGGTGACAATAACTATACGCTGGTCAACAGTTTCTAGGGGACGTAACCGAAAATATTGATCGAGGGTAACTAATTCGATTAGCTGTAAGAGTCCCGCATATTTGGCAGCCATGACTAAGAATGCCACGCTGGGAGCCGCAATCAGAACTGAACGCCATTTCCAAATTCGCTTTTTGAGCTGTGGCCACATCTGCGATTAGCATCCAGATTTGATAGGAGAATCTGGGTTGCTAGCATGATTTTAGTTGAGCAACCACGATTTGGGGAAATAAAAGGGGGGAGTTTTGAGATTGCTTCGTTCCTTGCGACGCTTCACGCTGCATAAGTTTTGAGTTTTGAGTCAATTTCATTAGGCAAAGACGGGATGCGTTGCTAGGAATGAAGTAGTCCCCCCAAACTCTTCTTTACTATCTTCCGCATTAGCCTTCCGCCTTCTGCCTTTTTTTTATTACAACAGTGGTTTAGTAGCGATCGCATCTAATCCCACTGATGTTAACAATTGTGTCCAAGTCGCCTCTATGGAGGAATCGTTGGGTTCTAATCGTCTCAGTTCGGCTACTGTAGCCAGAGTATCGTACCAAATGCCACCATTGCCATACAAAGCAGCACGCTCCAAAGGTGTGGCTTTTTCTAGCTGGCTGGTTAAGGTGGGGTTAAGCTGCGATCGCATAATTGTCCCTTCTACCGTCGGACTGTCGGGCCTGAGTGCATTACCGCACATAATCACAAAAGACCACTTGTAATTTTTGCCCGTTTCTAAGGCCGGTGCGCTATCCGGGAGGCTGACGCTGACAATTCCCGCTTTGCCAGTAATCGGTATAGTCGTTTGGTAGTGGCTGTTTTTGTCGTCACCTTCCAGACTAAAAAATACCTTTCGTGCTGAAGTTTCAGGGACGTAAACAAAGAAAGTTGGGCGTGCCGCCACCGTTAGCGCTTGATAATTCGCCGGGGTTAAAGGTGTCGCCGCTAGACCAGAATTTGCAGGATCTTGAGCGCATTGGGCGCTGCTGCGGGATGCTCCCCCTGCGGAGTTGTCGGGTTTCCCTGCGCCGGGAGGGCTGAATGTGACGCTGACTTTGGAGTGGTTGGGTATAGTTTGAGCTTTTTGGTTAGATGGCTCAGCCTGTACTTGGGCCGATAAGGTGCTGGCGAAGGGCACTTGTAGGCAAAGAGCGATCGCCAACAGCTTCAAATGTTTCAAAGAATTGTGCTTAATCATAAATTGGGAATGTTGTTTATTTGACAGAACCTACCCAGTAATTCACGTACAGCCTCTTTCTGGGTAGTGACTTTACCACCCCGAAGGCGACGCTACAAATAGAACTGCGTAAGTCCTATTTGAGTTGTTCCAAGTCGAGAGGTCGCACCCTAGTATATTCATAATAAAGCCTCACTCCTAGTATATTTATAAAGCTTTTGTAAATCAACCCCAAGATATATTTTATTACAAAGTGGCATGAAAACCCTGCAACTGTCGCTCAGAGAAGAAAAGCCACTGCTGGTTTTAACTTCCCAGTCAGCGAGAACTTACACATTAAAAGCTGATTTCCTGAATTAAGACTTAGAACGGCTACAAGTATTAAGCTAAAAAATATACTTTTGCCACATGACCCTTATTTATTTTCCAGTTCTTTGTTAGAGTCTGTTGGTATGGTTCCTTCGTTGGTAGAATATGTTGATATTGTTCCTTCTTTAATACCCAAAACAAGAATTGCAGTATAAGGTTGTAAAATAATATTATTGTTTAGCCAGAAATATACCTATGGTTGTTACACTGCCTATTTCTAAAACGATTTTAACGATCGCAGATGTTGAAAACAAATTTCAACTAATGCCTTGCACTGCACCCACATTTTTTCGGGAGTGGCAGGACGATTTACCAGAACTCACCGAGATTGAACGAGCAACACTCGATCGCCTTTTGGTGAGATTTGCAGGACATAGAAGGCGCGGCATTCTAGCAGAGGGTGCTGTGGATAAGCTGATGATCTCGCCACTTTTGGACTTGGTTGGCTTTTATGAACCTGAATATGAGGTACGTACTGAAGAATCAGTTGAATTCGCTTTGGAAAGCGATGAAGAAGTTTTGCGCGGTAGAATTGACACTTTAATTGTGCGCGATCGCATCTGGATATTGGTAATTGAGGCAAAACGAACCATCATGGCTTCCTTAGCATTGCCACAAGCCTTGTCCTATATGATGTGTAACCCAGAACTAGAGCTTCCATCTTTTGGGCTAATTACCAATGGAGATGAATTTATTTTTGTGAAGGCGATCGCAAAGCCAACTCCTTTGTACAGTGCATCGCGATTGTATTCGCTATTTTTTCCCACTGGCAGTCAAGATTTGACTGAAGTGTTTCGTGTTTTAAAACAGATTAAAATGCAAACAGGTTAGATTGACAAATATTTGAGAGTATTAAAGGGTTTGGTAAAAGATATTCCCCTTACCAATTACAGCCAATTACCCACCAAAACAAAGGGAGCCCAATAAAAGGGATGTTCGTAGCGAGATTGCTTTAAAAGAGCCAACTGACCAAGACGGAGAGCTTCAGCTTTAGTAATATTAGGTTGAGCAAGTTCCCGGTAAAATTCCGCCATCAGTGTAGCAGTAGAATCATCGCGTACAGACCAAAGCGTTGCCAGGGTACTACTCGCACCAGAACGCACCGCAACCCCCGCCAATCCCAGAGCCGCCCTACTGTCACCAGCAGCAGTTTGGCAAGCACTAAGAACTAGCAATTCCACTCTCCTAGAGTCATTTTGTCCTCTTGAACTACTCAGTAACTTCTCAAAATCTCTAACATTAATTTTTTCATTCCAAGTCAGGATAAATGTTTCTTCGGGATTAGAACTAAACTGACCGTGAGTAGCCAAGTGAATCACAGGAAAAGAATTTTCACTAATTTGCTTTTGCAAATTAACCTCGCTAAAATCCTGATTCAATAGCACCTGAGAAGGAATTTCTAAGCTAATTTGATTAATTTCTGATTTTACTGCTGGTAAGGCTGAAAATCCTTGACGAGCATCAGTCAATCCTCCCGTTAAAGCCTTGATTTTTCTCCGACCAAGGGCTCGTGCTTCTAGTAGCTGCAAACCCGGAGTAATAGCAACACTGTATTTTTCGATCAGATATTGTTTGCCATCATAAAGAGCAGCCATTGGCAAATTACGAAGAATTCCATCAAGGACAAATACTAGGGTTTTAATGTTATATTTGACTAAATCTGCTTCTGATGGCTGAATTAGCCAAGTGTAAACTTGTTGAGAAAGCCGCAGGCGTTCCTGGCTTGAGAAAGCAGGATTTAAAGATTGCAACATCTCATCTAAGGTGGTTTCTAAATTGTTTTTAGGCAATTTAGTTTCGTAATAGTATAATGGTTGTTTTGGCAGGGAGAGAATTACCGCTAAACGCTCTGCTAAAATAATCGGATAAATCACCGCTGCTTGCGGATCTATTTCATCAATTTGCTGCGGTTTAACATCTAAACAAGCTTCTCGGAAAAAGTTATCTAATTCTGCCAATTGCAATGCTTCAATTAATTTTCGTGCTTCCTTAAGATTTTCTTGACTGGGATTAGTATCTAATAGCAACTCTACTAACTCTCTATAGACTGGCTCCACACTTTCACGAAAAGAAAATTGAACATCAGGATTGATAGTAACTAAATCAGTTCGCAGAGATTGGAGGGTTTTTACTGCTTCTGAATAAGCTGCAATTGCCATCGGCAAATTTTGTTGCTGTTTGTGAATCCTCCCTAACTGCCATTGCCAACGAGCGGCTATATTGTCAGCACTAATTCCTTGAGCAATTATCAGAGCTTGCTGAGTTAAATTTTTTGCATCTTCCCACTGTGTGGACTGTTCATAGAGTTTTCCTAACTCTCCCAAAGCATAAGATTCTGCTTTTGAATCTTGCAATACAGTCGCTTGTTGAATAGCTGTAGCTAATACTTGAGCTGCTTGTTTTGTAATGGATTTTTGAACGGATTGAACGGCGAAATTATCGCTAGTTGATGGCTCTTTTGGTATTTCGATTACGCTCAAACTTTGGGCATAATTAACTAGAGCATAAACTGTAGCTCGACTGGGTGGCAAGTTCGTTATTTGATTTTCAATTTGAGGCAATAAAGAGGTAATATCTGCTAAGTTTTTAGTTTCTATACTCAAACTGAGTTCATTGAGTAAAGCCTGTATGCTAATATGATTGTTCTGGCAATTATTCTCAGTGTTAGTACAGGTGGAAAGTTGAACTGCTTGTCGGTAGTATGCCAAAGCAGTTTTAGAATCTTGCAAAGCTCTGGCGGTATTTCCTAAACTTAAGAAGGTGGCACTGACTTCTCTTTTTTCAATAGCCACTGCCCCTGGATTGGCAGTCTGTAATTGCTGAGCAATTAGCAAACTTTGCTCTAATATTTTCTGAGATTCACGCAAGTCTCCCACGACTTGTAAAGCAACTCCTAAACTTCGCAATCCTGTAGCTTTTAATATAGAATTAGCTTGGGCTTGCAATTTTTGATTTGCTTGCTCTAACATTGCCTTAGCACGACGATAAAGACCCAAGGTTTGTAAGGCTTGGGCTTGGTTAATTTGACTGCCTAAAATTCCAGTTTCATCTCCAGCTTTAGTATAAGATGCTTCTGCTTTTTTCCAAGTATCAAGAGCAGCTTCAGTTTGTCCTGCTGCCAACTGCAAACGCCCTTGAATATTTAAGGCTTGAGCGAGCACAATCGCCGAGGAATAATTATTAATTGAGGAGTTGTTAATTAAGTTGAGACTAGAAGTAATAGCTTTTTCTGCTGCTGGCAAAACTCCTAATTCTTGATAAGCCAAAGACAAATAGCTTAAACTAAGAGATTGATTGAGACTATCGCCTTTTGCCTCATAATTTTGAGCTGATTGTTGCCAAATTACTGCTGCCTCAGAAAACCTTCCCGCCTCATAAAGAATTCTACCTTTTTCAATCGGATTGGAAATAGAAGAAGACGGAACTTGAGCAATGCTAGTTTGGGGATACTGTGCTATTACGGGAATAACTATTATTACCACCAAAAAAGTCAGGAATCCCAACCAAAGGAATGAGAGGAAATTTTGTCTGCAATTGCGGACAAAACTTCTGAAGCGAGATTTACTCGCCCAACTCGGAATCGCTTTCAAGAACAAGAGGATTTTTGCTCTCACGTTATCGCTCACTGCAAATAGTTGGTCTATTCTAGCCCACATTGAAACAAATGCAAGTGCGATTGCGGTTCAAAAATCAGATTATGTTTTGATTGAGGAGGGTTTTGTAGAAAATTTATTTCTGGAATGTCACAGTTTTTGGGGAGGGTTGCCTACAGGATATCGGCTAACCCGCACAATAATCTCAATCTATGACTTACCCAAAGCTGTTTTTAACGCCGCCATCTTGGCGGTATCTTTACCGCCAAGACGGCGGCGTTTCGTTAGCAATGTGTAAGTCTTGAAATCATTATTATCAAACTTAAGGTGAAATGGCATTACTTCTCAAAAGAGTGCCCAGTGATCCTCACAAAGGATCTCATTAAATTGGCATATTCCTTCTGAGTAATCGTACCTTCGCCGCAAATTTGAGATAGAGAGCGGTTTAGAGCGTTAAACGCTGTTTCTACATCAATCCAATGCTGACCCGCACAGATAGCTTGATCCGAGGTAGGGTAATATTCTTTGGATGTGAATATGGCCCCTGTCGGGAGGAGCACTTGCCACTTCCAGCGATTGTTTGCAGGTAAGGGGTAAACCTGGAACCTGTAGTTTTCTTCAAACATCGGTTTACTTCTCAAACAACTTTAAATAATTTTTTAATAAGTTTACAACAATCAGGATACGCGAATCTTAATTTGACATAAAAATTATAGCTAATTAAACCTAACAATCTATTGACAGATGTAACAATATCTGAGTTAATACCAGGTGGGGATGTTTGCCTTAAATCAACGGTATCGGGCTGTTGAGATGCGATCGCGATGTGGTAAGCTCGATCCCCTCCTCTCCTCAAAAAATAGGAACCGCCAAGATGGCGGCGTTACGGATGGTTTTGTGTAAGCCCTATTAGAATTTTAATTCGCACTGTTTAAACACATTTAAATGTAAAATATGGATGATAAAAAAGCTTGCTGTATAAGCCTTCTTTCTTGTTTATTGTTTCTTCTTTCTTCTGCCTTCTACTAAAGTAAACTGGCTGAATCTATATCTAAAAATAGAGTTGCCTGAGCCTGCATTCGCAGAAATGAAGCGGGAAGTACAACACTAATTGACCCCAAAAGCATCTCCTTAACCGCAGAAGCCTTACGTTTTTCTGGTGCGAGGCAAATAATTTTCTTAGCCGAGCCAAGCAATGGTAGAGTAACTGTAAAAGCATACTGGGGCACAGCTTCCAAATGGGAAAAAAGACTCTGATTTACCTGTTGTAGGCGAGTCGCCAGATCGAGTTTTACTAATTTTACACTTCTGCGATCGCCAAAATCAGCCACAGGCGGATCGTTAAAAGCCAAATGCCCATTTTCGCCTAAACCAAGGCAGCACAAATCAATCGGCTGTTCCTGTAAAAGTTTAGCATAGCGATCGCACTCCTCTAGCGGTTGAGCCGCGTCTCCTTCGATGTAGTGAAATACCCCAGGATGCACTCGACTTTCCACCCTTTCCCGCATATAGCGGCGGAAACTAGCAGCATGATTAGCATCAATTCCCAAATACTCATCCAAATGGAAAAAAGTGATTTTAGACCAATCTATACCTCCTAAAACAATCAAAGCTTCCAAAAATTTAATTTGCGAATTACCAGTCGCAAGAAGTACAGTAGCACTCCCCTGTTTAGTCAGAGTTTCCTGTAAATAAGTTTGTGCAATTTGTGCCGCGTCGTTTGCTAATTGTCTCTCAGTCTCGTAGAGACGAACCGAAAGCGCATCTACACTGAAGATTTTGTTAGGTGTAAACAATTGCGTAATGCTCTAGTTAGGGGCTAGGGAAGAGGGAAATAAAATCAATGGTTTCAGCAATAAGCGAGTGTCCTAACCGTCTTGGCGGTTACTATAGGCCGTTCACCGATTCACTAACGCCATGTTATTATTAGTAAGATAAATATGCCCTAGCATCTTACCATTATACGTCCGCTTAGCAAAGCGCCAGCCTGGTTCCAGAGAAATCTTAGTTAAACCATTAGCAACACCGCGAGTACGACCAATCACCATCGGCGCAGCAGAAGGATTGCGGCGATTAGTGCCAACCAGTACCATCTCTCCATTAACGCGCTGAATATTAAGATTATATTGCATCCCTAAATCAGTTCCAGCAACCCGAATAGAGTAGCCATTACTATCAGTAGCGCGTCCGCAAATTCCCGTGAAATTAAACTTTAATAGTAGGGGATTTACAGTAACAGGACGATTGCCGCTTTCACTCCAGCAAGCGCGTTTATTCGATACCTGTTCTAGAATTACTAATTGGTGAGTAGTACCGCCTCGAAATGGAACTGCGGCGGCTACAAATTTAGTTTGATCAACATCTTTTTGACCAAAGGTGAAAGCCGCAATCGCGGGAGTTATTGCAGAAATTGTGCCGATAGCAGTAGCAGCAAGAGCAGCGAATTGAAGTTTGAGTGAGGTTTTCATAGAGCGCCTGTATTTGAGTTATGAACTCATTATTTAGAAAGCGCCTAAGATTTTGTATAGTATTCGTTCTAGTTCCTCAACTGTCTCGCTTGATTTTTAATCAGCTTCAGCCAATACGCCTTTGGAAATCGATAAAAGCTTTACTGTGTCTTAACTCTGGTGGGGAGTGTCAGAGGTGGATTTCCCCTAAAGTCCGGCCTAAGCATTGTTACAGTTAGGCAATTGTCTGTTTTCTTGACATCTTGGGGTTCTAGTACAGGAGTAAAAGATAGCCAAACAGGTTGATTCCACAGGATTTATCTACCAATCGCGTAACGCCGCCATCTTGGCGGTAAAAATACCGCCGGGACGGCGGCGTTACGAAAATCAAATCTTTCATCTTGGGGATGAAGATACCGCCGGGACGGCGGCGTTACAAAAATCAAATCTTTGTAGCAGAATATCACCCACCAATAAATTTGAGAGCCACGCCATTCATACAGTAGCGTTTACCAGTTGGCTTAGGGCCGTCATCAAATACATGACCCAAATGCCCACCGCAGCGACGACAATGTACTTCAATTCTAGTTGTAAACAAAGAATTATCAACAGATGTGCCAATTGCCCCTGGTATCGGGTCAAAAAAGCTTGGCCAACCCGTACCGCTATCAAATTTAGTTTCCGATGAAAAAAGTGGCAAATCACAGCCAGCACAGGCGTATATACCCTTCCCATATTCCTTGTCGAGAGGGCTAGTATGAGCGCGTTCAGTACCATGTTGGCGCAGCACTTGGAACTGTTGAGCAGTCAAGATTGTACGCCATTCCTCTTCACTTTTAGTAACTTCAAAAACGTCATTAGAAGATGCCATAACTTTTGATGTCCAAGGTAAATAGCGAGATAACCATGCCATACCTACCATTCCTCCACCAGCTTGCAAAAAAAATCGTTTCTTCATTATACATCATCCAGTTGCTAATCAACAAACCAATCTCGACCGATTAAACATAAAGAAGCAAGTTACTATTATAGTCCTCCAAACCACTCATAACCTCGATCTTCCCAGTAACCTTTTTCTGGTAGTAATTCACTAACTAACGTAATTTTAGTTACCCACTTACTCTGTTTATAACCTAGCTTAATTGGCGATGCTAGACGTAAAGGTGCGCCATTTTCGATACTCAAAGGATTACCATTCTTTTGATAAGCCATCAAAGTTTGAGGATGCAAAGCTGAAGCAATATCCCAACTTTCGTAGTAGTCATCGGCAGATTTAAAGTAAATGTAGCGAGCATTTGCCTTTGGTTGAGCAAGAGCTACTAAATCCCGCAACCGCACCCCACCCCACTGCACAATAGCGGCCCAACCCTCCACACAAACATGACGAATTGTCATTACAGTCAAAGGCATAACTTTAATTTCTTCTAGACTTAAATTCAGAGGACGATTTACATCACCATCAATTATCAGGCGAAAAGATTTTACATCAAGCTCTGGAGTTGAATCAAAAGTATTGATAATTAAGGCATCAGGTTCTATGGCACTAGGTGGAAATTCCGGTACAAGTTTTTGAGGATTAAATAACAAGGTTTCTACACTTTCGTTGAAAGGTTCAAAACTTTTACCAATTATATTATCGGAGGGAACTAATCCACAACTGTCCAAAATTAAACCGATACCAGCCAGTCCAGATAATTGAAGAAATTGGCGGCGTTGCCATGACTTATGAGAATTTGGAAACATTAAAAAACCTCTACCAAAAAATTGACTTAATCAGGCGAAAACCCCCAACCTTGAGGCCTAGCCAAGAGTGAACGAGTGAAAAAATAATGACAGTAGGAACCGATATAAAGTGAACTATTCTCAGAGCCTGCCAACTGCCAAATAAATCAACAATCCAGTGGAATTGAGCAGGTTTATACATTCCCAGCCCACTAAATACAGCTAGCAGTAAAACCGGAATAATTGCTGTGTAAGCTAAGCGATGCCATGAATAATTTTTGCGCTTAACATTTTGAGAATTCTGTAAAGCTTTGAGGTCATTATAGCCGAGAAAACGATGCTGCCAGCGGCGGGTAATGAAAATATAAAGCCCATACCAAAAAAGATTGAGTGCGAATAACCACATGGCAGCGAAATGCCAATGCCTACCAGCACCGAGCCAACCACCTAACAAAATTATAGATGGAAATTGCCATCCCCCTCTCCCCCCAAAAACTGGATTAGCATTGTAAATTTGCAATCCACTACCAATCATCATTACTAAACTAATGATATTTAGCCAGTGAAATAACTTAGCCAGTGTTGCCTGGTTTGGTAGTCGAGGTCGAGATTTTTTAGAAGGAACAGATGAATCCATAGTAAGTATTTAGCTAAATAGGAGGAGGTATAACCATTTCATTTGTACGATCGCAGGTTAATTGCTAATTGCTAATTGCTAATTGCTAATTGCTAATTGCTAACAATTTTGACTGCCATACAACTTTTCATCTTATAGCAAATACCAAGGTAACTAGGTTAGGACAACTTTATTGTTTTGAGAACTTACGTAACGCCGCCCTCTGGGCGGTGACATACCG
>NZ_JARFTR010000088.1 GCF_029167235.1 Kamptonema sp. UHCC 0994 | reverse complement strand
CTTGAGGGGTAGGATTTGGGCTGAACCCTCACCTACAAATGTAACCAGTTGTCACTAACTGCCTGAGCAGCTAGGCTAACCGTCCCATAAGCTTTTCGGCTTATTTTAGGTTAAACGAATCGCACTTCTCCCCACTCATAAGGGAGGTCTTCTTCTTCACTATCAAATTCTCGCCAAGGATTATTTTTTTTGTCAGTCATTTCGGGTACAAATTCCAGCACATCTTCTATACCAACCGCCAATCCTGTTAGTTTTCCTAATCCTTGGATAATGGCTGCAAGAGTGGATAGGTCGATTTGATGCTGTTCATTGCCATGTTTTACCAGTTGGTAAATCATTGCAGGCGAACTATCTGTACCAACAGCTTGTATCAACTTTTCAGGAGTTAAGCAGCGGTATTGGAGATATTCAGCTAGTTTTAAACGAATTTCACTCATAGATTTAGTTTATAACTACGGAGGTGGGGACGGCGATCGCTTTTCGACTTTCCTTATTTTAGGGGATAATTTGGGAAGAAGATTTAATATAAATTATGACTATCGCTTGTGCCAGTTGCGTAAGTCCTATAAATAAATGACCCATCAACACCATGTATGACTAACAACCCAACAAAAATCCCCTTTGTTGACCTTTCCCTCCAACATCAACCCATCCAAACCCAAATAGAACAAGCAATTGCACAAGTCATCCAGAAAGGAGACTTCATTCTCGGCCAACAACTCGCCGAATTTGAATCAGCATTTGCCACAGCTTGCGGCGTAAAATATGGCATCGGAGTCGGAAGTGGCACAGATGCGATCGCACTGGGACTTCAAGCTTGCGGTATCGTCCCTGGTGACGAAATCATCCTCCCAGCAAACACCTTTATCGCTACCATCATCGGCGTTCTTCGGGCCAAAGCGACACCAGTATTAGTAGATTGTGAACCTGACACTGCTCTTATTGACCTAACAGCAGCAGAAAAAGCCATAAACCTCAAAACCAAAGCAATTATCCCCGTGCATCTCTACGGGCAAATGGTATCGCCTAATCAACTTATTAACCTTGCCAAAACCTACAACTTAATAATATTTGAAGATGCCGCCCAAGCACACTTAGCACAAAGAGAAAATTACCGTGCAGGTTCATTTAGCAAAGCAGCAGCATTCAGCTTTTATCCTAGCAAAAACTTAGGAGCCTTTGGCGATGGGGGAATGCTAGTTACCAACGATACAGAATTAGCACAAAAAATGCTAATTTTTCGTAACTACGGTGCATCACAGAAATATTTGCACACGGAACTAGGAAGCAACAGCCGACTCGACACTTTGCAAGCAGCCGTCCTCAATGTTAAGCTTCCATACTTAGAGAATTGGAATCGCGATCGCAATTTAGCAGCTTTACATTATAATAAACTATTAGAGCCGCTGAAAAAAAAAGGTATCTTCCCTATTCAAAACCAGAGTGGCAATGGTAATATTTATCATCTATACGTAATCAGGGTGACAGAGGAATGTTCCCTTACCCGCGATATCCTTCAGGAAAAACTCGCAGTTAATGGCATTCAAACAGGAATTCACTATCCCATACCTTGCCATCTCCAACCCGCCTATCTAAACTTAGGCAATTTAGGCGATTTCCCTAATGCAGAAATGCTCTGCAAACAGATTTTATCATTACCAATGTATCCCGGACTGAGACAAACTCAGATTGAGCAGGTAGTTGGAGGGATTAAATCTTTAATTGGTAATTGGTAATTGGTAATTGGTAATTGGTAATTGGTAATTGGTAAGCCGAAGTAGTTTCAAAGTATGGCGATTGCTTCGCTTCGCTCGCAATGACAACTAACAACCAACAACTAACAAACGAAAATCATGCAAATCAGAAAAAAATCTTCTATTGCTCTCGAAAGATACTTTTTTACCGCAGCTTTTATCCTACTATTAGCGATACTTTATGCTCCGCTAATAATCCACTGGTACGATGGCTGGTTGAACAAAACTATTGGCATAGAACACGAATATTTTAGTCATGGTTTAATTGGTCTACCTTACGCTCTTTATATTGCCTGTATACATCGCCATCGCTGGAATAAATTGCCAGATTCATCTCATCCTTTGGGAGCAGTTTTACTGGCAATAGCAGGGATATTTTATCTCAGCGGCTTGAGCGACTTAGTGAATTTATCTTTTCCGGTCATACTAGCAGGAATCTGTTTATCTTTAAAAGGATTTCCAGGGTTAAAGTTACAAGGAATACCGCTGCTATTTATTCTGCTGGCAACGCCTAATTATATACCCTATCTCATTGAACCTTACGCCTTGCCATTGCAGCATTTCATTGCAACAACAGCAGGTTTCATTTTGACCCAACTTGGTTTAGATGTTACAGTCGAAAATATTCATTTATATGTCAGTGGTAAAATCGTTGAAGTTGCCCCCCACTGTGCAGGGCTGAAAATTTTGTTTACCAGTCTTTATGTCAGTTTAATGCTATTGCATTGGACAGGAGTTTGGAACTCTCGCAAGAGAAGTATTTTGTTTTTGTCTTTTGCTATAATCATCAGTATCAGTTCCAATATTCTGCGAAACACTTTGTTAACCCTGTTTTACGGTACTGGTCAAGAAAAAGCTTTTGCTTGGCTTCACGCAGGATGGGGAGGAGATTTGTATTCAGCTTGTATGTTAGGTATGTTGGTGCTTATACTTAATGGAATGGAAAAGTATTTACCAAGCAAATTTGAATAGTATAGCTAGGGGCTAGGGGCTAGGGGAATAGGGGAATAGGGGGAGAGAATCAATGGCTTCAGCCATGAGCGAGTGTCCTAACCGTCTTGGCGGTTGCTATAATTGTTAGTTGTTAGTTATTAGCTATTGGTTGTTAGAATTCGTCAAATCCTTTAAATTTTCTGCAACATATATTGCCTAACTGGCAATTGTGTTTCGCACTAAAAACAAGTAAAATAGCCTGCCTTATTTCAAGATTAACACATTTTTAACTTTTAACTTTTGATTTTTAATTGCTGATTATGTTCCACTTTTTCAAACCACATCAATTATCAAAAATTGCGGTACTCTTGTTTTTACTTATACTCGTTACTGCTGGAGCTATTCCTAGCTACTTGACAGGACATTTGCCTTGGATGAAACCCCCGCAAGTTGCAACACTAAAGCAATTGAGAATTGTGCGACGCGAAGGGTTAACAATCCCCGGCTGGGAAAGACCCATACCCAGAAATATACCTATTGGCGGTCACAAATGGTTAGTTCAAGAACTTAAAAATGACAGCACAACTGTGCTTTTGCTACTACTTACCCAAAATGACCATAAAGATCAGCCTCAAGTAGAATGGACTGATCTCAACGGATTTCATAAGTGGAAAACCGACTCCTACCGAACACTCAATTTTACAGTAGACTTAACAAAAGTAATACCCGAAAAGTCCGAAAAAATCTCAGTCAGCGCCCAATTCTTCCGAAGCTGGGATCAAAAACAAACCTTTGCTGTTTTGCAGTGGTATGCTCAACCAAATGGGGGTTCTGCTACACCCAGTATTTGGTTTTGGGAAGACCGCAAGGCACAGTTATTTAATCGCCGCGTTCCCTGGGTGGCTGTTTCTATTTTAATTCCTATTGAACCTTTCGCAGATATTGAGAAAGCTCGACCATTGGCAACAACTTTAGGTCAAAATGTCCAGTTAGCTTTAATGAAAGAAGCTCTACGATTTTAGAATTATGAAACTAAAAAATAACTCAAAAATCCCCAATCTAGACTTGAAAATAAAAAAGAGAATTGCTTTCTCCCTGGCAAGCTTTTACTCAGCAGTTTGGGGTTTTTCTTTTACTACCATATTCTGTGGAATAAATATCAAATTTCAGCAGGGCGCTTTCGCTGAAGTGGTGAGCCAAAATCTGCCGAGTTTACCTGCCCTTAAAGAGCCACAAACACAGCAAAAACAGGAGATTCCTGTTAATATAAATCCTCCGATTGAAATCAATCCGGCATTTCGCAACCGCGCCTATCTTTTGGGCCCCGGAGATCAAATTTCTATTCAAGTTCAGCGATTCTCAGATTTGGGTATTACAGGGCCAATTAGTCAAGAAGGATTAGTTGTGCTACCACTAATCGGGGCGGTGAATTTGCGGGGTCTCACTGTCGAACAAGCACAGCAAGTTATCCGCGATCGCCTCAACAGATTTATCAAAAACCCCAATGTTGCTGTCTCCCTGATAATTCAGCGTCCCGTAACCGTCACAGTCACAGGTCAAGTCGCCAGACCTGGTTTTTATCCCCTACAAACTCCTCAAATCTCCTTTGCCCTTTTCGCAGCATCCGGTACTACCTCCACTGCTGACTTGCGGGAGATACTGGTGCGCCGCACTTTAGCTAATGGTGCGATCGCCGAACAAAAAATTGACCTACTAACACCCCTACAAACTGGTATCGCGCCGCCCGATTTGCGTCTAGAAGACGGAGATGCCATTATCGTGCCTTACCAACAAGTCACAGCCGATCGCAAGTCCGACCGCGATGTGGCCGCCAGATACAGTCTAGCGGCGGCCCAAGGGCCCGTACAAGTCACAATTGCGGGAGAGGTAAGTAAGCCTGGTTTTTATACTTTACCCGCCGGTTCGGGGCGGATTTCTGCCGCTTTAGTCGCTGCGGGGGGCGCAACTTTGAAAGCTGACTTGCGGGAAGTGCGAGTGCGGCGGACATTAGTTGATGGTTCTACAGTGGAAGAACCAATTGATTTGTACACTCCCCTAGTAAATGCTACCGAGTTGTTCGATTTCCCTTTGCAAAATGGAGATGCGATCGTTGTTCCAGAAATAGAAGCAGGTAAAGAGCAAGATTACAACCGCGCTTTAATTGCTAAGTCCACTCTGATTAAGCCCCAGATTTATGTGCGAGTTTTGAGCTACGCTAGTGGTGGGCTAACTTCATTCTATATACAAAATGGTAGTAGGTTTTTAGATGCTCTTAATGGCGTGCCTCTCAATACTGCTGACCTCCGAAAAATTGCCCTATTTCGCTTCGATCGAGAGCAAGCTATAGCCATTAGTCAAAAACTAGATGCTAAGGCTGCTTTACAAGGCGATGCTTCTCAGAACCCCTTACTGGAAGATAACGATGTAATTGTGATTGGTCGCAATTTGGTAGAGCGAATTAGCTATGTTATCAATACTGCTACTCGACCATTCCGTGATGTTTTGGGATTCGTTCTTTTCTTTGAGCAATTAAGAACAGGAGCACAAAATCTCTTTGGGCCTTCAAGTGGCGGTTCGGGCCGATAAAAATTATGGTAATTACCAATTACCGATTACCAATTACCAATTACCAATTCCTATGACTCCAGTAATAGTTAAACGTTATCTGATTGCTTTCGAGCAATACAAATGGGTGGGATTAGTTACTTTTGCTGCCGCTGTGGGCGCGTCGGGAATAATAGCCACTCGGCCGGAAGCAGAACCGGATTACACTGCTATAGGTGTTCTGAGCTATCACCGCCCTCCTGCGATTTTTTCAACTACTGCTACTGATATTCAAAAGCAGGGGCAGGAAGTAACAGAAAAAATGCTGTTGGACAAAAAGGTAATCGAAGCAGCAGCAAAAGAAGTAAAGGCTTCCGTCGAAAAAATGACAACAAATGTGAAAGTCAAGATGCCGAAACCAAACGACCAAGGTGCTGGAATTGAAGTCTCTTACAAACATAAAGATCGCAAGAGAGCAGAACAAATTGTAGATGCGGTAATGGTGCAAATGGTTAAACAGAGCCAGTTAATTAATACCTCTATACTGCGAGAGACAATCGTTCAGATTAACAACCGTTTACCACAGGTGATTCAGGATCTCAGAGCTGCTGAAGAAAAACTCCAAGCCTACGAGAGGCGAGAGGGAGCATCTATTTTGGCAGTTCAGACCGCTGCTATACCTCAAGCGATCGCCACCGCACAACAGCAACAGCGGACGATCGGATTTCAGCTAGACGGCGTTAATGCTCAAATTAAAAGTCTGGAAGAGCGATTGGGATTGAATGCGGATCAAGCTTACGTTGCTCAAGCTCTGGCTGCTGACCCAATTATTGCTCAACTGCGATCGCAACTATTCGATATTGAATCTCAGTTACAATTGCTTCGCCTGGATTTTCGCGACGAACACCCGAAAGTAGTCGAGTTAACCAACACTAAACAAGCACTCGATCAACAGTTACAGCAACGAGCGGCTGAGGTACTTGGAGGCAACGGAGTAGCTGCACCCTTAACTGCGGCTAAGATTCGAGTAGACTCTGCTTTAGATCCAGCCAGACAAGAATTGGCTAAAAATTTGATTAATTTGCAAACTCAGCGGGAGATGCTACAACAGCAACTTATTGGCATTGCGAAAACGGAACAACAACTGCGGCGAGAACACGCAACACTTCCTAATAAACAGTTAGAACAAGCACGCATCTCACAGGAAGTAACGCTGAAGAGGACTCTCTACGATAAGATGCAATCGGCTCTGGTGGATGCTCAGGCGGCTGTAACGGAGACAACAGGTTCTTTGAGAATCTCTCAGTTAGCAAAAACTGAGAATATCAAATCAACTCCCAAAAGTAAAGCTGCGATCTTGGCGGTGGGAGGATTTATGGGAATATTGCTAGGCGGCGGAGTCATATTTTTACTAGGGATGCTGAGTGGGAAGTTCCAAACCTGGGAAGAAATTCGCTCGGCTTTGGAGGAAAGGGAGGTGGAAGTGTTGGGAGTTTTACCTTTTGCGATCGCCCTTGACTCCAGTAGAGAAGATATGCCGATCGCGATCGAACTTAATTCTCCCTATCTAGATTTTTACGAGAAACTCCGCAGCAATCTACGCCGCGTTGGAGAAAAACCCCCGAAGCTGGTAATACTTACTTCTGCTACTGCTCTTGAAGGTAAGACTTTTACCGCTTACAATTTAGCGATCGCCTCGGCTCGTGCTAGTAAGCGGACTCTATTAATCGAAGCAGATTTGCGATCGCCCTCTTGGGTACAATTTTTGAAAGTCGCTACCGATCCCGCTAATTCTATTGAACCCCTACGTTACTACGGCGATCTCTGCGAGTGCATTCGCCTCGTCCCAGCCATTGAAAACCTATTTGTAATCCCCAGTCCAGGCCCCCTGCGACAAGCCGCTGCTGTACTCGAATCCAGCGAAATCCGACGGCTGCTTACAGAAGTTCGCCACCGCTTTGATTTTATAGTTATAGACTCTCCCCCTTTGAGTGAATACAGCGATGCACTAACCTTGGAACCCTACACTGACGGTATAGTTTTAGTCACAAGACAAGGTCATACTAATTCCGAAATATTAGCTGAAATAACCGATCGGTTGACAGAATTAGATGAAGAGCTAAACAAAGTAGGGCCGCGACTTTTGGGAGCGATCGTTAATGGTGCTGATATTTCCGTTGACTTTCCCCATCAGATTGAGGAAATAGATACCCCCCTTGTACACTTTGCTGATGCTGCTACGGAAGTGAAATCAAAGCAAATGTCAAAACCAAACAGAAGGCAGAAGGCAAAGGGAATTAGCAAAGAAGGGGCTAGGGGCTAGGGGCTAGGGACTAGGGAAAGAGGAAGAGAGGGGGAGATGGGGAGGATAGGGGAGATAAGGTAATAAGTAGTTGGACATAAATAAACGCAGCCATGTCCGAAGCGAAGGTCACGAAGTGAAGTGAAGCATAAGCCCTTCGGGCAGGCTACGCCAACGCAGGGTTTTGGGATTGCTTCGGGATTAGTTTGCTTCGCTTCGCTCGCAACACCCTCAGATTGCTTCAGATTGCTTCGTACCTCGCAACGCTTCGCGCCTCAGATTGCTTCGCTTCGCTTGACGCGCTTCGCTTGACGCGCTTCGCTTGGCTCGCAATGACATTATTTATTTTTGTCCAACTACTTAGCAATTAGCAATTAGCCATTAGCCATTAGCAATTAGCAATTAGCCATTAGCCATTAGCCATTAGCCATTAGCCATTAGCCATTAGCCATTAGCCATTACTAACCCTTAATCAATCTTCAGAAAACAATCCTAACAGAGGGCCAAGTAAAGCTCCGAATACAAATCCCCCAGCGTGTGCCCAGTAAGCAATTCCCCCGCCTTCCATACCAATATTTGCCGGGGCATTCACCGAAGCGATACCGTAAAAAGCTTGCTGCAAAAACCAAAATCCCAAAAACCAGAAAGCAGAGATTCGCACAGTCGTAAAAAATATACCCAACGGAATTAATGTCAGAACTTTAGCTTTAGGATATCTGAGAATATAAGCTCCCATAACACCCGCGATCGCACCGCTAGCACCCAAGGAAGGAATTGCAGAGCCAGAGGAGAAATACCACTGCGTTAACGAAGCCAAAACACCACAAGCTAGGTAAAATATGATAAACTTAACATGACCTAAACGGTCTTCTACGTTGTTGCCAAATATCCACAAAAATAGCATATTCCCGGCTACGTGCAGAAATCCTCCATGCAAAAATTGGGAAGTAATTAATGTCACCCATTCTGGAAACGGAGAGGCTGGTATTGACACTTGACAGATATCAGTAAGCTGACAAGGAACAACCGCCCAAGAGTAGAAGAATTGAGTTAATTGATTGCCGGATAAAGTGATTTCGTAGATAAACACCAAGATATTAACACCAATCAACCCGTAGGTGACATAAGGTGTAATAGTGGTGGGATTTTCATCGCGTAAGGGAACCACAGGCTTTTCCTCTCGATTAAAGTTTGGCAACAAAGATAACCTATTTGTAGCGCCGATGTCTCCTTTCTAAGGGATGATTAAGTTGAAGAATCAACCCGATATTAAAGCAGGATTTGCTATATTTTTGATAAAAAACCCCTCTTATGCAAAGGGGTTTTAAGTCATTAGAGCATTAGCTAACTAGGACAAACCAATTTAGCCTTTCCAGCCTTTTTCAGCTTGAGAAAGCACATAGGTAGCCACATCCTCAATTTGTTGATCGCTTAAACGACCCTTGAATTTTGGCATCGCATTTTTGCCATTTGTCACCTGAGTGGTAATCGCTTCTAGAGAGTTCATCGCGAACTTCTCCAAAGCTTCCTTTTTCAAGGTTCTTTGAGCCATCACGACATTACCGCCGCCGATGTGGCAAGCAGCACAGTTAGCGGCAAAAATTTTCGATCCACTAGCAATATCTCCCTCTGCCAATGCAGGGCGACCAAAACCGAGGGTAAATATTGCGATCGCGAACAGGGCAATCGATAAGATTCTTTTCAACGGAGTTCTCCTCTAGTAACATTTTCTCCCCTCCAGCTCTCGCTGTAACGGGGACTTTCCAACATCAAACCATCTCGACCAAACTATTTTACCTGTGCAATGCACTCACAATAGCGATCGCGACCTTTTTCTAACCCATTTCAATTCTCAAAACTGTCCACACCCCATCCCGGAGCCTTTTGAGCCGCCCTAAGTACAAAAGCAGCCAAATTTTCTATTTCCTCCTGGGGCATCCAACTCTCCGGTACCTGTCGGCACCAATAGCTTTCCTCACTGCCGTCGTAACTCATCGGCTCTCTCAAAAAAGCTACCAAGCTGCTAACATTGTCGCGGGGAGGGGTTGCAGCTTTGAGGTCTGTCAAAGACAGAGATATCATTGGATTGGGCAGTGTCGCTCCCCCTACATGACAGTTCAGGCAATTTTGACCAAACAGGCGTTTCCCCGCCGATAAATCCTCAGCAGAAAATAAGCGAGTCTCACCCTGCCCGTTTAGCTCTAGCTCAATAGGTTCTTTGGCTTGTAAATACCGAACCACATAAGAATCTAAAGCCTCAGCTCGGACAGGTTGGGCCGCAATCAATAGCAGCCAACCACTCACTAAAATTCCCAACAGATAACGAACTAAAACACTACGGCGTAGCATGAGGGCGAGCTATATAAATGTGATATTGAATCTAGGGCCAAACAATTTTAGACTTTAGATTTTAGATAGAAGCTTAATCCCGAACCCCATCAATTTTTGAAGTCCGTAAACAATCTCACCATCTAAAATCCAAAATCTAAAATCTAAAATCCTTTAACGAGCTCCTTTGCCACCACCCCACTGAGTACCGATAATCTTCGGTTGCAACAGAATATGACCTGCGATCGCATAAAGGTCATCATCCGTGAGATTTCTCATCTCAGTGAAAATATCTGCACTTTTAGTGCTAGGGTGCAACTCAGAAATTTCGGTAAACCCGTCAAACGTCTTCGGGTTTTTCATGAACTCCACCAGCGTTTCTATATTAGTGCGCGGCGGTGTTGCCAAAGCTAAGGTTTCAGGACTCAAATTCAGATTCGGGTCAGTTTTTGTCACTCCCCCCGCATGGCATTGAGCGCAAGTTGAGTTAAATAAGCGTTTGCCTTCTTTAACTTGTTTGAGGCTTAGCACCACAGTTTCGCTGTTATTCAGAGGAACTGTACGAACCTCTTCGCTGAGTTCGACAGCAAGGGCACCGCCGACAAAAATCTGAAATGTCAAGAATACAGTGACAACAGCAATGAAATATCTTTTAAGCATGGTTCTCCCTAAAAACAGGTTAGTTATTGAACCCTTTACACAGAATGGATCAATCTGCAATAGGTTCTGAGTCACGGCCTCGATCGAGTTTAGAAATAATTGCCTTGACATCCTCTAAAGCCAAACGGGTTCGCGGGTGTTTGTAGGCAATTCCCAACTCGTCGCACAACCGCAGTACATCTTCTACAGGGACGTTGTAATCCACTGCTATTTCTGCAATCGACAGGTCTGCAAAACCCATAATTATTGGTTGCTGACAGTTGACTTTCTCATCCCTAAATAAGGATGGGATTCTTTGGAGATAAAGCAGTTGTTAACTCACAATCAATATCATCCCACCCAGAAGCCGTTTTACCAACTAGCTGCTATTGCTTCGATCGCCAGTTTTAGGGCGATCGCCCAAAGCTAGGGCTATGTCCGGGTGTAACGTGGGGATCGCTGGGATTGTAGCCTTCCGCCACACTAGAGGTGGAACTGGTTTGTGGCTGCGGCTGGTGAAGGCGAATTAGCTGAGCTAAAGTTTTCTTTAACTGGGTGCGAGGTACGATCGCATCTACAAAACCCTGAGCCAGTAAATACTCAGCAGTTTGGAAATTTTCGGGCAGTTTTTCCCGCAGAGTTTGCTCGATTACCCGGCGGCCAGCAAAGCCAATTGTTGCTTTTGGCTCTGCAATAATAATGTCTCCCAACATTGCAAAGCTAGCTGTTACGCCGCCAGTTGTCGGGTGAGTTAAAACTGGAATGTAGAGCAGTTTAGCTTCTCGGTGGCGTTCTAAGGCTCCAGAAATTTTTGCCATCTGCATCAGGGACAGCATTCCTTCCTGCATTCTGGCACCACCAGAAGCACAGACAATAATTACGGGTAAGCCTTCGAGGGTAGCGCGTTCGATTAGGCGGGTGATTTTTTCTCCCACTACTGAACCCATGCTCCCTCCCATGAACTGGAAGTCCATGACGGCGAGGGCGATGGGTAAGCTTTCTAGTTGGCCCAGTCCGGTTTGTACTGCGTCTACTAAGCCTGTTTTTTCTTGAGTTTCACGGAGGCGATCGCTATACTGTTTGCGATCGCGAAACTTTAACGGGTCAGTCGCGCACAATCCCCAATCGATTGCCTTCCAGGTATTCGCATCGATCAACTGCTCGATACGTTCCTCGCTATATACTCTCAAATGGTGGCCGCACTCTAAGCACACCATTTGATTTGCCCGGAGATCCTTGGCATAGGTGAGCGCCCCACAAGCTTCGCATTTAATCCATAGCCCGTCCGCAATTTCCCGTTCGGGCCGTTGTTCAGAATTCGGCACTGCTTTTCGTCGATCTGCAAACCAATCAAATAAAGACATTAAAACTTGGTAATTGTTATCTGTTATCTGTTAACTGTTAACGGTTAACGGTTAACTGTTATCTGTTAACTGTTAACGGTTAACTGTTAACTGTTATCTGTTATCTGTTAACCATTATCTGGATCTTCCTCAATCGGACTGATCAGGAGCGAGGCCGCCCACTTATCTTGCGCTCGGACTTGCAAAGCTGTTGCACTCCCAGCTCCTAGATAGGATGCTAAGCCCAAATCCACAATCCGAGCCGGGATTTGATGAGCAGCAAGTAACTGCTCCATCAATTCGGCTTCCCAGCGGAAGCTAGTAGTTTTTAGCGTAATCCAAGACACAAATTATCTTACCAATTTAAGGGACTAGCCTATCTGCCAATTATTTATCTGAGTAAACATACTTAATTAGAGGCTAAAATTAGGGAAAAATAACCGCAAATAAGTAGATATTATCATCTCTCCCCAAAGAGCTGTTAACACCGCACCCAGAGCCAAAAATGGCCCGAAGGGCATCTGTTGCCGGCGACCAAGCCACCCCAATGCGATCGCACCTCCACCTGCAAATGCACCCACAGCACAAGCTAGAAACCCAGCTAGTAGCAAATATTTCCAGCCTAACCACGCTCCCATCATCGCAGCTAGTTTAGTATCTCCCGCTCCCATCGCTGTTTGTCCAAAGGCAAGGGAACCCGCTAAGGCAATGATGTCAAATAACCAAAGACCAACAACTGCACCGATAACACCCGTTAATACTAGACGATCGATCCCAACTGCTAGATTAAATGTGGGCAATAAACCATTTAATGCTTGGAAAACCAGACCGAGAACCAATCCTGACCGAGTTAAGGCATTAGGAAGAGTCATGGTGTCTAAATCAATTAGAGATAAAGCTAAAAGCCAGCTAAAAAATGTCCAGTAACTCAAAGTTTCTAGCGTTATCCCGAACCTCCAGAAAACTAGCAAAAACATCAGACCCGCTGCTGCTTCTACAATTGGATAGCGGGCAGAAATAGGACTTCGACAGTGCTTACACCGCCCCCGCAGCCACAGCCAGCCAAATACGGGTACATTTTCGGAGAGTCTGAGTTGATGTAAGCATTGAGGACAGCGAGACGGCGGCCACAGCACCGACAATTTTGCTGGTAGTCGATAAACTACGACATTGAGGAAACTGCCAATCGAGGCTCCTAGTACAAATATAATTAAGGCAAAAGGCAGAGCGGTGAGTATTTCCATTGGGAAAGTAATTACGTAACGCCGCCCTCTGGGCGGTAAAGTCACCGC
>NZ_JARFTR010000001.1 GCF_029167235.1 Kamptonema sp. UHCC 0994 | reverse complement strand
CCCCATCCTCCGCATCTCCCCCATCTTCCCCATCTCCCCCACCCTCCGTCAGTCTATGATGGATCGAAATACCATCCTTGCTTGTGGAGGGCCATGCAAGATAACTCCAGCTTGCCAGTGACTAAGAAATCAGTCATTATCAGCGCCATCAGCCGCCATATCTGCGAAACTCTCGTTTCTATCCAGCAGCAGCATCCTGAATGGATAGCGGAAAAATACAGGAAAACTCCCTGGCACAGAGCTGAGAGTCAATCTACCTTGAGCGAAAAATTGACAACAGGGTTCTCTCAGGCGGCTAACGCGCGATCGCTACTGGCGATCGCGAAAAAATATCTGCAAATTCTGTTAGCACCGGAATTCGTTAATTCTCCTCAATTCAGCGAATTATTCTTAGAAATTAACCAGCTTGCCTCTGGAAAAACACAATTTTTACAATCACATAAGTCTCCTAGTTCCAATCTAGATTCGCCCAATAATGGTTCGCAGCCTGTCTCTGGCATCGCCATCTTGCTATTAGATGCCGAAAACTTACAGATAGATATCGAAACCGAAAAATTATTACAGGAAATTTGTATTCATCCTATCCAAATCAAGGTTGCCTTTGCTAATTGGCGCAGCATGGGTAAGAAAGATGCGGAATTTCACGAACGTGGCTATCAACTAATTCATGTTCCGCCAGGAAAAGACAGTGCTGATTTAAAAATGGCTACTGTCGGAGCTTCTATTTTTGTACACTACCCCACTGCTAAAGAAATTTTAGTTTGTTCTTCCGATCAAGCGCTAACGCACCTTCGCAATACGCTACAAGCTCACGGATTAACTGTGCATCAAGTCCGCAAGCAGGGAGACTACATTACAGTTTTAAATAGCAAGACTGGAGAAACTCAGAAATATTCTCTCGTTGGTCTACCGGAAATCCCCACTCTGGAAGAATTTGTCTCTCATTTGAAAGAGCTAATTAAAGCTGAACAAGAGCGCACAGAAAATCAATGGGTTAAGCTTTCTCGAATTTCTACATTGTATAAAGAAAATTATAATTTAGCACTTAGCCAAGTTGTAGATACTCATCTACCGGGGACTAAAGTTAGAGATATTTTTCTGGATTATCCGACAGAGTTTGCTATTCACAAAACCTCAGATAATTCTCAAACTTATCTAACTTTATTTGATATTAATGAGATAGCCAAAACATCATCTGTTAACAATATAACCCTCAACAAAGATATTGTTATCCCTCAGAGTTTAAGCGATATTAATTCCATTGAAGATTTGGAAATGGCGATTGTTAATATAGTTGAAAATCTCACGGCGACATCAACTATTAGTTATGTTTTTGTTTCAAATGTCGGCAGTGAATTTCACCGAAAATACGCCAAGCCGATTACTCAAATTATTAAAGAATTTAATCTGGGTAGTAAATTTCCTAAATTTTTGCACTCCTGTTCTTCTCTGAAGCTAAAAAAGACAGCAAAAGGTTGGCAAGTCGGGCTGGTTAAACCCTAAATTATTGCTTGAAACAGTTAAGATTAGTGTATGATAACTCTACATGGTTGCGCGCTCGCCCCGATGAAATGCCCCAAGTGTGATTCTACTTCATACCGCAAAAATGGCCGCGATCGCGGTAGGCAGCGTTATCTCTGCAAAAGCTGCGGTAAGCAATTTATAGAACCCGCCAGTGTGTCAAACGGTGCGGTAGTAGATGAGAGTGCGATGACACCTCTTCCCCACTCAGAATTATCTGCGATCGCAACCTTTGAGAAACCCTCAGAGAATGGTCAATTACCGCTTACTAATCAGATTCAGCTTGCGACCAACATTGCTACACAATTAGCCGATATTTTATCTGTTAAACAACCAATCACCTCACAAACTTCAATTGCCGATAGTCCCGGTTTAGCTATTTTACTCCTTGATGCTGAAAACCTAAAATTAGATATCAAAACCGAACAATTTCTAGGAAGTTTATCTAGCTATCCCCTCCAAATAAAAATTGCTTTTGCTAACTGGAAAAATTCAGCTATGGGGAATCAGGATAATGAACTGCACAAACGCGGATATCAACTGGTTCATGTTCCTAGTGGTGCAAGTAATGCTGACGGAAAAATGATCTCGCTTGGCGCTTCTATTTTTCTACGTTATCCCACAGCCAAAGAGATATTTGTCTGTTCTTGTGATAGTTTACTGCTACACTTATGCAATGAGTTACAAAGTCAAGGCTTGACAGTTTATCGAGTGCTAAGAAAAGATGAAAACCTGGTTGTGGAAAACTACGCTACAGGGGAAAACAAACACTATTCTCCTGTTGTCGGCGCAGAGATTCCCGATTTTGAAGGATTAATGAGTCAACTAAAAAATTTGATCGCTCAAGAAAAAAATAATCTGACCGATCGCTTGGCTGATTTAGCTACTATTTCTACTTTATTTCAATCTCGTTGTCAGATTACTTTAAATGATCGTAGTAGTAGTGCTAAAAATAATAATGGTGGTATTGCTAAGATTGAAGCAGTTACTCCTCCGATAGTAGTGGTGCAAACTGCGGTTGTAAATGAAGAAAAACCTCCACAGAGTGCAAAGAAAAAATCAAAGAAAAAAAACTATCTCAAAGGTAGTATTAATTCAGCAGCAGAATTAGAGCAAATTCTGCTCGAACTGCTGAAGTCAATCGAAACCGAAGGTAACGAAAAAAATATATTAGTTGCGACACTAGGTGAATCTTTTTCTCAAGTTTACGGTAAGTCAGTTACTTCTCAGCTAAAAGAATTGAGCCTTGGTAGTAAATTAACAACTTTTTTAAAGTCTTGCACTGCTTTTGACGTGACTGATTTAGGATCTAGGAGTCGAGTAGCGATCGCGCAGCCTTTGCAAAGCGAACAGAAAAATTCAAAGGAGACAAAGCTCGAAGTTAATATTGATTCACCCGCAGAATTAGAGCAAGTTCTTCTCGATCTCCTGAAGTTAATGGTAAGCAAAGATCGAGAAAAAAAAATATTTGTCGGTGAACTAGGTGGAGCTTTTTATCAAGCTTATGGTAAGTCTGTTACTTCTCTAGTAAAAGAATTGGGTTTTGGCAGCAAATTAACAACTTTTTTAAAGTCTTGTGCTGCCTTCAAGGTGACTGATTCAGGCGCGAAGAGTCGGGTAGCGATCGCGCAACCTTAAACTTTCACTTCGCCTGCATGGGTATAATAAAAAAAGACGTAAAGAAATGTAAAGCGATATGCAGGACAAACTTGCGGTTTTAGTGGGTGCGACTGGCGGCATCGGTTCAGCTATTTTTCTAACCGCAGTGCCGATGGAGTTGATTTTATCGCTAGATCGGATAATTTAGCGATCGCGGCTCGTAGTCACAGCCGTAACAATCAAAAAAGCCACCCCCAAACCAATCGCTATTTCATCACTCCAAGGCAAGAAAGACCACTTGATCCAGCGGGAAAAACTTTCAGCAATTCTAGCAAAAGCATATAAAGCTTGAGCTAATAGCTGAAAAATACCGTAAGCTATAGCTGCAACCCCTGCTGCTCGCACAAACGGATTGTTAAATAAGTTGCCCATGATATTAATGTGAAAAATCACTCTTTAGATAGTTGCACAAATTTACCCAATTAGTCAAGCAAATTTAACTTAACTTCATGGAATTCGATCGCGTTCACTTTTACGTTGAAAATGCAGCCGCGTCGCGCGATTTGTTTGTTAACCAGTTAGGTTTTCAAGCAATAGCAAGCATTACAAATCACAACATCCACACTGAAGTTATCAACAGTGGCAATGTCTGTTTTATCTTATCTTCGCCTCTAACAACGGATAGCCCCATCGCCTTATGGCTCAAGCGGCATCCCCCCGGCGTTGCAGATATAGCTTTTCGGGTTCGCGATCTTGAATCTGTTATAAATAACGCCGTTGCTTATGGTGCTAAAATTCTACAACCCATCCAGCAAGAATCAAGCTCTTTAAAATGGGCAAAAGTGACTGGATGGGGAGACTTAACCCATACTTTAATCCAGGGAGAAAAACCCTTAGCAGCCGATAAGTTATTGACTTTTTTAGCTAAATCTGACTTTGCTGCCGACAATTCATCCGTTAAATTGGCTGCCAATAATTACCAATCAGACATTACTAATAGCACAGGATTTTTTACAACTATCGATCATACAGTGCTAAATGTTGCAACTGGGGATTTAGAACGCGCAGTAAAATGGTATCAAAATACTCTAGGTTTCCAACCACAGCAAAACTTTGAAATTCAAACTAACCAGTCAGCTTTACGCAGTCGAGTGATGATTCATCCCAATGGTAATGTACAATTACCCATTAATGAACCAGGATCTGCTAATTCTCAAATTCAAGAATTTTTGGATGCTAATTGCGGGTCAGGAATTCAGCACATCGCTTTGCAAACCGATCGTATTTTACAGGTAGTTAGCGAATTGCGATCGCGAGGATTACCTTTTTTACCAGTTCCCTCAACCTATTACAGCGAATTGCGTCAACAGTGGGAAAGCTATCTTTCTAGTGCTGAGTGGGAAGCAATCGAAGTTTGTCAAGTTTTGGTAGATTGGCAAAAAGATATCTCTAAAGCGATGTTATTACAAATATTTACTCAGCCAATTTTTGAACAACCCACTTTATTTTTTGAGTTAATTGAACGACGCAAAGCTTGGGTTAATGGTCAACAAATTCAGGCTCAAGGTTTTGGAGAAGGAAATTTTCGAGCTTTATTTGAAGCAATCGAACGAGAGCAAATTAAACGAGGTAGTCTAAACAATGTGACAGATGATTTTTACTAAATTTATCGGTTAGCCAATCAGACAAATATGCTAGCACTTAATGCTTCATTGCTAATGGCTAATTGCTAATGGCTAATCCTTTTGCCCTCTTCCCTTTCTTCTGAATTCTGTTATAGTAAGTAACAATTTGTATTAAAACTTAACGACGAACCAGGTCAAATGCTAAGACTTATTACTGACTTCGATGGGCCAATTATGGACGTTTCCGAGCGCTATTACAGAGTTTACCAACTCTGTCTGGCACAGGCTCAGCGTCCAGATCAAGAAATCCGCGTACTCCCGAAACAGGAGTTTTGGCAAATGAAGCGATCGCGCACTCCCGAAACCCAAATCGGTATACTATCAGGATTAGACGAAACCCAAGCCGCAGAATTTGCCCAAAACCGCCGCAAAACCGTTCACACGCTACCCTACTTAGTTTACGACCAACCCGTTCCCGGCGCTGTGGAAACCTTGGAAAGATTGCAGCAGGCGGGAGTTGATTTAGTGGTAATGACAATGCGGCGAGTGCGGGAACTCGACGAAGCCTTTAACCGCTGTGACTTAGCCAAATTTTTCCCCCTAGACAGGCGCTATTGTCTCCCCAACGATTACGTAAAAACTGGCGATACCAAGGACAAACCTCTGCTAATGGCGAAAGCCATAGCAGAACTTCCCGCTGCATCTGATGTGTGGATGGTGGGAGATACAGAAGCAGACATTATAGCAGCAAAAACGCACGGTGTCAAGGTAATGGGAGCGCTTTCTGGGATTCGCGATCGCACTCAATTAGAAATGCACAAACCCGATTTAATAGTTAGCAATCTAGTCGAAGCTGTCGATAAACTGTTAACTGTTAACTGTTAACTGTTAACTGCTAACTGGTAACTGTCAACTGTTAATTGGGGTTGATAGTTATTAGTTGGCTGAATTTTCTAACTAACCACCAACAACTAACAACTAACTACCAACAATTAACTACCAACAACTAACAATTAACAATTAACAACTAACGAAGAAAACTGCTAACCAGCCACAAGATCAAAAACGTAAACACAGCAATAAATTTCTCAGGAGTTATCAAAGTCCCAGTCACAAAAGAGCCAAGAATACCTCCCAGCACCAAGCCAGAAATTAAACCAGCCACAGTTAGCAGCACAGCGCGACCAAACTTTTGCTCCTTACGATTGACAAAATAAAGGCAAGAACCCACACCCACAGCCAAAGTTAGCTGTAGCACAGAGTCACTGCTTCCAGGGTAAATACTCAAACCCCCCAGCCCCGCATATACGCCACCGGGCCATAAAATATCAGCTCGGCTCGGAGAATCCAGCAACCGTTGTAGCCAAGCAGGCCCTCCCTTAGCTGGAGCCGGAGCAAAGCTGGGAGATGATGGAACTGCCCGCTCTGGAAAGCGGATGCGTTCGGGAACCTTAATTTTCCCTTCTTGGCGCTGTCGCAAACGATCCATTAAGATCGCATCATAAGCCGCCTCTATTATTTCCATACGCTTTTTATCGCCGCCATACTGCTCGGCAATACGTCCCCGCGCTTCTTGCACTTCATCAAAGGAAGCATCTTCAGGGACTCCAAGCAATTCATAGGGAGTTTGCTCGCTCATGATAATTCTTACACCTCTCCTCCAAGTTAAGCTTAACCCGATCTTTGTGCTGTGAAGAAAGAAGCAAGAAAGAAATCTCCCCTTCCCCGCTTCCCCACTTCCCCGCTCCCCTGCTTCCCTAAACCTTAGAGCGGTCAGTTAAAATTTCGTAACCATCATCCGTCACTAGGACGGTATGCTCGAACTGAGCAGAAAGAGAGTTGTCAACAGTAACAGCCGTCCACTTATCTGCCAGCGTCCGGGTATATTTAGAACCCGCATTCAGAATTGGCTCGATCGCTAAGGTCATCCCTGTTCTTAGTTTAACATTTGGCATCTCGCGGGTGCGGAAGTTGAAAACAGAAGGTTCCTCATGCAAATTCCGCCCCACGCCGTGACCGGTAAATTCCTCGACTACAGTAAAGCCATGAGCTTGGACGCAATCTTGAATTGCTCCAGCAATGTCAAGCAGGTAGGCTCCCGCTTTCACTTGCTCAATGCCTTTATAGAGCGCCGCTTCTGCCGCACGTATCAACTTGGCGGCTTCGGGAGTGACTTCAACAACGGGAATGGTGATGCAAGAATCCCCATGAAAACCTTGGTAGTAAGCACCCGTATCTACTTTGAGAACATCACCCGCTCGAATCACTTTTTTGGCACTGGGTATGCCGTGTACAACTTCGTTATTAATGCTTGAACAAATCGAGCCAGGGAAACCGTGATAGCCTTTAAAGCTTGGTGTTGCCCCCATTTCGCGGATGCGTTTTTCAGCATAAGCATCTAAATCGGCAGTCGTCATCCCCGGCTTTACGAGTTGCGAAATTTCTTTGAGTACCGTTGCCACAATTAAAGCTGCCTGCCGCATAATTTCAATTTCGCGCGGAGATTTAATCTCAATGCCTCGGCGTTTTTTGGCTTGGGGAGCTTGAGCCGGTTGAGAAAGCAGACCACCAAAAATGTTCATGTAATTGACAATTAACTAAGTGTGTGATAAGGAGTTTAGGGAAATAAGGAAAAATATCGGACTCATATTGGTACGGGTGTCGGGCCGAGAGCTATTGATAAATTCTCCTAACTCTAAGGTAGCTTAATTTTTTCCTTAGAAACAGCAAGGGAGCGATCGCACTTGTTTACTAATTCTCTAATGCGATCGCCACCCTTGAATTTAATATTATGCCGCCTGTTGAGGGGAAATAGTAATTTTCCCAATCATTCCAGCTTCCGCGTGTCCCGGAACCGTACACCGCAGATTATAGGTTCCCGACTTCATTGGCACAAATACCCATTCTGCCTCTGCTCCGGGTTTGAGTTCTAATTCGCGAATTGCTCCTTTGATTTCTACATTACCGGCTTCAACTTTTTGAGTCCAGCTCGCATCGGCAAAATCTTTGGAAGTAAAATAATGTTTCTCAGGGCTGGGATTCTTCAGCACTAATTTGTAGCGCTTTCCTGACTGAAATTCTAGGAGATTTGGAAAAAACTTGAGTTCGCCAGTAGCGCTGCCCAAACTAATAGGAATTTCGGTTGCGGGTTGGCGCAATAAATCACCAACTGGACTAGAGTTATTGGCTGCAAATGCTAGAGGGGTCGCAGATATTGCGAACCAAAGCACTAAGCTCAATATCATCTTTAGGCTTTGTTGTACCCAGCGATTGGGAGAGAATTTACGAGATAGGAAAGTTAAGGATTTGCTCATGGCAGTCAGGATAATTGAATTAGGAATTACGCCAAACTATCCGTAACGCCGCCATCTTGGCGGTAAAGTCACCGCCAAGATGGCGGCGTTACGTAATCGTAGGTAATATCATGTCCAGCAAATTACTTATTAAATGTTGACCTACTTCTATTTTTCCACACTTAGCGTGCTAAATTTTGCTCAAACCTAAAAAATATCAATCGAAAGACGTTTATTTCTTGGCAACAATAACTTGGTTTCTTCCCGCTCCCTTTGCTTGATACAAAGCCGCATCGGCAGCGATAATCACAGCATTACCAGTGATTCCTCGATCGGGAAAGCAGGCTACTCCACATGAAGCCGTTAAGCCTTCAAGTCTTTTTCCATTATAATTGAGTTTGAGTTGAGCGATCGCTTCTCGCAGTTCTTCAGCTTTGATATAAGTATCTTCCAGAGAGGATTCAGGCAAAATCACGGTCATTTCTTCGCCACCATAGCGACAAGCAACATCTGAAACTCGAATCATTTTTTTTAAGAGATAGCCAATTTCTTGCAGCACAAAATCCCCAGCCTCATGTCCCAAGGTATCGTTGAATTGCTTGAAATGGTCGATGTCGAGCATAATGATGCCGATAGAATACTGATTGCGCTGCGCCCGATGAATTTCTTTCCTCAGAAATTCTTCAAGATAGCGGCGATTAAACAAACCCGTCAGCGGATCGCGGATACTTTGATTTTGCAAAGTTTCTCGCAGGGTGAGGTTAGCGATCGCTAATCCCACTTGTTCGGCTACAGTACGAGCTAATCGTTGTTTAGATTCCGCGATCGTATGGGGTGCTGTTGTACATAAATATAGCAAACCTAGCGTTTCCCCTTGAGCAATCATGGGGATGCACAGAGATTCGGCGGGAGGCTCTTTATGGTTAATGTGGTTGCAGATTAGTTCGTGGCGATCGCTACCCATCCAATGCACTCGTCCGCGCCTGAGCGCCCAACAATCTTTGGGATGGAATATACTTTCTGAATACAGCGGATTTCCCCACGATGTCACCATTTCCAAACGATTGCGGGAATTAGCGGTGATGAAGATACCGCCGGAACATTCAGGGAACAGCGATTGCACTAAAGTCGCGATCGTAGCAGAAGCTTCCTTAATTGTTAAACAGGCTTGTAAAAAGTCACTAATTTCACTGAGGAGAACCATCTCACTATTTCGTTGATTCAGTTCCCCAACTCGCTCTTCTAGCTGCCTGTTAGCCTCTTGTAGAGCTTGTTCTGAGCGTTTGATATTTGTGACATTTCGGAACGTGACAACAAAGCCATCGCCAAGTTTGACGGCAATATTTTGGAACCAAGAATGTAACCCATCTTGGTCGTAGCAAAACTCACGATCCATCATCGTGCCTGTTTCAACTACCTGGACGTATCGATCGAATAGTCCTTCCTCCAGGTTTCCCGGCATTTCTTCTAGTAAGTATTTCCCAATTAAGTCTTCAGCCTTACGGTTAATCATTTCGCAAGCAGCAGGATTTGCCAACAGCCATTCAAAGTCTTGGATCTCACCCGCTTTATTTCTCACGGATCGAAACGCCATAATTCCATCCAAAGAGCTATTTAAAACACTAGATAACTGCATTTTCGATGTTTCCATCGCTTCCTGAATTCTCACCATTTTGGTAATATCAGAATGTGCGCCAATCATGCGAACCACACGATCGTTTTCATCTTTAACATGGATTGCTTGAGAGAGAATATAAACAGTAGAACTATCCTTGTGATGGAATCTTTGAGTCATTAAAAACTGATCTACTTTACCAGTATTATAGTCTTCAATTAACTGAATACTGAGGGGATAATCTTCATCAAAAATTAGAGATTTCCACGTTTCAGGTGAGTTTTCTAACTCGCTATCCTCATAGCCCAGCATCTCTTTCCAACGCGGTGAATAATACATTTCACCAGTCACTAAATCCCAATCCCAAAAGCCATCATGGGAAGCACGAAGAGCCAATTCAAATTGTTCTTTGGCTTCGAGTAAATCAATTTCTGCCTGCTTGCGATCCAAGACAGCGCCTAAATGGGCAGCAAATTGATTGGTAAATACTAATTCCGAATCTTTCCATACGCGCGGGGTGCTATGGTTATAAGCTCCTAATAGTCCCCAAAGTTTCTCTCCGATAAAGATGGGTATAACCAGAAAAGCTCGAATGCAATAATGTTCGAGAACTTCGATATGGCAGGGAGAAAGTCCAGCGTTGTAGATATCACTTACATTAGAAATTTCATGATTTTTGTAGCGACCGCCTTGAGTTTCCTGTAAATAGCTATCATTCCAGACCGTTCTAGTTGCTAGTACGATCTGCGTCCATGCGGGACTGACAGATTCAAGATTTCTGATAAATCCACCACCCCAGTCAGCATCGAAGCAGTAGATAGCAACGCGATCTATGTTCAATAACTGCCGTACTTCTTGGGTGGCAGTGCGACAAATAGTTTCTACATCCAATGCTTTTTGCAGTTTGGAAAGGATGCCTGCCCCCGCTCGCTGTTGGTTGCCGATCGCAGTGGACTGTTGTAACTCTGCTGTTCGTACTTGTACCTGTAATTCCAGATTGGCATTCAGGCTTTGTAGCTGTCCGTATAGCCTGTAATGTTTTACAGCGGTAGAGAAACGTTCGGACAAGGCTTGAGCTAGTCGAATGTCTGCTTCTGTCCAAGATTGTGCTTGTTCTTTCTTAATTTGCCGCCATGCTGCAAAGGATTGGCGAGGTGAGAGTTGGCGGGTATCGGGATCGTGTTCGCCCGCCCAGACTATTTCGCGATCACTGTCTTCTCGAAAAATAGTCAAACAGCCAACTACTTCCTGCCCAAAGTAAAGTGGTAGGATCAGCACCCCCCGAATTTGGGTGTTTTGAAAAGCGGGAACCAAGGTGCGAAATAGGGGTTCCCGATAGATGTCGGCAATTGGCCAAATATTTGAGTTGGTATTTGATTCCCAGGGAACGGCTGACAAGGCATACATCGCTCGCATCCATTCCACTGACCAAGGCTTGATGCCTGAACTAGATTTGCTATCGCCGGCGTGTACTTTGGCGGTGAGAAACTTCTGCCAGAGCAAATTCTCCTCAATGTATCGATTGTGTATGCGATCAATTTGTTCTGGTTGCGTACCACAGACGTACAACTCAATGCTTTGCTGGGTTTCGTTTGTGGGCAAATATAGCCGGCCTGCCGATCCGCGAAACAAAGCAACGGTTTCCTCCAGCGCCGCTTGTAGTTGAACTGGTGGCAGGCTGTAGAGCACTGCTGTAACGCGGTTGATATTCGCTTCTTGTTTGGCTTGTTCGCGAACTTGTTCTAATAAAATTGATTGCGCGATCGCTACTGATACTTGGTCTACGACTGACTGAATAAACCTTAATTCATCTTCAGTCACAGTTCGCGGTTGCGAATGGTGCGATACCAGCAATCCCCACAGGCACTGATTAGATTCTAGAGACGGTAGCTCCGACTCGCTCTTTTTTGCCGTTTCGATGATAATTGGTACTACCACAGAAGATTTTACCCCCATCGCAATTAGATACTCCAGGTGGCAGGGGTCAATCGGGCGATAGCGAATATCTTCGATTTCTAAAGGTTCTCCAGTTTCTACACAGTCCAGGCTACTGATACCAATTTGATGGGTACTTAGATCGATAATTGTGCGCTGGCGGGCCCGTAGGAATAATTCCCTAGCGTAAGTAGGAATATCATCGGCAGGAAAATTTAAACCTAAGAGAGAGGGTAGGCGATCTTGATAAATTGATTCTGCTATTACCAGTCCGTGACCTTCAGGCTGAAACTGATAAATTTTGATGCGATCGGTTCCCAAAAATGAACGCACTTCCGCAACTGTCGCTGACAGGATTTCCCCTAGTTCTAAGGATTGACGAATGCGGTTAGTGATTCGATTTAGCAACACTGGCTGTGTGAGACTTGATGATTGGTCGTCAAAGCTTGCTGTTGAATCTGCTTTGCTCTTTGGTCTCATTGGTTTCCTTGGACATTAAGCAATCATACAAATATGATATCGCTTTTGTGTTCTAGAGCACTTAATGTGTTAAATCTTTATAAAATTGCCAATCATTATATCAATAATTTAAGGGAGTAAGTAGAAATCGGAATTATTTCTAGATGTCCAATGGCAGAAGAAAAAGACTTATTTTTCTGGTTTTTTCATCATTCATCAGTATTTCACATTTCATAATAATGTTCTTATACTTGTTGTTATACTAAGATCGCCAAGGTTCGTCCCAAGGCCCGCCGCCTATTTCTAAACCGCAAAGAAAACTCTGGGCCTCCAAGATAATTTTAGAATTACCCTTGCCTTGCAATTCTCGAAGTTGTAGGCTGAGATTTCCCTGCATTGTATCACGGCAACAGAATACTAAACCTTTTTCTGTCGGTGCTCGCAGTGGTGTTCCCGGTAGTTCAGTAGTGCCAATTAACTCAACTTCAAACTGACTATTTTTAGCGTTAACCTGCCACCTTCCCCAAGGGTCAATATCCCATTTCACCTCAGAATTCCAAGGTACAAACTCATAGAATTTCCCTCTGTAATGAATGCCGATCATTGCTACTGATTCCATCCACCACAACACGCCTCGCCTACCGCCGCCACAAGTTAAAGCTAAGTCAGATTCACCATTAAAACAATTGCAATTAAGCCAAAACCACCTTTTAGGAAAAGCGCCACCCCAGTTTTTTTCGCTGTAGGCTGGTGCATCTGTAAATTCATAGCGATCGCCATCCCATTCAATCCAGCCACTCGCTAAACCTGATGCCATTAAAATTTGCCATCCCGGTTCAAAAATCGGCAGACTAGATAGTAATCCAGCCGTTGACTGCTGCGATTCCCCGGAGTTTCCCCAACCATAAATAGGTTTAATTTCATATTGCCAGTAGCAGGCGCGATCGCACCCCGGATCGTGCAAATATCCCTGATGCCAGGTAGCAGTTGCTTGATAGCCTTCTTGGATATGTGAGTCAAACATCTGCGGCTCTAAATATTTAGGTTGCATCTGTAAATCTGTCTTACCCCAATGACCTAAACCTAAAGCATTCCGCCATGCCCAAAATGTGTTTACATTCGGGAAAGTACGGCATAAATAGCCATCATCTGGGCCGAGAATTTGGGCTGCACCGCCGCTTTCAGGTTGGTTGCCTGTGGGGTCTTCTATAGAATACATAAAAGCAAAAGTTTGCCTTTTTTGTGGTAAAGTTACTCGGTAATACCAACCTTCAAAAAATCGGCGATCGCTACCATCCCAGTGATAGCCACTATGAGGCGTTTGTAGATTTTCTATCATCCCAAATTACCATGTACGATAATATTTGCAAGTTTATAGCCGAAAACTTTGCCGATGATTTTGCAAGTTGGCTACTAGGTACAAACAGTATCATCTTAACAGAGCTCAGTCCTACAGAACTTTCTTTAGAGCCAATCCGGGCTGATGCTTTAATTTTACGGCAAGCTGAGGATTTAGTGCTTCACGCTGAATTTCAGACAGCAGCAGATGCTAGAATTCCCTTTCGGATGGCAGATTATCGATTGCGGGTTTACCGCCGATTTCCTAGTAAGGAAATGCGCCAAGTCGTGATATACTTGAGGGAGACTGGTTCAGATTTAGTTCGGCAAAATGCTTTTGTTTTGACTAGAACTCGCCATGAATTTGATGTGATTCGCCTGTGGGAACAGCCTGCGGCAATGTTTTTAAGTGCGCCGGGACTTTTACCCTTTGCGGTGTTAAGTCAGACAGCAGATCCGGTGGGGGTTTTAACTCAAGTGGCATCTGCCATTGCAGAGATTCCAGACAGGCGAATACAGAGTAACTTAATGGCATCAGCAAGTATTTTGGCTGGCTTAGTCTTGGAGACAGATGTAATTACAAGAATTTTGCGAGGGGATATTATGCAGGAATCAGTGATTTATCAGGATATTTTGCAGGAAGGTCGAGAAAAAGGCTTACAACAAGGCTTACAACAAGGCTTACAGCAAGGCTTACAACAAGGCTTACAACAAGGCTTACAACAAGGCCTACAAGAAGGAATACAAGAAGGAATGCAGTTAGCGAAAGAAGAGTTAGCTAGGAATTTGTTGCGGGAAAATATGACAATTGAGCAAGTGGTTAGACTCACTGGTTTATCGCTGGAAATAGTACAAGGTTTGGTGGAAAATTAGCCACAGTTTAATCCACTTGTAGGGTGCGTCAGACACAGAAATCGATCGAGATCGTCAGGGTTTTAGCGTCTGACGCACCCTACTGATTGTGCTTCCTGAAGACGGAGCGCAACCATCGCGAAACCCAACGGAAAAAAATAGAAAATGAGTTGCCAATGTCGGCCTTTAGCTGTTGCCATTTCCTACCAAATTTATAGCCTTTTATCGGTGCAGGTGTGCTAGGAAGTTCTAGGAACCTTCGAGGTTCAACTACGACTTTCATCCCGATATCTCGAATAGAATTATTGCAGTTTTCAACGTATTGAGAAAGTCCCATTGCTTGATACAATTTGCGGGCATTCTCATAAGCAGGAATAGCCTTCCATTTGTGACCAACTCTTGCTAAAGCCTCACCTAAATTAAACGAGGCAATAGCTTCACCTCGGCGATCGCCAATTTCTGTGGCAATTTTCAAATCCTTCTCGTAGTATTCGATGGCACTGGTGTAGTCGCCTTGACAATAGTAGGCCAACCCCAAATTCCCTAACGCACTGCCAATGCTGTCGCGATCGCCGATTTCTGTAGCAATTTCCAAATTCTGCTGGAGGTATTGGATGGCCCTACTGTAGTCGCCTTGCCAATGGTAAGCAACACCCAAATTCCCTAACGCATTGCCAATGCCAGCGCGATCGCCAATTTCTTGAGCAATTTCCAAATCCCACTGGTGGTATTTGATGGCGCTGGTGTAATTGCCTTGCGAATAGCAGATATTCCCCAAACCGCTAAACGCTCTGCGAATACCAGCACGATTGCCGATTTCTGTGGAAATTTCTAAATGTTTTTGGTAGTAATAGATGGCGCTGGTGTACTTGCCTTGGGAAAGGTAGGCATTCCCCAAATTCCCTAACACACTGCCAATGCCAGCGCGATCATTTATCTCCTTTGCTATGGACAAATACTGCTCATAGTATTCGATGGCGCGGGTGTAATTACCTTGGGAACGGTAGACATTCCCCAAATTCCCTAACGCACTGCCAATGCCAGCGCGATTATTTATCTCCTTTGCTATGGCCAAATGCTGCTCATAGTATTCGATGGCGCGGGTGTAATTGCCTTGCGAATAGCAGACATTCCCCAAATTCCCTAACGCACTGCCAACGCCAGCGCGCTCACCAATTTCTGCGGCAATTTTCAAATGCTGCTGGTGGTAATCGATGGCGCAGGTGTACTTGCTTTGGGAACAGTAGGCAGTCCCCAAATTCTGATAACAAATTCCATCCACCCTACTGTCTAACTTGCCTAACAATTGGTTGTACAATTCAATTTGTAGCCTATAATAACCCCAAGTACCTAACTGATTGTGCAATTCTTCGCCTGTCGGCGTATCGAGGCGAATAGCAAGGACTTGCCAAGCTTCTTCCCATGCTGCCAATTCACAGAAATGGTGAAACGCTTCCAGATAGTGGCTTACTCCCTCTATTTTATTAATAGTTTCCTGCGGTTTGTATATTTTTAAATAATAAAAGATACCCTCGACACGGCGCATCTCTTTCTTCCTTAACTTTCTCACTCCCTGAAATTCCTGGTTTTCCTGTGCCGAAATTTCCGCCTCTATTTCTCCTTCATCCCATCGCGGTATCACCCACTTTCCCGCCGCAGTCCGCCGCAGCATTGGCAGTTCTGACTCTGATAATTCCAGCAAATTGACAACCCTATAGGCAATAGCATTCTGAGTCATTCTTGCACCTCAATATCTAATTTATCTAAGTGTTCCAGCGCCACTCGACGCATTAACGGATGGAGGCGATAGAGAAGTTGATGATTAGGCGTTTTTTCCTCTTCTAAAAAGAAGCGCCGCCGCAAAGTTTGAAAGGCTAATGCTTTCTTTTCCCGATCAAATTCCGACATTAACGTTAACCAAGCACCGAGTTCTTCTGGTCGTCGATAAATTGCCCCACTACACAGTAACTCATGGGCAATTCGGTCAGCCATCTGCAATCTATTAATCGTATTTTCTATACGAATTAACACCAAGTCTTTTAATTTAGGGCTAAAGCGGTCAATATCAGGTTTATCCTGACTAGGATCGCCATCTGTCTTAGCTTTCAGTTGTTCCGCTTGTTCAATTTCATAGCCATAATCACCCCAATAACTCTCAATACTTCCCTCGTAGGGACTCTCGCGAACTTCCCCCGCGATCGCGCTTAAAGCCAAGGGATGACCTTCGTAAACCGCAAAAATCCGCTTCAGATATTCCTGAGTTTTTTCACCCTCAACTGTCACATCCCATTGCCGAAATAATGCGATCGCCTCTTCTTCTTCCAAACCGCGTAGAGGTTTCTCAAAAAATCTATCATCAGGGTAGCGTCCTTGTGCCATAATCGGCGGTCGATCTTGAGAAGTGAGGACAATTCGCGACGGCATTGTATCCGCTAATACCACCCGATCTAAGAATGTCGCAAATAGGGAATCTTTAAACCGATGGCCGCTTTTTCCGTCTGGTTCTAATATTACTTCTATCATATCAAGTATCAGCAAAATCGGCTGGGATTTTAACCGATCGACCATTGCATTAACGAGATGATCGGTATTTTGCTGTAGTTCGGGACTGTTGGCTAATTCAGCGCCTAAGATGCGTTCTGCTACTACTTGAAATGTGGGAGATTCTTGGGAAAAACTTATCTCTTTTTTTGGCAATTTTTGGCTGAGTTGGGGTTGTTTGGCGAGTTGTTTGGCCAGGGAAGTTTTGCCGATGCCGGTGATGCCGACTATGGAGAGAATACGGCAGTTTCCTTGGAGTTTTTGGAGGATTTCGGTGATGAGAGTTTCGCGGCCTACCCATCGCGTTTGGGAATCATCTGATGGTGGATCGTCGATGATAGGTTTTGAATCATCTTCTAATTGATGGTCGGCTGATTCTAAAGTTAATTCAAAAACATCAAAGAGAATACGGATAGATTTTTCATCAACTCCTGTACTACCAGTCAATATTTTTCTGATGGTATCAGATCCTATATATTCTTTTTGGTCTTTAAATTTTTTGTAAATTTGGTTAGGTGTTACTTTGCTAATGCCATTTTCACTTGCCCAATTGTCAATCGCTGGCTGAAGTTTCTCTCGGCCTTGGTTAGTAAGGATGCGGCCGCGAGCACGTTCAATCTCTGATTGTTTGTTTGTCATCACTTCCCTCACTTCCTACCTATAGGAATTTTAGCATAAGCCAGAAAACATCATTAGGACTACGCAAAAAAACCCGGTTTCTTTGAAAGATTGTCGCTAGATCCGAGAGATTGACGCAGAAACCGGGTTTTTGGCCCTGCGTGCATAACTCCCAATCGTTTCACCGAAGTTAACGAAGATAATAAGTTCGTTGCCGAAGTTTAGGAAGATTTTTGATATCAATTTAGAAGTTTAGCACCTATAAAGTTCTGCGATTCTATTACTTAAATTCTGTATTTTACCCTTGTTTTATAAGGGTAATTACTCAATAATGAAGTTGTTCAAGAGAAAAGATATCTAGCTTCAGTCCGACTGAAGCCAGACATCGAAAATTAAAACCAACTCTAGTATGACACAAATTCAACGGAGACAACTTCTTTGGTTTGCTGTCACTCGTTCTAGCATTCTTTAAATTTACAACCAGGAGACATGACAGATGAAATCTACATTCTTTGAAACAAAACGCCTGATTCTCCGCCCCTTTAAGCGCACAGATTACCACTCCTTGCTACCGATATATAGCCAACCATTAGAGATGCGCTACATCGGCAAAGGAGCTTTAACTCCTCCCCAAATTTGGGAATATGTCAATTCCGCCATTATCCACTACGAAAAACACAATTGTGGGCCGATGATAGTAATTGATAAAGCTTCGGGAGAACTGATTGGACGCGGTGGCCATTACTACAGCGATCGCACTCCTTACCTCCAGCATGGCTATGTTCTCAAGCACAAAGTTTGGGGTAAAGGATTAGGAACAGAAGTCGCTAAAGCTAACTTAGACATTGCCTTTAAAGAGCTAAATCAGCCTGTTTTAGTGGCTTATGCAATGCCAGAAAATCAAGCTTCTCGGCACATCCTCAACAAAATCGGCATGGAATATCAAGGGATTATTTCTTATGCCCAAACCCAATACGCTTACTACAGCCTTTCTCGCGCTGAATACTTCGCCAATTTAGCCCTTGCTGACAAAGTTGCTTAATCCCTGTACGTAGTTGCGCTTTAGCGCTAAAGCGCAACTACATACAGCTACGATGCACCGAAAGTGACCCAAAGGCTGAACCAGTGCTGTTGCTGCTAAGGATGCAACTGAACCAAATGCTGAACCGCAGATTGAGCTTTCACGCTTTGGTAGTTGCTAGATGATTGAAATGTGGAGATTGAAATTCTAGATATCACTAAGCGAGTTTAGCTAACTCGGTCTTCCCTTTATTAACCAACTTTAGAGAGAAGGTAAACAGGGATGAAAGGCAATATTTTTTCACAATTTTTGTTACTGGCCGCGATCGCGATCGCATCTAACTCGCTGTTGGCTTTAGCCGCTAAACATACTTCAAATAATGTTAGCAGTGAAACTCAAGAATTTTTACTGAGTTCCTGTGTTCCTAATAACAGTGACCCCGATGGCCCCACTTGCGGTGCTCATTAGGTTATGAAATTGCGATCGCTTTAATAAATCTGTAGAGTGGCGCTGCTCATAAACCTTGAACATCAGCAATCGAATCCAAAAGCAGCGCCTACCAACCCTAATATCCTTAGCTAATTTTCCAGAAAAAGAGGTTGAAAATCATGCAAGAATGTCCCTACAAAAATAGTAATCTTAAGCGTCTCCCCCTGTGATTATTGTCAGCATCCGACAAGGGATCACATCTTTCTTTGCAAAACTTGTACAAATTGGTATGATGTCAGAGATGTGGGAGGCGATTGCGCCGATCGCTTCTGGTTAATAGTTGGTGGTTTAATTCTCTTATTGGTGTTAGTCAGCAATGGCTTTTTTGAGCCTAGAAACGCCAATCCTCCACCCGATACACCTACTTTTAATGAAGAGATTCAAGATTGAAAACTAATCAACTTGTAGAGTGAGTCTCAGAAATATAACCTTTCTCTGTCTGCTGAGGTACAAGAGCTTCTACCCCCAACCCCCTTAGAAAGGGGGCTTTTCCGGTTCCCCCCCTTTGCAAGGGGGGCTAGGGGGGGTCGTTTTTATACCTTATATTAAGTCATGAAATTTGCTAAATTCCAGAACCATCAAAAAACTCTTGAATCGCTTTATCTTTCAACCGACAACTAGAAGCCGCAACCGCTAGTTGAGCCTTCTCAAGACAAGCCACCGCACTTGCATGAGTTAAAGCCTGCCGTGCAAACTCAGATTCCAATGCAGGCTCTTTATAAGCAGACAGTTCGCTGCTTAAAGTTTGCACCTGCTGTTCCAAGGTTTCAAGGCGATCGACCAAAGAACGAATCACCGCTGCTTCCGAGTCAGGGAGGCTTCCGTGTTCCAGAGGAGCAACCCGGACACCTGAACGATAGAGAATACGACCAGGAACACCCACTACAGTACAGTCAGAAGGGACATCCCGCAACACCACTGAACCCGCACCAATGCGAACGCTGTTGCCAATGTGAATATTGCCCAGAACCTTAGCACCGGCACCGACAACCACATTTTCGCCCAGAGTTGGGTGGCGCTTGCCACTTTCCTTGCCAGTACCGCCCAAGGTAACGCCTTGGTAGATCAGAGCATAGTCTCCCACGATCGCAGTTTCACCAATCACAACCCCCATCCCGTGATCGATAAATACGCCGCAACCGATCGTCGCCCCTGGGTGGATTTCAATCCCCGTCAAAAACCTAGCTAGATGAGAAATAAAGCGGGGGATGAAGGGAAATCCTAAAACAAAAAGCCAGTGGGCAAAACGGTGAAATACTAACGCTTGAAGACCGGGATAGCAAAATAAAACTTCCAGCCAGTTACGGGCGGCAGGGTCGCGCTCGAAGATAATGCTGAAGTCGGCTCGAAGGGTCTTTAGCACGAGGAGTTACCAATATTGGTTAAACACGCCACCTTTAATTTTACCAAAAAAACGATCTCACATCCTGTGGCTTCAAACTTAATGGATGTAAAGGAATCTTAGTTTTAACCGACTTCAAGATTACTTTTACTTCAACTCTCTTTACTCCTGTACCGACAGGGTGTATTTATATTTAGCTCCAGATTCTATAGTGCCTACCCAGATGCGGTAAGTGCCAGCTTTCCAGCCAGAGTCAGCAATGCTAGCATCTTTATTCTGAGCTGTATCATCTCCGCAGTGAACAGTGCTGCCGTCAGGCCCAGAGATCAGTAAAGTGGTATCTTTGCCTCCGGTATTGATGGCAAGGGTTAGCCGCGAAAAATCTTGCTGCAAAATCAAGATATGATCGGGAGTCGGGGCAGCAAATCCCAAACATTTGTTCTTGTGGAGATCGGAATTGGCAATCGCGGATAAAGAGTAAGATCCACCAGTAGAACCTCTCAAAACTGCTGTTGAGGGTTGAAATCCTCGCGATAGGGTCAAAGTGCCAAAATTAGCCGTCTCTTCTGCAAAGACAGGTATAGCGATCGCGGCTGCGATCGCCGCACTCCAAATTCCACTAGATTTTAACCAGACTCTAAAATTCAAGAGCATGGCAAACTCCCTCCATTAAATTTTAACTGTAAGCGAAAACTTCCCCCTGGGATTGAGCTACAGTGACACTCGTTGTTCTGCCACACGCTTTATCTTTAGCAGAAGGATGATCGATGCCTATAATTCTTTTGATGATTCTTTTACAATTCAGTTACTTGTTGACGGAAGTTTTGGTATTGTTGCCTATAGGTTGGCTAGAGTGGCAACCTTTCCCTAACTGGCTGAGCTTAACTCTAATTTTTCTGGCTATAAGCTGGTGTTTGGGAGATTAGCAATAATCTAGAATCTGCAATCTACCTATCTTCATGATGGAACGCGAATTTTCTTTTGGCTCTGGATTCCGCTTAGTTGACAAAACCGTGCAGGAGGACGGCGCAAAGCAACCCCCGCGCCGGGGATACCGAGCGGTGGTACTGATGCTGCTTGCTACTTTGTTGATGGGTATGCACGTTGTCCGCCTGGTACAACTGCAACTGCGAGAAGGTAAGCAACACCGAGAACGAGCAGACAATAACCGCATTCGCCTAGTTCCGGTGCCGTCGAATCGCGGCCATATTCTAGATCGTAACGGTAAACCATTAGCTGCTAATCGGCTGACTCGTTCAGTCTATTTGTGGCCAAAGGAAGAATCTCCTGAACAGTGGAAAGTGACGGCAACTAAGCTGAGTTCTTTACTGAACATACCTGTCAGCGATATTATTTACAAATTAGAACAAGCGGGTTATCAATCTTACAGACCAGTGCGGCTGACTCAATCCGTTACCTCTGAAGTATTTGTGTTGCTGGGTGAGCTCGATCTAGAATTTCCGGGAGTTGAAATGCGACCTGAGTCAAGTCGCTATTATCCTAATGGCGATATCGCTGCTCACGTCATTGGATATATTGGGGAAGCTACGGAAGAGGATCTCAAACGTCACCCGGAATATCCAATGGGGATGGTTGTAGGTCAAATGGGCATTGAAGCGAGTGCTAACTCTCAAATTGCTGGAGTCTGGGGCGAACGCTTGATTGAGGTAAATGCCCTCAATCAGGTGAGTGAGAAGCAGGAAGGACGAGCCTTGAGAGAGAAGCCGGCGAAGGGCGGTGCGAATGTGCAGCTAACTATAGACTTGGAGATGCAGAAAACTGCTGAAAAGGCTCTGGGCGATCGCCGAGGTGGGGTGGTGGCCCTAAATGTGAAAACTGGGGGCGTTTTGGTTCTGGCTAGCCATCCTGATTTTGACCCCAATATTTTTACTCGGAAAGTTAGTAAAACGGAATGGGATCGCCTCCAAGGAGATGATAAGCCTTTTCTGAACCGGGCTTTACAAGGTTATCCGCCCGGTAGCACTTTCAAAATTGTGACTTCTGCCGCTGGGATTGAGTCGGGTAAGTTTTCTGCGGACTCGATTGTTGGTACTTCGGCTTTCATTACTGTGGGCGGTATTCAATTCAACGAACACAGTGGTGGTTACGGCTATCTGGGTTTTCGCGATGCTTTGGCTTTTAGTAGTAATACTTTTTATTATCAAGTGGGGATGGCCGCGGGGCCGGAGCAGATTTCTAAGTGGGGTCACTTACTGGGAATTGGTGAGACGACGAGTTTAAAGCTTTTGGGGCTGGGGGGCGGCTCTCATGGTACTCTTCCGACTCCTGAAGAGAAGGAGAAACTTTACGGGGAACCCTGGTATGCGGGGGATACTGTCACAATGTCTATTGGTCAGGGTTTGGTGTTGGTGACTCCTCTGGAGGCGGCGGTGATGGTGAGTGCGATCGCTAATGGTGGCTACCGAGTTAAGCCTCATCTATTGGCTTCTGAAACTAATACTGCACTAACTAAACCAGAACCAACTGGTATGAAGCCGGAGACGGTTAATGTGATTCGCGATGGACTGGTGGCTGTGGTACAAGAAGGTACTGGACAAGGACTTAATGATGGTTCTATTCCTTTGACGGGAGGCAAAACGGGTACGTCGGAAGTGGTGGGTCAACCTGACCATTCCTGGTATGTGGCTTTTGGGCCGGCTGAAAAGCCAGAAATTGCGATCGCGGTGATTGTTGAAAATGGCGGTTTCGGGGCTGCTTCTGCTGCGCCCATCGCTAAGGAGATATTTAAAACCTACTTCGATGAGAAGGCTAAAAAGCCAAAGTAGCTAACAGTTAACAGTTAACGGTTAACGGTTAACAGTTAACTGTTAAAGTTCTTTAAAATTTGTTAAGATCGACTCGACCTCAGCCTCGGAATTCCAACCGCTGCTAAATTTTCCTCCTCACTTTGCCTTCATAAATAATGCTGCGACTCGAACATATCAGTAAAATTTACCCCAATGGCGTTGTTCTCAAAGATGTCAACTGGGAAGTCAAACCAGGCGATCGCATCGGCTTAGTCGGTGTCAATGGTGCTGGTAAGTCCACGCAACTTAAAATCATCGCAGGTGAAGTAGAACCAACCACAGGGGAAGTAATTCGCCCAGCCAGTTTGCATATCGCCTACCTCAGTCAAGAATTTGAAGTAGACCCCACTCGCACTGTCAGAGAAGAATTTTGGACTGTCTTCAAAGAAGCTAACCAAACTCACGAATCTCTACTGGAAGTGCAGCGAGAAATGGAAACAGCTACTCCAGAGGAACTCGATCGGCTGATTAATAAATTAGATCGCCTTCAGCGACTCTATGAAGCTTTGGATGGCTACGGTTTAGAAGCACAAATCGAGAAAATATTGCCCGAAATGGGGTTTGAAGCCGAAGATGGCGATCGCCTCGTTAGTGCTTTCAGCGGTGGCTGGCAGATGCGAATGAGTTTAGGTAAAATCCTACTGCAAAAACCGGATCTTTTACTCTTAGATGAACCGACAAACCACCTCGATCTAGAAACCATAGAATGGCTAGAAATCTACCTCAAAGCTTTGATTACCCCAATGGTAATCGTATCCCATGACCGGGAATTTTTAGATCGGCTTTGTACTCAAATAGTCGAAACAGAACGCGGTGTTTCTAGCACATATCTGGGCAATTATTCGTCATACTTAGTACAAAAAGAAGAAGCAGCAGATGCTCAACTTAATGCTTACGAACGCCAGCAGAAAGAACTAGAAAAACAGCAAGCATTTGTTGAGAAATTCCGGGCGAGTGCCACTAGGAGTACCCAAGCAAAAAGCCGCGAAAAACAACTAGATAAAATTGAGCGTATTGAAGCACCCACAGCAGCCTTAAGAACGTTGCACTTCCGTTTTCCTCCGTCTCCTCGTAGCGGTCGCGAAGTAGTAATTATTGAAGATTTAGTTCATAATTATGATGACAAGATTCTGTTTTTAGGTGCAGACTTGTTAATTGAACGGGGCGATCGCATTGCTTTTCTTGGCCCTAATGGTTCGGGGAAATCTACGCTGCTACGGATGATTATGGGTATGGAAAAACCGACAAGCGGTAATGTTAAATTAGGTAATCATAATGTCATTCCTGGTTACTTTGAACAAAATCAAGCGGAAGCTTTAGACTTGTATAAAACAGTCATGGAAACTATTCATGATGAAGTGCCAGATTGGAAAAATGAGGAAGTCCGCACTTTATTAGGTCGTTTTCTGTTCAGTGGTGATACGGCATTTAAACAAGTTGCGGCCTTGAGTGGGGGAGAAAAAGCGCGTTTGGCTTTAGCTAAGATGCTGTTACGCCCTGCGAGTTTGCTAATTTTGGATGAACCGACAAATCACCTAGATATTCCTGCGAAGGAAATGTTAGAAGAAGCTATTCAGAATTATGACGGTACGGTAATGATCGTATCTCACGACCGTTATTTTATTTCCCAGGTAGCTAACAAAATTGTTGAGATTCGGGATGGTGAATTTCGCACTTATTTGGGAGATTATCACTATTATCTTGATAAGATTGCTGAGGAAAAAGAGGAGACAAGGTTAGCGAAGATTCAGGGTGCAAAGGCTGCAAAGAAGGTTGAAAAAGAGACAAAAAAGAAAGCTTCTACTAAGCGGAAATAGTTAGCGATCGCAGTTAGTCGTTGCTTCCAGATTTTCATCTGGAAGCGTTTCATTATAAAAATTCCATGACTTAAGCACGTCTAAGAAATTCCCAAAGCTGCTTTAGGCATCCGAATGAAATTGTTAGCTAAAACTCGCTGGTGAATTGGAATATCTATGGGTTCTATATAATTCTTTGTCAACCACTTTTACTTTAACTCTCGCTTGAGAAATTAAAGAGTAAAAAGTCATCAGTTTTGCTCGTAACTTCTAGTATACTATATCCATCGAGATACCCGATCGGCGAACCGTCTCTTAATTGTAAAAATATGTTACAAAAAAGAACATTTATCCTGCTATTTATATTGAGCCTTGTATTAGTAGCGTGCCTGAATACTACATACAAGCCAGTAGCAGAATCCACACCAACACAAACTCCAGCAAATCCCACCACTAACAATACCTTAAACATTTGGTGGAATAAGGGTTACTATCCAGAGGAAGAAGCAGCATTTCAGCAAGTTGTTACTGAGTGGGAAAAGAAAAGTCCAACCAAAGTAAATTTAACTTTCATTACTGATGCTAATATTATCCAACAGACAGAAAAAGCTGTCAATACTAACAATTTACCAGATATTTTCTTCGCCTATTTAACAGATATTAATTGGAGTCCGGGATGGGCTTGGGAAGGAAAATTAGTCGATGTTTCTGACGTAGTAGAACCTATCAAAAGTCTCTACACTCCTAACGCCTTAGAATCTGTATATTTTTACAACAATGTAGATAAGAAACGCAGCTACTATGCAGTGCCAATTGAGCAGCAAACAATCCATATCTCTTACTGGCGTGACTTACTAAAAGAAATTGGCACTAGCGAAAAAGATATTCCCCAAGATTGGGATGGTTTCTGGAATTTCTGGAAACAAGCGCAGGATAAATTGCGCCAAAAGGGACAACAAAATATTTATGCTATGGGTTTGCCAATGTCTCCGGGAGCTTCAGATACTTACTTCATGTTTGAGCAATTCTTGGAAGCATACCAGGTGAAATTATTGGATGCCAACGGTAAGCTCTTGTTAGATTCTCCCAATACCAAACAGGGGATTATTAAAGTTTTGGATTGGTGTGCAAAGCTTTATAAGGATGGATATGTTCCACCACCTGCTTTGAGTTGGCAAAATACAGATAATAACGTAAATTTCCTGAATAAGTCCGTGATAATGACAGCTAATCCTAGCTTGTCAATACCGACTTCCCAGAAACAAGATCGAGAGCTTTATTACAATCAAATCGGTACAATGGAGTTTCCCAATCAACCGAATGGCAAACCAAATCGATACATGGCTGCTGTTAAGCAAGCAGTTATCTTTGCATCATCTCAGCACCAGAAAGATGCTAAAGCATTTCTATCTTTCCTGGTTGAGCCTAAAAATTTAGAAACTTATATTGAGAATTCAGCAGGAAGATGGTTCCCTGTCATGCCACAATTAATGAAAGCTCCTTTTTGGAATAATCCGAAAGATCCCCATTTACCCATAGCGCTCAAGCAATTTACTGAGCGGCAAACTCGCCCTTTTTATCCTGTATTGAACCCTGCGTATGTTAAAGTGCAGCAAGAGAATGTTTGGGGAGAAGTTCTCAATCGTATTCTGAAAGACAATTTATCCTCAGAACAAGCTGCTGATGAAGCGATCGCGAAAATTAAAAAGATTTTCTCTGAGTGGAAGTAGGAGCGAGTTTAAGTCTTTAAAAAAAGCGATGGCAAGTAGGGGCGGGTTCGCCGAGATATTTGATAAGTATCGACAAATCTTATAAACCCGCCCCACCCATACAATTCCGATGCAACCGGATTTGATATCACTCGATCAACTGGGAGTAAAAAAACATGAAATTTTGGCAGAAAAGCTTGACCGTCAAGCTTTCTACCGTTTTCTTATTCATGTCTCTAGTGACAGTAGGAGTTGTAGGATATGTCGCTTGGGCTAAAACTAGAGCTGACTTAGAGCGACTTGTTTTCAATCAGTTAAGTATTTCTGCAATCCTCAAAGAGGGTGAACTAGATCGCTGGTTTGACGATCAGCGACAGGCTTTTCTGTTGATTAATCAGTCTTCAGAATTCCAAGGAAATATTAATAATTTATTAACTCGTAAAAAAGCGGAATCAGAATATCGATTAGCTTACAACACTTTGAGCAAATATTTGGAGAAAGTAGTTATAACCCAGCCAAACTTAAGAGAAATTTTCATTGTTACTACTGGAGGTAAAATCATTCTTTCCAATCAAAAATCCCGCGAAGGAACTTATGAAAATTTATCAAATTTTACTCAAATATCTAAAAATAGCGAGTTGGTTCCAGCTTTTTATCCTTCACCAGTAACAGGAAAGCCAATGAGTACTTCCGCTATCCCATTACTCGATCTGAAAGGTAAAGTTATCGGGTTAGTTGCCGCTAATTTAAGTTTAGAAAGGATAGATAAAATTATTCGCGAGCGTACTGGTTTGGGTGAGACTGGTCAAACTTATTTAGTAGGTAAGTTAGCGGCTAGAAATATATTTATCTCAGGAGGTAACTCTGGGAAACAGGAATTCTTAGAAGATTTTCACAGTTTCGGGATCGATGAGGCTACTAACGGTATAGATAGTTCTGGATTTTACCTCAACCATCAAGGAGTTCCTGTAATTGGCGTTTATCGCTGGCTTGACAAACGAAACTTAGCTTTGCTAGCTGAAATGCACCAAGATGAGGCTTTTGCACCAGCAAATCAACTAGCTTTGGGGATTATTATAGTTGGATTAGGTGCGGCTGTAATGTTAGCGATCGGAGTATATTTACTGCGAATTTTAGAGGAGAAAGCTGAGCAAATGGAAAAGACTTTAGCAGAACTAAAGCAAACCCAATCTCAACTAATTCAGACAGAAAAAATGTCTGGATTAGGGCAAATGGTGGCTGGGGTAGCCCACGAAATTAATAATCCTGTTAACTTTATTCACGGCAATCTTACCTACGCTAGTAAATATGCCCAGGAGTTGTTAGATTTAATGCTACTATATCAGGAACAATATCCAAATCCTACACCTGAAATTAAAAATTCACTTGAAGAGATTGACCTTGAGTTTATAGTAGAAGATTTGCCGAAGATACTCTCTTCTATGAAAGTAGGCACTGAACGTATTCGCCAGATAGTTTTGAGCTTGCGAAACTTTTCTCGTCATGATGAATCAGAAATGAAGCGAGTTGATATTCATGAAGGAATTGACAGTGCATTAATGATTTTACAGCATCGTTTGAAATCTCAGCGGGCAACCTCGGAAATTAATATTATTAAAGATTATGGCGACCTGCCGAAGGTAGAATGCTATCCTGGGGATCTGAATCAAGTATTTATGAATATTCTGGCAAATGCAATTGATGCTCTGGAAGAGTGCAGTAAAAAGAGCGGGTTTGAAGAGATAGGTGAGAATTGTGGCAATATTACTATTTGCACTCAACTATTCAAGGAAACATCCCGTGCAGTTATTAAAATTCGAGATAATGGCTGTGGAATGCCTACTGAAGTCAAAAACCGGGCTTTCGATCCTTTTTTTACTACTAAGCCTGTCGGTAAAGGAACTGGTTTAGGACTTTCTCTCGCCTACAAAATTGTAGTAGAAAAGCATGGTGGACTGTTGCAATGTTATTCAGAACCTAAACAAGGAACTGAATTCAAAATTGAAATTCCTATTAACCAAAATCACTAATTTTTTGGTAAAATTAGGATTGCAGAGATAAGTTTAATCTCTACTAGACCACATTAAAAACTACAAGGTAACAATGGATAATCTCGAAGCTTATTGGATGCCATTTACGGCAAATCGTCAGTTTAAAGCTAATCCGCGAATGCTGGTATCGGCGAAAGGTATGCACTTTACTACAGATGATAATCGCTCAATTTTAGACGGTACTGCGGGACTTTGGTGTGTGAATGCAGGTCATTCCCGTGACAAGATTGTAGAGGCAGTTTCTAAGCAGGTATCGCAACTTGATTATGCGCCTCCTTTCCAAATGGGACATCCGGGGGCCTTTGAACTTGCGGAACGTTTAGTAAAGATGATTCCGGGTAAATTTGACCATGTTTTCTTTACTAATTCTGGTTCGGAATCAGTGGAAACTGCTTTAAAAATTGCCATTGCTTATCACCGCGTTAGAGGTGAAGGTACTCGCCAACGATTAATCGGTCGGGAACGGGGATATCATGGTGTAGGTTTTGGCGGTATTTCTGTCGGCGGCATTTCTCCTAATCGTAAGTTCTTTGGTAGTTTACTTAATGGTGTCGATCATTTGCCTCACACTCATAACCTAGAAAAAAATGCTTTTACACGCGGACAACCAGAATGGGGAGCTCATTTAGCTGATGAATTAGAGCGGATTGTTACTTTGCATGATGCTTCTACAATTGCGGCTGTAATTGTTGAACCTGTGGCTGGTTCTACGGGGGTATTGATTCCACCGAAAGGCTATTTAGAAAGGCTACGTGCAATCTGTGATAAGTACGGTATTTTGCTGATTTTTGATGAAGTAATCACTGGTTTTGGTCGTTTAGGTGCAAGTTTTGCTACTGAATATTTTGGAGTGAAGCCTGATTTAGTTTGCACGGCTAAAGGGATTACTAATGGGACGATTCCAATGGGGGCGGTGTTTGTTCGTCCTGGCATTTATGATGCTTTTATGGATGCACCTGAAAATGCGATTGAGTTGTTTCATGGTTATACTTATTCTGGTCATCCGGTTGCTTGTGCTGCGGCTTTAGCTACCCTGGATATTTATCAGGAAGAGGGTTTGTTTGAACGTGCTGCTAATATGGCGAGTTATTGGGAAGAGGCGGTGCATTCTCTGAAGGGTGAGCCTTATGTTATTGATGTTCGCAATCTGGGATTGGTAGCAGGGATTGAGTTAGAATCGATTGCGGGTAAGCCGGGTAAACGGGCTTTTGATTGTTTTCTAAAGTGCTTTGAAAAGGGGTTATTGATTCGGACGACTGCGGATATAATTGCGCTGTCGCCGCCGTTGATTATTGAGAAGGAACATATCGATCAGATTGTGGAAATGTTGGGGGGGATTTTGCGAGAAATGGCTTAATCTTTAATGCGTGAATTTTAAGGTTTTGTCATTGCTAAGTTTTTTCAAGATTGGAATTTTCCCTGATAGTTTAATCGCCGGGAAGTTAATTTCCCGGCTATTTATGTACTCATTTGCGCCTCTGGAGATAGGTGCGATCGCATTTGGGGGCTAATCGCGGGTTTCTATGCCGTATTGTTGGCACAGGGCTTTGATCTCTTGTTGGAAGCGATCGCGCACATTTTCAGGTGAGATAATTTCGCAGTCTTTGCCATAGCGCAAGATTTCTCGAAACAGCCAAAAGGGATTAGAGACGCGCCGCACGACTTGTCGCACCTTAGTTTTTCCCTCTCCTAAGACTTCATCCTGAATATCCTTCTCGACTCTCCGTTCATAGGCTTTGATCAGTCCGCCCCGAAAGTGCAAGTACACTTTTAGATGAGCTAAGCCTTCGTACCGCCACTGTCCACTGATAGGAACAATCGCCTTGATGTTGTCGAAGCGCAGACAGCGGTTGTGGATGAGTTCGGGATACTCACGATTTTTGATGTCATCAGTCTCTTCGCACCAAATATTGAGATAAAAGCGTTTTTCTTCAAAAGACACTTCGGCGTATAGCACTGTGTACTCCAAATCCTCGCCTTGGTTATTGCGATAGAGCAAGCGAAACGGCTGTTTAGCATTCATAAGCTGATCGGTACGGGGCCGCCATCCCTCATTGGGTTGGCTGACCAGTTGCAGAATAGATTGACGTAGCGGAGTATCGAGCTTGCCACGTTCTAACATCAATGCTGCAAGGACTTCAGCGTCTAGAAGATGAGCTGAATCAACAAGGAGTTTAGCTGCTTGCTGCAAAGCTGCAACTTGGGTGGGGTTAAGGGTAAAGGGTTCTCCCAGTTCAACCTCCTGTTGAGCGATCGCGACCAACAACCCAGATATACTGGGACTTTTGCCCCATTTGATACCGAGGCGAAGCGCGATCGCTTCTAGTTTATCCTTGATACCGGGTGGAACTGAAAGGGTAAGTGTTTCTTTTTTTCTCGACATTTTAAATTTACACTTGCACTTTTAAGAAAGGTATGTCATAGTAGATTTATCCAAATACAATTTACCTCAAATCACGGATAGATAACCATGACAGCTTACACTATTACGCTGAAACCCGTGTACTCTCGTCCGGCTGATTCGCTTCCCCCAGGTGTCACCTTACCTGCGGGTTGGGATTCCCTCTCTTGGCATCAAGTGGAAACCTTCAAGGCACTGAGCGATCCGACGATAGATGTCGTATTCAACACAGCCATGACAGGGGATGGCAAAAGTCTAGCCGCGTACTTGGCAGCGATGACGAATCGCACTGACACTTTAGCAGCTTACCCTACTAATGAACTGGCGCGAGATCAGGAAAAACAGGTACGAGGTTACAAAGCACAATTTCAGCCGGAAAATAACCCGCAAATCTATCGTTTAACTGCAACAATTCTTGAGGAGTTCATTGAAACTAACAAGCTGTCTTCAAAATTAGCAGGGTTACTAGATCGCGCTAATAATTCCGAGATTCTTCTCACAAATCCTGACATTTTTCACTACATCCATGATTTCCGTTATCTGCGCCGGAACAAGGAGGGGAAAGGGGATAATGCCGATCGCTTATTTGCTAACATTGACAACTTCTACAAATTATTTATGTTTGATGAGTTTCATGTCTTCTCATCTCCGCAAATTACCAGTGTGTTGAATGCAATGCTGTTGATTAAGCATACTTTGCCGGGTAAAAAGTTCCTCTTTCTCTCTGCCACTCCCAACGACTTATTACAAGAATTTTTGTCACGTTGTGGACTCAGATATCATGCTATCGATCCTGTAAAGCAGGATGGTTATCGGTTCTCACCTACTGATAAATGGCGGCAGATTAGCTATCCAATTAATCTCAGCTTTCCGCAACAGTTAGAGCCTAACTTGCGTTCCAGTTATGACTGGATTTTAGAGAATGCTGAAACAACAATTTTGAAGTTTTTTCAGGATCATCCGGGAAGTAAGGGTGCAATTATTCTCAATTCCATTGCGTCTGTGAAAAAATTAGTAACCAAACTAAAGGCGATTTTTGCACCTTTGGGATTGAAGGTAATGGAAAATACAGGGTTGACAGGCGAAACGGAAAAATCTATGTCAGTCGAAAATGCCGATTTATTGGTTGGCACATCTACAATTGATGTGGGTGTTGATTTTAGGATTAATTTCTTAGTCTTTGAAGCCGCTGATGCTGGCAACTTTATTCAACGCTTTGGTCGATTAGGGAGACATGAAGGGTTTGATATTTATCAGGCTTATGCTTTGTTGCCAAACTTTATTGTAGAGCGGCTATTTGAGGTTGATAAACATCCGTTAGAAGATGGAGAAACTTACGATCGCATCACTTTTTCTGATGCAATTCGCGATCGTTACGGCTATGTCAATGAGTTTCGACAATATCCGAAGCGGTGGGGTGCAATTCAGTCAGCTTGCGTGCATTTTGAGTTAGAAAAAAATTATAAAATGCGACAAGATTATCCTGAAGCGGCGGTCGAATTTGCCACTGATATCGAAAGTGCATTAGGAGCAACTATCAAACAAATGAGAGCACAGCTTTTCCGCTGTATGGAAAAAGAGAAAAAGAAAATTATTGAAGAAGCTCGAAGTTTTCGAGGTATCAGTCAGCTAGATTGCGGGATTTATGATGCGACTAATCGCGATGAACCTGAGAAGGAACGGTTTAAAACTTACAATCTTCCTAGTTTGCTCAGTAACTTTTATTTTGAGTGGATGGAAAAGGCATATTTTATGGAACAAGCTAAGAAATCAGGGTTAGGAATCAGTCGTTTTGATAAGGCTTTGTGTTATCTGAAATTGACTGGATATCGAGAAGTGCGCGAAAATTGGCAGTTTTATTGTTCGCGAGATGACTTACGCGAAATTGCTAAATCTGGCAAGGTACAAATTCTCAAAGATTTGGAAATTACTGGCGGTAGCAATGATATTACCAAGGCTTTATCTAGGCGTGGCTTGGTGTGTTTTATTTCTGACCGCGATCGCGCTACTTTGCGAGCGAAGTTAGGATTGCCGATTCATTTTCAAGCTTATGGATTGAGCGATCGCATTCATGGCAAACCAGATTATACCATTGCTTTCGGGCGATCGGCATTGTTGTTGGAGACGCTAATTTGGCACTGGAAACCGCAGGAGGATGAAGGATGGATTTGCTGAAAAGATTGAGGAGAAAGGGTTTTGCCCGATATCAGAAGGCGACAGTGTTTCAATCCCTAATAGGTATTTTTAGGTATTTCTACCTATGCAGCACCGAACTGCGACCTTTCTCCATAAATATAGGATACACGATTTTGTCCCTGCCTATATTACTCACATGGCTAAAGTGACTATATTTCATAAGGCAACAGTAACTACTTGACATTTTAATATGAGGATGACATGATAGTGGAAAGTAAAAGCTAGAGGAGTCTTATGGACATTCATCTCAACGACAGCGATATCTCTCAGATGCCGGAACAGCTACGCACTTGGTTTCTCGACTGGCTCCCCAAACGGCTGAATGCCAAGCCGTCACAGCCTAACCGAGAACCCATGCGGCCGCACTCCAGTGAACCTGAGACACAATCCATTCAGTTAAGTCTCGATTTAGACCCTCCCAATCAGACTTCAGAGGAGAAAGTAGACAACTCCCATGTCAAGCTGTCTGAGCTATTCGATGCAGGTATCACTAAGCGGGGAATGTCTGTGAGAGTCAAGCTAAAACAGGAAATCGCTAAAAAATTAGGTCGTGACTATATCAATAGCCTAGAAATTTCTGCGAGGGGAACGATTGTTTTTGACGGACAAGAGTTTGATAAACCAAGTCCCTTAGCAACCAAGGTAAATGGTAGTTCGGGTAACGGATGGGTGTACATCGAAGTTAAAAAGAACAATGAATGGGTTTGTTTACATGAATTACGGAAAAATTGGAGGAAAACCAATGACTAAAGATAATCTGCTGTCTCGAATTTCCATCGATCCAAATATCTGTTTTGGCAAACCTTGTATTCGTGGTCATCGCATTTGGGTTTCTTTAATTCTCGATCTAGTAACACAGAGGAAAATGAACAATGAACGAAGATGATCTTTATCAATGGTTACATTCTCCAGACAATGAAGATGAAGAAGAACCAGCCAAGTCAGAATTGTTAACAATTCGACTGTTTAAAAAGGCAATTAAAGAAGCTGAAGGAAATGAGAGCGATCGCATCCTAGACACCTTTACAGAAAACGTCTTGCCGAATCTAATTCAGCAGCTAGTTGGAGCCACAGCCAAAGGTGGCCAATTTACTGAAGATCGACGTGCCGAAGGTAAGAATGTTGAACGCAGTAAAGAGGATCAGTCTTTTTTATCCCATTTGCTTAACGGCTTATTTCCCACTTACCGGATTATCAAGAAACTCAAGACAGAGACACCAGAAACTAATCCTGTAAAACGCAATTGTGGCGATACCGAAACTACTTTGTTCGTAGCATCATATATTTTGCACGATTTTGATAAGTTTCCCGATTATCGTCAGTGGCTAGAAGATAACGATCCTGATGGCAAATTCCAAAACCGAGACTGGCGAAAAGATTCCCCTCATAAAAACGAAGCTCCCAATTTTGGACGCGATTATGTAGCAAAAAAAATACTAGATTTTGGCTTAGATTCTCTATTGGGTGAAAACTGGGAATCGCACATTGATGATATAGTGTGGATGAGCAGTAATGCTGGAGTCAAATATGATAGAGATAGCGGTCTTGAAAGTCGCGGATTGCAGCCTAAGCTAGATAGTAGAATCAGAGAAAATTTAGCAAATCTCCTTCGGCTTTCAGATTTATTTGCCTCAGTTATCAAGCATCCCATCCATATAGAGATAACCAGAGATCAAATTAGCGACAAGAAAGAAAGTTTAGCTGAAGTCTTAGCTAATATTAGCAATCACCAATTCAAGTTTAGCTATCACTCCCTTTCAGACAATCGCGGTGTCTTGACAAACATCATTAATAATGCGTTAATGGACGCTCATCCTAGCGAGTTTTACACGCCATTATTGTACTTACCAGATGGTGTGGTTTATCTAGCTAAAGTTGATGCAACTCCCATCAACACCGATGATATTCCTAATCAAGTGGTTGCCAAAATTTCTAACCTTTGTGCCGAACGATTAAAGCAAAATCCTACAGGATTTAGCCGTGATGGTAAGGGGTTTAAGTTTGCTGATTATTATTGGCTATTTTTTGATACAATTGAGTTAATGCAGGTCAGTATTCAGGCAGCTTGCAGACTCATTCCTAAAACTAAGCCTTCGTCAGCAAAAAAACGCAGTGATAGCTTAGTTAAATTCAAAACTGAGGGAGAGTTACCGAGTCACTTAAACGTTGAATTTGCCGATGATTATCGGATCGATCGCCTTGCCGAATTTGGAGATATTCTTTGCCGAGGTATTTGGGGGAAGTGGCGCGATCGCTTTACTAATTCCCAAAAAGAATTACCCAAAGCTCAACGTCAAACTCTGCCAGAATTAGACTTAACTGAAAAACTGGCTGAACACTTAGGTTTAACCGATGAAATTCCCGCTTTGAGAGCAATTCAATCTCTCAAGAAAACAGGCGGTGTTCCTCTCGATTGGTATTATCTAGCAGCGCAGTATATTCAGCGCAATAAAGGCTTAAATGATGCTGAAGTTCGTGAGATAATGGCTGGCATAGTTAGCTATGCTGCTAGTATCATCAAACCCTTTTTAGAAGAGTTTACACTTCCCGATGGTTGGCATGATTTACGAACTTATGTCAGTAGTATTGTTTCATTACCAACAGGAGCCGTAGTTAAACCAGTAGCCGATCCATTTTTAGTAGAATTGAGTCGTTACAATGCTGCCAAAATAACTGGGAGAGGACGAGAAAATGTTTGTGCAATGTCTAGTTCTTCCTATACTGTGACAGAACAAATGGAAGCGGCAACTTTATTTACTCCCCAAGTTTATAGCAACCGCCAAATCTTATTTAATGCACAAGCAGCTAAGCGTCAAATTTGCTCAATTTGGTCAATTGAGATTATGTTGAGACAAATTTTGATGAATCAAACTAATGCCACAGGAGGTGATTTTGAAGGTCGTAAATATCGCTATCTCTATCTTTACCCGACTTACTTCTTTACGCCAGAAACTAATAATTTTCTCCAAAAAGCTTACAGTTGGATTGCTCGGACTCGATTTGATGCCGATATTCGCAAGCATTTAATTAACGATCAACAAATTGCTAAGTTTACTCCTGAAAACTATCAAAAAGTTGATTCATTATTGATTCAGGAGAATTTACCAGCAGCAGAAGATCGCACCTTTAAACTAAGCTATCCAGATCATCAACCGCTTACTTTTTTCTTCCTAGCATTACCACCAGGAAAAGATGCAACAGATACCGAATCTTGGGTAATGCCAGCTTGGTTAGCTTTTGCCTTACCGCTAATTTTGGATGTAAAAACTGTTGTCTCAGAGTCGCCAGTTCCACCTTATCTAAGTGGCGCAGATTTTGACAAAACAGTGATGCTGGATGGCGAACATCAAGCAATTCGTTCTCTGATTAAGCGAGATGATTACCGCTTAGATGGCATTTTACCTCGAACATCTAATGAACGCAAATTTTCCCCACTAAATGCTTTGAGTGCTGCTTATTGCATTCACTTAGAAGTCAACCGGAAAAAAGACGGAAATCCAGATTGGGGGAAATTATCAGACTTAGCACGGGATTTAGAAACCAGTCCTCTTTATGTCTTTCACTACCTCAATAAATGGTTGCGAAAGCAGGACAAACTGGATTCTGTGCCAATTGCAAAAATCTACTTGTACCTAAAATTTTACTACTACTTTGAACCGGAGGGAAAAACTGTGAATCAATTTCGAGAACTAACAAGACTATATCGCCGTTTTTATCGCGCTCAGACCAAAGGTAAGCCACCTAAAGCTAATGCTGTTTTGAAACCAATTGATGAAGCGGCTGATGTGATTTTGAAAATAGATAAGGCTTATCTAAATCATTCTGAATCTTTAACAGATGCAGTTGCAGCACGTTTATCATCAGGACTAATGACAAAGGTTCGACGTAAAGCAGCAGAAGGAAGACGAACTTATGCACTGGTTAATGGAGAATTGCGATATCTGACCTCTCCAGAGGAACGTCAAGCAATCTATGATTTTGCTCGATACTTTATTGAGGATATTTTTCATGGAACATTTAAAGGCGATCGCTCACGTTTAGCTGGAACACAATTAAACCTAATTCGAGATACCTGTGATTATCTTTATCGTCTAGCACATGATGAAGAGTACAAACAGCGGAATCAAGATGAAGTTGATATTCCTCCAGATCCAGAAGCTGAAGAATTAGTATAGAACTTGTCCATTTTTTGAATGTCCCACATTGGAGTAACTAAACCATGAAATTCCTGAAAACCATTGACTCTAAATTCTTCCACTCTGAAATTCCCGCCAAACCAATGGGAAAATACGCTCACTTTATCACCATTCGGATTACTGAATCTTTCCCATTATTTCAGACTGATGGCGAATTGAATAAGGCAAGAGTCCGCGCCGGAATCGAAAAGAAACACAACGAAGCGATTACCCGTTTAGCAATGTTTAAGCGCAAACAGTCCACACCAGAACGTTTAACCGGACGGGAACTGCTGCGAAACTACCAAATTGGAGACGCGGAAAAGTGCGATTATAACGTGGATTTTAGCAAAACTACGCCCGATTGTATTCTCTATGGTTTCGCTATTGGGGATTCGGGTTCTGAGAAATCTAAAGTAGTTGTAGATACTGCTTATTCCATCACTCCTTTTGATGATTCTCACCTTAATTTCACGCTAAATGCACCTTTTGAAAATGGTACAATGAGCCGCCAAGGGGAAGTAACTAGCCGAATTAACAGTCAGGATCACATTTTACCTCAAGTCTTTTTCCCTAGCATTGTTACCTTGAAAGATCCCACAGAATCGGGATTTATTTATGTCTTCAATAACATTCTCAGGACGCGCCATTACGGAGCGCAAACTACCCGTACTGGTCGAGTACGAAATGAATTAATTGGGGTAATTTTTGCGGATGGTGAGATTTTTAGCAATCTTTATTGGACACAAAAAATTTACGATTTGATGACCAATGACGGTAAAATCAATGCACCCGATCCTTTAAATGAAGATGATGTTTTGACAGCAGCAACTCAAGCTATTACCCAACTGATGTCTAAAGAATTTATTTCTCACACTGATTTGATCGGTTCGGCATTTGAGCCGCTGTTAGATGAAGTAAAATCCATCACCAGCAATGAGACAAAACTGACAGAGATGTTGACTCAAGCAAATGCTGAATCAGAGGCTTATGCTAAAAAATGGGTATTGAAGGGATCGAAGTCTTCTGATGGTGATAAGAAGGATAAAAAGGGTAGTAAAAAAGCAGCCGCAGCAACGGAGTAAAGATTATGACAATTATTTACCGTTGCCAAATTGAGCTACACGATAGCCTCTATTACGCCACCCGCGAAATCGGCCGCCTCTACGAAACAGAGCCCATAATTCACAACTATGCCCTCTGTTACGCACTAGGATTAGTAGATAGCCAAATCTACTCTACCACCGTCCCCGAAGCCGATTCCTATCGCTACTTTTGCCCTGAACAAATTCCTAAATATGAGCAGCATTTAACGCCACTCAATCAACAGGGAATTTATGTCACTCCCGCCAAAGCTATCTCCCATTCTTCTACTCTCAATACCTGGAAATATGCCAACAATAATTACCATGTTGAAATGGAGAAAACCCAGAAGAATATTCCCAGTTTTGGCAGGGCAAAAGAAATTGCTCCTGAAAGCAAATTTGAGTTTTTTATCATCTCAGAAAAGCCCCTAAAACTGGCAAAGTGGATACGTTTAGGTAAATGGATGAGCAAAGCTGAGTTAAAGACTGAAGAAATTACCAAATTTGAACGCAAAAATGGTGAATTTATTTGTCCTCATCCCCTTAATCCCTTAGATGTGATGTTTACCCATCAAGTGATTAGCTACGATGTGGTTAATATGCCTCCCGTTAGTTTGATTCAAAATGTCAAAATTAACGGGCAATATTACCAATTTGAAAACCTCAAAATTCCCGCCTGTATGCAATATCGCTTTAAGGCTGGTTAGGTACGTAGTTGGGCTTTAGCCCTATTTTATATACCTTTGAGGGCTAAAGCCCAACTACGTACCTAAAAATTAATTTCTGTCTTGCGATCAACCTGATTCCAAAAATTCTAATATGCCCCACAGCCTCATCCTCAACCTACTCCCCCTGGCCCCAATTCCCCCCGGATACCTAACAGGAAGACACCTCCATGCCCTATTCCTCACCCTCGTGAGCTCCGCAGACAAAAAACTCGGCGATTACCTCCACGAGTCCACCTCCGAAAAAGCTTTCACCCTCAGCCCATTACAAACCCAAAAATACCATTCCAACAAACATTATCCCCTCCAATGGGAACACACCCAACTTATCCCCGCCCACACTCCCTGCTGGTGGCGAATTACTCTCATAGATGATACTTTATTCGGCAAATTAACTGACCTCTGGCTCAATCTTAATCCTAAGCATCCTTGGCATCTTGGCCCTGCTGATTTACACATCACTGGTATTCTGGGAACGCCTCAATTTAATCAGCCTTGGGCTAATGCTTGCACTTACTCTCAATTGTATCAGCAAGCATCAGAAACTAATCGGATTATTGCCTTCAGTTTTGCTACGCCTACTGCCTTTCGCCAGGGAGATTATGACTCTGTTATTCCTACTAGGGAATGCGTTTTTAACAGTCTGTTAAGTCGATGGAATAAGTACAGCGGCGTGGAAATTGCCAGCTCTTCTATTGAAACACTTTTTGCTAGTTTTGTCAATATCAAAACTGAGATTTTAGCAGATTCTCGGAGTAAGTTTATCGGCATTGTCGGGGAAGTAACTTATCGGATTTTAGGAAATGTTGAACCGTTAGTTATTAAGCGAATTAATGCTTTGGCTGATTTTAGTCTCTACTGCGGACTGGGGAGGAAAACCACAATGGGGATGGGAATGACTAGGCGGATTCCCATTAAGATAATTCCCGATGTGGCTGATAAGAGTGCTGAGAAGATTTCACAGCAGATTTCTGCTATTCAATCAATTTTTGAAGGGTAATTTTATGAATGAAATTGACTACGTTTCTATTGCGGCTCTCAATCAGTACAGCTATTGTCCTCACCGCTGTTGGCGGATGTTTTGCGCGGGTGAATTTTCTGATAATCAGTACACGATTGAGGGGACAAGTTTACATGAACGGGTGCATACTCTGGGTGAGGTTAATCGGGATGAAACTTGGCAAGTTAGAGCGATTTGGCTAAAGTCGGAAAAATATCAATTGATTGGTAAGTCGGATTTAATTGAGTCGGCTGAGGGTAAGTTATACCCGGTTGAATATAAGCGGGGAAAAAAGGGAGAATGGGATAATGATGAGTTACAAGTTTGTGCTCAAGCTCTCTGTTTAGAGGAGATGACGGGACAAACAATTACTCAGGGTTATGTCTATTATGCTCAATCTCATCAACGGCAATTAGTGGAGATTTCGGCACAGTTAAGACAAAGCGCGATCGCAACTATTGAAACTTTACAGATTTTACTACAAACGGGTAAGATGCCGCCGGCGATTTACAGTAAAAAATGTCAAGGTTGCAGCCTGAAAGAGCAATGTTTGCCTCAAGTTGCTCAGAAAATGATGCGCTATCAAGAATTCAATTAACCTTCATACTTAGGAGTCACAATCATGGGAACACTTTATATCAATCAAGATGATGTGTTTATTGGCAAAACTGATGAACGATTGAACGTTAAGCTCAAAAATCAAACCTTACAAGATGTGCCTTTGATTCATTTAGACGGCGTAGTAATTATGGGAAGGGCGACGATTTCCCCAGCGGCGATTGATGAATTAATGCAGCGGAAAATTCCTTTGACTTTTCTCTCGGATACGGGTCACTTTTTAGGTAAGCTAGAACCAGAGTTAAGTAAAAATATCTTCGTGCGTAACGCCCAGTGGAAAGCAGCAGGAGAAACGCCCCAAGCGATTCATGTTGTTCAGGGTTTTATTCGCGGGAAATTGAAGAATTATCGCAATAGTTTAACCCAAACGAAGCGAGATCATTCAGAACTTAATCTGGAATCGGCAATTACTCAGATTTCTAACATTATTCCCAAACTTGACAAGACTCATAATATTGATTCTTTGCGAGGGTTAGAAGGTGCGGGAAGTGCGGCTTATTTTGGGGTTTTCAACCAATTAATTCGGGCGGAAGGGTTTGTATTTAAACCGAGACATCGGCCGGCTACCGATCCGGTTAATTCTTTGATGAATTTTGCTTACACTTTGCTACGTCACGATGTGCAAAGTGCGATTAATATTGTCGGTTTTGACCCTTATTTGGGCTATCTTCATGTACAACGCTATGGCCGCGTGGGTTTGGCTTTTGATTTGATGGAAGAGTTTCGCCCTTTGGTGGCGGATAATATGATTTTTAATGCGATTAACCGCCGCATTATTACTGTTAATGATTTTACGGTGGAACCGATTAGTAATGTGGTGCGGTTGTCGGTGGAGGGACGGAAAGAGTTTCTGAAAGCCTATGAGAAGAAAAAACAGTCTGAGTTTAAGCATCCAGTTTTTGGGAAAAAGTGTACTTATCAAGAAGCTTTTGAAATTCAGGCGCGATTGTTGGCGAAATATTTGATGGGCGAAATTGAGCAATATCCACCTTTAGTTTTGAGGTAATTATGTACTTTTTCATTTGTTATGATGTTCCTGAAGATAAACGCCGGACAAAGATTCACAAGATTCTTAAGTCCTACGGTCAGTGGATGCAGTACAGTGGGTTTGAGTGTGCCGATCTGAATGAGACTCAGTATGCGAAAATGCGATCGCGCCTTGGCAAAATTATTAAGCCCGAAGAGGATAGTATTCTGTTTATTCCCCTCTGTGCTTGCTGTCGGGGTAAAATTGAGCGCATAGGCGGGATTGCACCAGCGGACAGGAGTATATTTTTTGCCTAGTTTGCGGGAATCGGTAGGTGTAAATTTTGGGGTATCAAATTTTTCGGCTGTAATGCAACTGCGATAAGGGTTTGATGCCCCTGACCTTAAAAAACGATTCCCGCAATGGCTGAAACCTTTACAGGATAAGGATTTACGGGAAAGTTTGCGGGAGGGTATTGACAAGTCGATGGCTGGAATGATACTTTTAGATCAGGTTCCCGAAACCGCACCTTGAAAACTAAATATGGTAAGGCTTTCAGAAACCGGCGGCCGCAATTAAACTAAATCCCTATCAGGGATTGAAACGATGGTGAAGGGTAAAAAGTAAATGAATATTATTAAGCCGCAATTAAACTAAATCCCTATCAGGGATTGAAACAAGCCAATAGGTTTGCCCCATAGATTTGTGTCCGGGAGCCGCAATTAAACTAAATCCCTATCAGGGATTGAAACGAATTGCCTCAATGGCTGGCACATCAAAGCCCTCAGAGCCGCAATTAAACTAAATCCCTATCAGGGATTGAAACATGCGAGTTAGCTTGCAAATTAGCGAATCAAGAGCGCCGCAATTAAACTAAATCCCTATCAGGGATTGAAACATGAGACTTGTACTTACACCTCTCCGTTGGCTTTCTTCTGCCGCAATTAAACTAAATCCCTATCAGGGATTGAAACAAAGTAACAGCCGTTGAATAAGTCGTTACGGTTGGCCGCAATTAAACTAAATCCCTATCAGGGATTGAAACTTCATTGGAATAATATGGTTACTACTTTTTGGTGTACCGCCGCAATTAAACTAAATCCCTATCAGGGATTGAAACTACCGCGTACTTAGAACGGATGGCACTTTATTGCCGCAATTAAACTAAATCCCTATCAGGGATTGAAACTATTAGAAACCAAATTATTTGGTACAAACCAAATCGCCGCAATTAAACTAAATCCCTATCAGGGATTGAAACATTGGCAATCCGTATTTTTGACGATGGCCCGGAATAGCCACGCCGCAATTAAACTAAATCCCTATCAGGGATTGAAACGTTAACCATTCGCCAGATTGACCCGGCACTCCCATCGGGCCTGCCGCAATTAAACTAAATCCCTATCAGGGATTGAAACGAAGGTTTGAGAGGAGTAGGCTTTGCGGGCTTAGGGGGCCGCAATTAAACTAAATCCCTATCAGGGATTGAAACCAAGAAATATCCCCAGACAACATTGGTAATAAACTAAATATTTCGCCGCAATTAAACTAAATCCCTATCAGGGATTGAAACGTACACAATCATAGCGATCGCCTTCCCACTCCCCAGGCCGCAATTAAACTAAATCCCTATCAGGGATTGAAACGCTTGATCCATCAGGCCTACGAGCTAAGTTACCCCCTGAGCCGCAATTAAACTAAATCCCTATCAGGGATTGAAACCATAGACTCGTAGCTGTTGTTTACACCACAAAGCCGCAATTAAACTAAATCCCTATCAGGGATTGAAACCTATTGGGTAGGATTTGTCAGGGCCAGCAAAACGCCGCAATTAAACTAAATCCCTATCAGGGATTGAAACAGCGCCTTTAACGGGTTCTCCATCTTCATTGAGAGCCGCAATTAAACTAAATCCCTATCAGGGATTGAAACTTAATCTATTAAACAGCTAGCATTCCTTTAGAAGAATTAACGTAAGATATCGGTGGCATTGAGTTTGCTATATAAGCATTCTTCCTTCTACCTTTTTCCTTCTACTCTTGTATATCTTGGCTAGATGGTGCTTCTTTCACTCGTGTTTTGATGCGATTTTGAGTATAAGGACGGCGCAGTAAAGTAGCTTTCTCAAGTTTCTTAACTCCGCTGAGAACTCCTAATGCAAAAACTGTTCCAATTAAGCTCATTCGCCACAGGCCGCAACCTGCGGCTGCTCCTAATCCAGCCACTAGCCAAATTGTAGCAGCGGAAGTTAGCCCCTTAACTTGTGCTCTACCAAATTTATTCTGATTTTGTTGCAGAATAGTTCCTGCTCCTAGAAATCCTACTCCTGTGGCGACACCTTGGAGCGTTCTGCTGATAGCATTGGCAGAGGAAGAGGTATTTTCATTGTCGATTTGCAAAGGAATCATGACAAATATGGCCGCACCTAAGCTTACAATCATAAAAGTTCTCAAGCCTGCGGGTCTACCTGGTTGCTGTCGGTTAATGCCGATCGCACAGCCGACCAGCAGAGCTACACTGAGTCTGAAAGTTATACTTTGCCAATCGCTAGAATTGAAAAATATTGAATTCATTACTCAAAAAATTACGGTTAGTCACTTTGCTGACTAGGGATTAAGGTTAATTATAGATTAAATTTAGGTTAAATTCAACAAATCGCGATCGCTATTAGCCTCAGTTGATTACTTACGCACCCAGTACAGCCGCCCTCTGAGCGATCGCAATACCGCCCAGAGGACGGCGTTACATAGCTGGTATACTATCCGTAACGCCGCCATCCTGGCGGTTCTTTGACCGCCCAGAGGGCGGCGTTACGTAAGTAATGCCTAAGTCCTATATTATTTACACACTTACCATTTACTTTCTCAAATAAATCTTTTATGTCATCTACCATTAGTGTTGCCGTTGTCGGCACTGGCTTCGGTCAAAAAGTACATTTACCCGCATTTCAAGCACATCTAAAAACGGAGGTTGTAGCTGTTTATCATCGAGATTTAGATAAGGCGAAGGCGATCGCGTCTGCTAACAATATACCCTATGCTGCTAATACGATAGAAGATATCGTGGCTTTGCCTGAAGTCAAGGCCGTAGCGATTTCAACCCCACCATTTCTGCATTTTGAAATGGCAAAAACTGTGTTACAATCTGGCAAGCATTTGTTACTAGAAAAACCGACAACTTTAACGGCAATTGAAGCTAGAGAATTGTACAGAATGGCAAAATCAAAAGCCTGTACTGCAACGATGGATTTTGAGTTTCGGTTCATCCCCGCTTGGCAAATGCTAGCAGAATTGTTGGCAGAGGGATATGTAGGAGAAAAGCGCTTAATTAAAATTGATTGGTTAGTATCCAGTCGGGCAGATGCTTCTCGCCCTTGGAATTGGTACGCACAAAAAGATAAAGGCGGCGGTGTTTTGGGGGCGACGGGTTCCCATGCTTTTGATTATATTAGTTGGCTTTTTGGCCCGGTTCGGCGGTTGTCGGGGCAATTAATTACAGGCATTAACTCGCGTCCAGATCCCAAAGATGGCGGTAAATTAAAAGTTGTTGATGCTGATGATTCATGTACTTTGATGTTGGAATTAGCAGATGGAACACCTTGTCAAGTTTGCCTAAGTTCTGTTACTTATCAAGGGCGCGGGCATTGGCTAGAGGTTTATGGAAGTAATGGAACTTTGGTTTTAGGTAGCGATAATCAACAGGATTATGTACATGGTTTTCGTTTGTGGGGAAGTAAAGGTGGACAATCTTTAGCGGAGATTAAAATTCCTGAAAGGTTGGAGTTTCCGCAAGTTTATCCTGATGGTAGAATTGCACCATTTATGCGGGTAGTTGATAAGTGGGTTGAGGCAATAGATGCTGGTAAATCATTGGTTCCCTCTTTGAGAGAGGGGGTTTATTCTCAATTGTTGATGGATTTAACGCACGAATCGAATGTAACTGGGACTTGGGTGGATGTGCCGGATTTGGATAAATTTTTGGGTGGAGGTAAGTAGTCGGACATAAATAAACGTAGCTATGTCATTGCGAGCCCAGCGAAGCAATTCGCTTGCGCTTTGAGATTGCTTCGCTGGGCTCGCAATGACATTCTTTATTTTTGTCCAGCTACTTAACTTGTCCCGGCGATTAGAAATCGCGGCTATACAAACAAAGTCCGCCTACGCGGACTAATAAGAAAAAGCGGGTATTGACACTCGCCGGTCTAAAGACACGGGGATTCTTAAGGACAAACTTTAGGGGATGAATCCGCCCAAAGTTTAATTCTTAAAGGGTTTGTCAGCAACCCGCTACCCACTCGCTCGATAATCGAGTCTATGGCTACTTTTGATTTCCTAATGATGTTTGCCGCGCCGTTAATATCTGCATTCAGAATTAATCCCTGAGCCGAACGGTACAAACCTCGCTTAATTCTTTTACCTGATGGCTGCCAATTGTCGGGTTTTTCACCGACTTTCACTGGCAACAAATCTCGATCTAAAAAGCTGGCTTTTGATGTGTAGGATTCATTTTGTTCAACAAATCTCCAACCTAGAGAGTCACACTCCTGCTGCAATCTATCTTTAACTTTAGCGGTAGGGATTTGGACAAAGTTCTGGTTAGTAACTCCCCCCATATTAACCTCTTGCTTCTGTCCTTTATTCCAACCAAAGACTACAACGTTAATTTGATGGTTTTCGCAATAATCTACGATGGTTCTGACTGCCTTATTAACAGCATCTCTTATCAAAGGTTTGCCATTGCTAGAAACACAAGTTAACCAGTTGTTGATGCCATGATCTATTCCCAGAACTCCCGTGACTTCGAGAATGCAACTAAGAGCTTGCTCAGTCAGAGACTCGTAAACATACTCAATCCAGACCTCACCATTTCTAGGGATTAGCCTAAGTTCTTTAATTTGGCAATCTTTCAAGCGTTCCGGTAATGTTACCCAAAGAGCTTCTGTCCCAAAGTGTTCTTTGCCTTTGGTTCCCAAAGGCAATCTCACCCGATCACCCACTATTTTCAAGGCTTGTCCCGGATAGGAAACCTGGTACATCGCCCCCCTTGGTTCTGTACTTGGGTAATCTCGGCTTTTGATTAATTTCTCCTTTCTTGGCTAACTTTTCTAAGGCGCGAAAAGAGCTAAAAGATTCAGCAACAGATTTTAGCGATTGTTGAGCGACTTGAGAGTAAAGCAATCCGTAATTTTCGTTGGTTTTAGCAATCTTGTACAGGTCGGGGTATTTAATTGCGCCTTTGTCCTTAAAGTACCGTTGCCGACTTTCGTAAGTGCCGACATTAAACAGGTTATTTGACCATCTTAACAGTTGCTCGACAATGGCTTTATCGAGTCCTGTTAAATGCCAAACATCTTTTTGCACTGCATACATTAATTTCACCTCCTTTGATTAATTGTACTATATTTAGACATATCTAACCGGGAGACTAAAGTCTCCCGAACCCTTTCATCCCTGGACTAAAGTCGAGCGAGTTTTCAGGGTATTTTCTTATAAACCAGGATTTGGTATAAACGATTGATAGTGTTGCCAGAGGAGGGTGTAAATATATATCATCTAGCTATGTGAAGAAAAAGTTGGTACAATTTATATCCAAAGTCGGTAATTGTAGTAATGAATGCCGCGCCCTGAAATTCCTTGCCTGAGTATTGCGATCGCACGTCTGAAAACCCCTGGGGAAAACCATTTTGCCGCTTGGGTTCTACAATCCCCTTATCCCGGTGGATACGTCCACCACGACTTTATTTGGCCAGAAACTCTGTCCCAGGTGTGGCAAGCTTGGCAGGAGATGTTTTCGCCCCACAGTTTGCCTCGGATTGCCCCTGTACCGACACCCCAGCTAGTATTAGCGCTGACTTCTGGTAGCGATATTTCCAATGGTGGCAAAACGCTAAGCTATAGCAGCCGCCTGATGCAGCAGTTGGGGATGAGTCTTTGGCAATGGCTGATCGCGGGGTCAATTCAAGGTAGCCTCCATGAAAGTAAAGGGATTGCGATCGGGCAAAATCTACCCTTGCGAGTGCGTCTTGACCTCCGGGAACCCGATCTAATTGCTTTACCTTGGGAAATTATGCAGCCACAGGCGGGTCAACCGGCGATTTCTCTGGGTCAGCAATTGCTATTTAGTCGCACAACTAGCGACGTGGAACCTTTGCCAGCGCTACGTTTGAGCCAATCTTTAAATATTTTGTTGGTTTTGGGGACAGGGGGAGGAAATTCGCCGCTAACGGCTTTGGAATTGGAAGCAGAGGCGGTGGCGTTGGCGAATGTTTTGGAGATTTCTAGTAAAACTGAGGCGAATGGTAATCATCCAGATGCGATCGCGCCTACTTGTGTGGAAACTCTGATCCAACCGACGGCGGCGGAATTGATCGATCGCTTAGAAGCAGGAACGATACTGGGACAGGAACCTTACAATATTTTATTTTACGCGGGTCACGGGATGACGGGCCCAGACGGGGGGTTACTATTTTTAGGGCCCGATACTACCCTCAATGGTACGGAATTAGCTCATGTTTTAGTGCGCTGTCGGGTGAATCTGGCGGTTTTTAATGCTTGTTGGGGGGCGCAACCGGCGATGGAAGTGTTGACAAATTCCAGTCACCAAGTTTTATCTCGTAGCAGTTTGGCGGAGGTGTTGATCCATCACGGCGTACCGGCGGTGTTGGGGATGCGGGATGCGATCGCAGATAGGGAAGCCCTCAGTTTTATCCAAGCTTTTGCCCAAGCAATGGCAGCGCGAATGCCAGTAGATCAAGCGGTTGGAGTGGCTAGACAGCAACTTTTGACGCTTTATAAATTCAATCAACCGGCTTGGACATTACCTGTATTATATATGCACCCAGAGTTTGATGGGCAACTGCTGACATCTATTTTAGATATTAGAACTGAATTGCCGGCAAATTCACCAACTTGGATGGGGCGATCGCTACCCATTGCTTATTTGCGATCGCCCACAGAAACTACCCGTATTTGGCCCATTGGGGCCGGAATCGTGCGAGTTGGGCGCGGGGAAGAAAACGACGTAGCCATTCCCGAATCCTGGGTTTCCCAAAAACACGCCGAGATTTTTTGCCGCAATAGCGTTAATAACACCGGGAAGACTGAACAGGCATACTTTCTACGAGATTTCTCCCGCTACGGTACGCTGATTTTGGGGCCCGACGGCTGGCAGAGAGTTCATCACCAAGAAGTTGCTTTACAGTCAGGAATACAGATAAAATTTGGCAGTTCTCAAGGTCAGAGTTTAGAATTCATCATCGAATTCACAAAAACTTCTCCTCATACTGGAGTTGATTGCGTAACCAGCTAAAGTGCTGCTGTAGTTAAGCAGGTAATGGGTGATTAGACCGGATAAATTAGCACTCCATGCTCTACAATTACCAGTTACCACTTTTTCAGATCCCCTAACCAATTTTGGAATTGCATGATGGCAGATCGAACTACTAACCCTCAACATTTTCCACAGTCTCAAACTCAGGCTGAGTTAGAACTATTAGAAGCAATTATCCAGGGTGATATTCCTTACCCTTGGAATCCAGCCCAGTCTGATTCTGAAGTTTATTTTACAGATTTAGAAGAGGAATTTTCCGTTTCAGATTGGCTTTCAGATGCCGATTTAACCCATAATTCCCAAATACTATTTACCCAATTAGATCAACTTTGGTCAGCAAGAGCGCTGAAAAAGTCTTTGTTTGATAAATTTACTCTAGTACCTGAAGATTTACTAGCTAAAATTGCAGAAAGCGTTCAAAAGGTAATAGTTAACTATCAATCTTTGGCCGATCAAATGGTTCAGTGTACCTTAGAGATTTTACCTCAGTGGCCAGAGGAAGATTTACAAGTATTAGCCCGCCCTTTAGCCTATGCAATGCGAAATGCTGAACAGGAGTCTGATGTTCCTGTGCTAGAATCTTGGGAAAAGTTATCGGAGATTGAACAAGCGAGGATGAGTTTAGCTATTGCCCGTTATGCTATCTCAATTAGCAGTGATTCCTGATGGTGATAGGTAAGGGATAAATGGCAAGTTAGCTAATTATCCCTTAACTATTTTATCTTAAACTAAACTGTCAGGATCGACACCGAGAGAACGCAGTTGTTGAGCTAATATTTCTGCTCGATTTCGCTCTTTTTCTGTTTGTTGTTGAGCCGCTTCCGCTTGCTGTTGAGCCGCTTCCGCTTGTTGTTGAGCCGCTTGCAACTGTTCTTTAGTTAACTCAGCATACTCTGCTGACCAAAGTAACATATTTCCCTCAGCATCCCACCAGCGTAACCAAAAGGCATTGAGATCAAATCTTGTTCCTTGCCAAATTCCCAGAAATAATCCCAAAGACTCAAACCAATAGCGGTTTTCAGCATTAGGATTTTGCTGTTCGTAGATTCCTGAAGTTAAATGATAAACTTCTAAATCTCCTGTTTCTGGATCGAAAATTACATAAACTGGGACTTCCAAAATTCGCTCATAAAACCACCACTTACCATAGGGATAAGTGCGTTTCACCGAATATTCGCCCCCATCAGTATGTGATAGAAATTCCATCACAATGGCTACCTTTTGTCCCTCAGCATTAGGTGTATAACTTCTGCGAATTTTTCCAGAAGTTAGGGGTGGAACATTGGGAACGTAAACCCAATCAGGAGCCTTTACTACTGTTTTGCCATTGACGGTAGCACAAATGCCGAAGTTAGTAGCAATCAACATTGACTCGGTAGTAAGTCCTGCTACTCCTAAGCTTTCTTTTAAGGCAATTGCTAATTCTGGCTGAATAATGTTGTCCACAGGATCGTCTGGTAAGGGAAAATCTGGGGGTAATTTTTCCCAAGTAATAGTATACTCGGTTTTTGATGCTGGTTTCGTTGGTGTGACAGTCATGGTTTATTCCTCGTTATTTTTTCATTAGTTATTTTTCATTAAAGGATCTAACTTTGACTCCTATTATTTTAGACTATATTGGTGATTTTATTTATCCCATTTTCCCTTATTTTCTCCTATTTGGCAAGGCGAGTTGCAAAGTTTTGAGCGCGGTTAGGAGAAAGGGCTCGTGCCTTCAGAATTGCTGCTGCTAAAAACATATAAGAAACAACGCCTACTAATGACAATAATAACACGCTTACCGTTCCCGAAGCATTCCATAAAGCGTGAAGCGCTGAGGCGCTGAAGTAGCCAACACCTAAAATTTGCCAACGCTTTCTAGGTTTTAAAACACTCAATCCGATAAAATAGCCGAAATAACCACTATAGGCAAGATGTCCGGCTACAGAGCCTAAAATCCGGGGAATTAGTAATTGTAAACCGACTAATTGACCTGCATCTGCTCCCCCTTGCAGGGTGACATTTTGTATGACATTAGGAACGTATTGTCCCAATGTTTCTAGTAAAGTAAACCCAACGGCTGAGGCAGTTCCTAATAAAATACCGTCTAAAGGCTCCCAGACACCTATTCGTTCTCGCCAAGGAGATCGCAGCCAATTTCCTAATAGTAATGCTCCTAATACTGGCAGAGCTTTTAGCAATTCTTCCATCAATCCTGCCCCGAAAAACATTCGGATTAGGAAACTAAAAAATCCGATTTCTTCGCCCTCTATTGGCAGTTGGCCGGGTAATATGGCGCGAAATACTACTAAGAAACCGATTAATAAAGGACTTACTAAAATCAGGATTGTAGCTAAGGCTGAACCAAATAACACCCACCAAGGTTTATGTTTACCGCAGAGTTGATATACAAAATAGTAAGCAGCACTGGCAAGATAAGCAGCTAGCAACAAGTTAAATGCGACTGAATTGCCGACGGCCCCAAACATTAACACTACAAAAACTACGGTGGCGACACCAGGATATAAATAAGCTTTTTGACTTAAATGTTTTCCCGTTGAGGCGATGGGAAATAGTTGTGTTAATGTGATATAATCCTTTTCAGGAACAGGAGAAAGGCTGGTAGTTGCTGATGCTGCTACTGGCTGATTTTGTATAGGTGCTAGGGGAGATTCAAAGATAAATTCAGGGCCATTTTCACCAAGAGTAATGGTGTCTCCTGGCTCTAAGATTTTACACCCTTGCAATTTTCTACCATTTACATAAGTGCCGTTAGCACTATTGAGATCGCAAACTTCCCATCGGGGAAAACTACTGTTAGGGAGGGGACGGACTATTGCATGGCGGCGGGAAACCATGCCATAAATGTTTGAATCTAAGGCGATTTGACAGTTAGGTTCTCGTCCGATCGCAACTGCCTGAGTCTCAGAAAGCTTATGTTTTAGGGGTTGCGGGTTCGGAGCACCCTTAGTAGGCAATTGTAACAGAAATCCCATTCGATTTGCTAATTGCTAATTGCTAATTGCTAATTGCTAATTGCTAATTGCTAATTGCTAATTGCTAATTGCTAATTTTGTACTTATGAGTTGAGAAATTAAATTTTTAACTCAAAGCTATTTTTTGTCTATTAGCCATTAGCGATTAGCAATTAGCAAATTTTATTGATTTGCGTTGGCTTCTTTAACCGCTGCATAGAAGAATAGTCCCGTCAGTGGTATACTGAGGGCTAAAATAATACCAGTTACTAAACTACCGAGTTGGGGGGTTCCTGAAGATAACTCAAAAATTGAGCCGACAGCGGCGATCGCAGTTATGCAGGAACCAGCCAATAACAAAGAACTTTTGGGTGTTCCTGCCATCATATAGATTTAACCGCCTTTGGTGAAAATTTGTGCTTGACTAACTCATCGGTAAGTGCGAGTTTGTTTTCCACGCGATCGACAAATAACACACCGTTAAGATGATCCATTTCGTGTTGAATGGCGCGAGATAATATTTCTGTAGCTTTCAATGTTTGAGGCCGACCGTATTCGTCGCGATAGAATACTTCTATGGCTTCTGGGCGTTTGACTTCCAAGTACACGCCGGGAATGCTGAGACAGCCTTCTTGGAAAACGCAGACTTCGCCGCTGTATTTTTTGATACTGGGATTGATCAAAACTAAGGGCGGATTGGCGGCGTTATCAGGTTCGCAGTCAACAACAATTACTTGTTTTTGGACGGCAACTTGGGGGGCGGCTAAACCGATGCCTTCAGCACTATACATGGTTTGCAGCATTTCGCGAACTAGCAGCCGAATTTCGTCATCGACGCTGGCGACGCGCTTTGCAGGCTGCCGCAGGGCGCGATCGCCCAAGGTATGTATTGTTAGGGGCGGCTTTTCTAACTTTTTCTTTTCAACTAAAACCTCGGAAGTCATCGTATCTTCTCTCGCAATTGGGTTAGATTTTAAACAATAGTCTTCTCTTCAATCTTAATGGATCTTAATGGATATCTGACGACTATGACTAAGCGCTCTCGAAAGTCCCAACCTATTCTCAGCATTCCGCGATCGCCTGTGGAATTAGCGCTTGAGGTGGTGGCGGCTGTGGGTATTTTATGGGGTTGCTGGATTATTTTCCAGTCTTGGGATGCCTTACCTCAGCGCATTCCGATTCATTTTGGCTTTTCTGGGCGGCCTGATGCTTGGGGCGACAAAGTGGCGATCTGGATTTTACCGGCTGTCGCTGCTTTTTTTGAGGTGATGTGGGCAGTATTGGGGAATTATCCCCACACTTTCAATTATCCTGTGGCAATTACGGAGGAGAATGCGCGGGTGCAATATCAGTTAGCGCGATCGCTTTTGGCGTGGTTGAAGGTAGAAATGATCTGGCTGTTTGTGTGGATTTTGTGGCAGCAAATTCAAGTTAGTTTGGGTAAAGAGGAAATGGTAAGTGTCGGATTTGTGTTGAGTATTATAATGGTTTTTTTGGGAACATTTGGGGTGTATTTTAAGAGGGCTTTTTTAGCGCGTTAGAATTTAGAGGCTTTGACTCAAAAAATGTTAGCTGAAAAAGTAGGGGAATAAATCGCTTGCATAAAGTTAAGTAATTTCTGATATAATTAGCTTTGGTGTATTAGAAGTAAAAGTTTGATTTCATGGCCAGTTTATCGGATGAAACATTATTGGTAACTCTTTTCCGACAGGGGCGATTGCTAAAGCTTCTTGATGAGGTGACAAAAGCAGATATGACTATTTATGAGCGATTTGGCGAGACTGAAAACACAATGACTACTCTGGCACAACTCCAAAATTCCAGAGAAAGGTTGACTAATTCTTACACTCGCGTGGGTACTCTCTTACAGCGGGTACATGAATCTCAGCCAGAAGCTGATACCAGTCTGCTAGAATTATTCTATCGCTCAGTTGCAGAAGCGCTGGCTACTGCTGATGCTATAGAAGCTACTGTCAAAGAAACTAAAAGAGATTGGGACTTACTATGAACGATAAACCACAACTACCATCACCAGAGATTATTCAGAAAACTGTTGAGAATTGGCAAGAAGTTTGCCGCAGACTGGATGCTCTTAATGAGTTATTAGATATTGCTAATAATGCTTTTGAGGAACGCATTCTTAGCAATCCTGTCACAGCTTATCGTTTGCGGGGAATTAAGCCGAAAGCTATAGAGAAAGTAGGGGAATAAAAAGTTCATAGCCTTTTTAGACTCGGCGGTTGAAACCGCGTCTACACAGACGAAACCCGCCTACGCGGGTTTAATTTTTACAGTCCGCGTAGGCGGACTTTGCTTGTGTAGCAGCGATTTCAATCGCCCAATATTTAATATTATACCATCAAATATGTTTGCTTTTCATTCATCGGCAATACCCGCAGCCGTTGATTTTTCAAATCTGGTTCTAAACCTAATATTTCTAAGGGAGTGACACCTAACAAAACCGTGTTCACTCCTTCTGGCAATTCTAAACAATCAAATCTGCCTTCTCTCCCTTCTACAAAAAGTTGGACATCGGCAAAAATTCGACCTTTTTTGATGCCAGCAGATGTTTCTACATCTCTTTCTCCTACTTGAATTAAACCTAGTTGACTGATAATTTTAGCAGGTAAGGAGAGTAAAGTTGCACCCGTATCAACTAGGACTTGATCGAGGGTGAGAGTGCGAATTTCATCGGGGGAAATGAAGCCGCGATCGGCGAGAACTTTATCGATGCGATTGGTGACAGTTATTGTGGTGAGAACTTGACCCATTTGTTTTTCTTTTAGGTTCGGTAGTACAAGTGTCATTTTATTTCACCTCTTTAAAGTTGTTAGTGGTTAATTGTTAGTAGTTAATTGTTAGTTGTTAGTTGTTTGTTAATGAGTTTTGCGATCATTATTGGTTCTCCATCTTCAAGTGTGTAAATATCAGGCTCATCGTGCAGGAATTGAAACGCTCCTCCACTTTGGGCTAACTGGGTTATTTCCGAAGTTGAAGGATAGGGAATGTTACTAAATAATTTGGCTTTTATTAGCAATTGCTCCTCTTCCGAGAGTGTCTCGATGATTGGTACTAGGGATTCAATGAGTTTTGTGTTCATAGCTTAAAATATGTGGAGATGTTTTATTTTACTTCAATGTCGATTCAGTTTAGCGTATATTTGCCACCACATTATACAACCTAAAATCCAAACTAGGGCAAAGGGAAAGGCTATCAACCCCGCAACAAAGCACAAGGCAATTTGCCATTTACCTTGTTGTCCAAATTTAATTGCTGATTTTATACACTTGGGTAAAAACAAATCATCTGGAAATCTCCCAATTTCCATTAATATCTCGCTTGCTTGGGAAGAGGCTGCAAGTGCTTCTTTAATTTGGCCAGTCTGAAAATAAAGACGTGATAAGATTTGAAGGTAATTAGCTTCACCTTTGCGATCATCGCCGCTCTCTCGTTTGATTTGTAGTAACTCCTGATAGCACTCAATCGCTTGCTCAAATTGACCTGTTAACTGGTAAGTATTACCTAAACCCATCAAAGTATTGCTTGTAAACTCACGATGCCCGATATCTCGTAAAATTCGCAGTGCTTGCTGATAATAATCAATTGCTTTCGGGTATTCCTTTAAAAATCGGTAAGCATTGCCAAGATTGCACAGAGAACCACCTTCACCAGAGCGATCGCGGATTTCCCGTGAAATTTCTATAGATTGCTGAAGTAACTGTATCGCTTGTTGATATTGTGCGAGCGTATTGTAAGTATTGCCTAAATTTTTGAGGGCAAGAGCTTCACTTTTTCGATTGCGGATTTCCCGTGCAAGTTCCAGAGATTGCTGATAAGATTTTATCGCTTGCGGGTATTCTCCGAGGGAGTAGTAATCATTGCCTAAATTATAAAGGGAAATAGCTTCACCCCCTCGATCGCCCATTTCCCGTGCAAGTTGTAGAGATTTCTGATAAGATTCTATTGCTTGCTGGTATTCTCCGAGGGAGTTGTAAGCAATGCCTAAATTGCCGAGGGAAGAAGCTTCACTTTGGCGATCGCCTATTTTCCGTGAAATTTCCAGAGATTGCTCAAGGAACTGTATCGCCTGCTGGTATTGTGCGATAGCGTTGTAAGCAATGCCTAAATTATTGAGAGAATGAGCTTCACTTTGGCGATCGCCTATTTTCCGTGCAATTTCCAGAGATTGCTGAAGTAACTGTATGGCTTGCTGGTATTGTGCGAGGGCGTTGTAAACATTGCCTAAATTATTGAGTGAATTAGCTTCACCTTGGCGATCGCCTATTTTCCGTGCAATTTCCAGATATTGCTGATAAGATTCTATCGCTTGTTGATATTCTCCGAGAGAGTAGTAAATATTACCTAAATTGCCGAGGGAAATCGCTTCACCCCGGTGATCGCAGATTTCCCGTGAAATTTCCAGAGATTGCTGAAGTAAATGTATCGCTTGCTGGTATTGTGCGAGGGCGTGGTAAGCATTGCCTAAACCATTGAGGGAAATAGCTTCACCCTGGGGATCGAGGTTTTCGTGTGCAATTTCCAGAGATTGCTGAAGGAAATGTACGGATTGCTGATATTCTCCGAGGGAGTAGTAAGCATTACCTAAATTGGCGAGGGAAATCGCTTCACATTGGCGATCTCGGGTTTCCCGTGCAAGTTTCAGAAATTGCTGATAGAACTGTATGGCTTGCTGGTATTCTCCGAGGCAGTTGTAAGCACCACCTAAAGAAGTAAGAGAAGCCAAAAATCGTCTGTCTTCTCTGTCTTGGGGTTGCCAATTTTTAACTAAGCGATCAAATAGTTCGACACGGATTTGGTGATAACCGCGTAAATCCAAAAAATAGCCTACACACTCATCATAGCTACCACCACGAATCGTATCAAAAGCTTTAACATAGTCTCCCAACTCACACCAATGATAAAAGATTTCCAGATACTCTCTGACATCCTCTAAAGTCTGCCATTCCTGCTTAATTTTTTTCCTACTATCATAATAAGCGATCGCCCTTTTATGTACCTCTGTCAAATCCCCCGCTTTTTGCCTAGCATAAGCCGCAATCAACGGTTGAAACTTAAACCGCCACTCTCCATTAATTCTTTCCTCCTGTAACAAAGAACGTTTCGCCAAATCTCTCAACTCTTGTACAGAAACTTCCTCATCAATCAACCCATTAGCCGCTGTTACATCAAAACTTTGCCGATAAACACTCACAGCCAATAAAAGCTGCTGCAACTTCTCGGTAAGGCGGTTGAAACTCGCATCCAAAACCACCACAACTTGCACCATTTCTTGCCGATGTATCCCTTTAATTCGCTCATCGGCCATCAACAGACTTAAATCTGCTAAACCAAAATCTTTCAAGTCGGTAATTTTGGCATTTTTCCCCACTTCATCATTCAGGAAACCCGCGACTAACTTTAATAATAAGGGATAACCTGCTACCTTCTCGACAAACTCCCGCAATTCTGCATCAGTCCCTTGAATCCCCAAACTTTTTAATAATGCCATCCCTTCATCTGGCTTAATTCCCCTTAACTCCACCCAGCAGGGATTCACTTGATATAAGTCAGGGATTTCTTGACTTGTCACCAAAACTTCACTCTTACCAGCACATTCGATCCAGCGAGTAAAAAACGCTTTATAAACTGAATCTTGCCATCCGCCACCCGCTTGCAGCAGCGTTTCTAAGTTATCAACTACCAGTAAAAATCGCCCTTCCCGCAAACAATTTACCACCACTTCCACCAGCCGAGATTCCTCAATTTGCTCAACTATTCCTGGGGATTTTCCAAACTCCTTCAATATGCGCCGCGCTAAAACTGAAAAAGACGGTTTTTGGCTGACATCTGCCCAGAATTTCCCCTCAAATCCCGGAGTTTCTACATATAGCTTGGCCGCCAGAGTCGATTTGCCAACTCCCCCTAAACCGACAATGCCGATAAATTGATTGTTGTCATCATTCAACCAGTCTGTAAGTTGTTGGATTTCCTCAATTCTTCCTTGCCAATTGGTAATAGTTGGCGGCGGATCGCTGAAACTTATTGAACCTCCTTCTACTGGCTTTTCACCACGCATCCCTTCTAGGATTATCAAAATTTTTTCGTTACCACTCTCTATTGCGTCTTTAATCTCTTTTTGTCCTTCTATTAAAGTCTTTTGTCCATCTATTACCTGCTGAAACCATGACTGCATTTCTGCCTTAAGTTCCCGCAAAACTTCCTTAATTCTCTCTTCCGTCAAACCCAATTCTCGGAGGAGTTCGGCAAACCCAGAATTAATCTGATTCCCTAGCTGCTGGAAATTTTGCTCGGCATTTATCTTAATCTCTTCAACACTGGAATTAATTCCAGATAAATCTTGACTCAAGGTTTCTACTTGCTGAATTGCTATCTGGACATCATCAGATAACGGGTAGGGACACGGCAATGCCGTGTCCCTACTTTGAGAATTATTACCCTGATAATTTGTTATCAGTTTTTGCTGTTCCCTGAGAGTGGCATTAATTTCCCCCAACATCGACAGTGTTAAACCTGCAAACGCCTTTCCTCCCGATTCAAAATCCTGTTTGAGAACTTCTCGCAAAGCTAAAGTAAATTTAGTCTGTAATTGCGTCGCCAATTCCTTAACTACATCTTCAGGTAAATGCCTATTCGCCTCTCGACTCAACCAGTCTTTAACAAGAGATTTCCAAGCATCTAACGTCAAAACTGGCTGCTTAAAAAACTCCTCTGATTTCTGAGAAAATAGGGCTGAAATCTCTTCATCTTGAATTTGGGCAAAATCATCATCCCGTGTGCCTTTCGTAGCTTCAGCGATATTTTGCCAAGCTTTGACAGCGGTTTTTGCCAGGGCTTCAAGGTCTTTTTTATATTTAGGATAAATGTCAGCTTCAGCAAAGGATTGGATAATCAGCGCGATCGCTAATCCCACTGCATGAGTCAAGTCATGGTTAGCTAACTTTTCATCTGCATTCCGCAACCGCGTCGAGATGTGGCTTAAATGATGTGCCACCAAATCATTAGCAACAATGCCACTAGCAACAGCCGCTGCCATTGCCCCAATTCCCAGAGGGCATAATGTTCCGGCTACTACAATACCGCCACAAGTGACAAGTCGCGTCTGAATCTTACTTAAATCAGGTAGCTGCATAGGGGAGAAATTTTTAGCTCTAATTACTAATTATAGAGGCGATCGCTTTTCAGTCGCACCCGCCAGGGCTTAAAACCCCCGTCTAATAGCTAAAGTCCTCTAAAGAGGACTAAAACTTTATCTACTTAAACTTTGTTTCATCTACTATCATGTACTATATAGATTATGGCATCGCCACTCCACAAGTCTAACTTCTTCCTTCTTCCTTCTTCCTTCTTCCTTCCTCATCATGTTTCCCACTGTTTTACCCTTGCGTGCTGTTTTATCTCAAATTTTAATTTTGTGGTTAGCGATCGCAATAGAATCATGGTTCTTTCAAAAATTCCTAATACTCAATCCCAAAACCAGCGTCGAATATGCAGCAGTAATTAATTTATTTTCAACCTGTATAGGTTGGTTGATTTTTTTTATTTGGGAAAGCTTTCTATCAAAAAACGAATTAGAGCTGCTCATGGGGTATATCCTATTAGGACAGTGGAATCCTATTTCTGTCCTATTAATTGTAGGCGCATTTCTAATTTATACTATCTCTTTTTTAGGAAAATGGAAGGGCTTAGAAATATTACAACTTCTTTTGCAAGTCAATCAAAAAAAATTAGCTGTTTCAGCACCAAAGAAAAGTAGTACACTTGGCCACCGCCATAAAAAATTTGCTCAAGTATTCACTCAAGCGGGTGTAGTTTTAATAGCACATACTTGCAGTCATTGCGCCATTCTGCTAGTCTTATATCTAGAAAGCAAATGAAGACGGTTAAAATTTAACAGTTAATAGTTGACGGTTAAATTAAGTAGTTTTAATACTTCCAGGACTATTGGTGACATGAGAAATCTTATTAAGATTAATGTAATCTTACAAAAACTGTTGCTTCCACCTCAAGTTTTACATTGGAAAACACCTATATTAATTAGCCTATTTTTATTCCTCTTCTCAGCCTTAGCAATCAAGAATCCACCCCTCAAGAATACTCTAGCTGATTGTAGCTGGCTATTTTTAATAATTGGGATTGGTTGGCGGACAAGTCAGAATCCATTTATAATCTATGGAATTCCTCTTAGTCCTTGGATTACAGGAGCATTAATTAGCTGGTTTTTATCAGAAAATTTGACTCGCGATTCCCAATCTTTAGCAGTCATCTTTTGGCCCTTGATTTCAGTATGTCTTGCTGTTATAATTAAATTTATTAGTTCCGGTGCAAAACTGCAACCTTCTCCCCCATTAGTCCGCCCAATATTCTTAGTCATAATTCTGAGTCATACCCTCATAACTTGTTTTCTCGCATTTCATTTTATAATTCAAGATTGGCTAAAAGAATATCCAAGCTTATTAGCAGATGATTTTACCAATAGTGGTTTTGTCGTCAATTTTAAGAAGCAATCCATCAATAATTCTAGAGGAATAATTATGCTCAAGTTAATGGAGAATCAGCTAATAATCAAAACTCGAAAAAAATCCTGGGATACAGTGGCAAAATGGCTAATAGCTGTGAGCCGAAAAAAAGTTTCTATGCGAAATGAAATGTTTAAAAATCTCTCTCCTCTCGCAGAAAACTCTAAATGGGATATAGAAACTCGCGTAATCCAAGGACAGTCTCTTTATAGAATACAATGGTTAGCTATATGGCGCGGCCCTAGTGCCAAACCGGGAGGATATACCCTGAGTAAAGATTGTGGGGTAGCGAAGGTGTCAAATCGAGCAACCGTCAACTGTAACCCCATTAAGATATATAATCCTACTATGAGAATAGACAGATAAAAGGAGTAAACAAAGTATGAATTTGAGTAGAATGGTCACTATTGCTATTAATGTTTTTTGGGAAGTGATTCGGGATCGCGTTCTTTACCTAATTGTTTTTTTTGCGGTGTTAATGGGGGCAGCGGTGCGGTTTATCCCAGAACTAGCGGCAACAGCAGAAAGAAAAATTATCTTAGATATAGGCATTGCTGCTATTGGAGTTTTGGGCTTAATTGTTACAGTTTTTGTCTCCACTGGACTTGTTAATAAGGAAATCGAAAAGCGGACAGTTTATGTTTTAGTTGCTAAACCGATTTCGCGGTCAGAATTGATTGTTGGTAAGCATATAGGATTATCTATAGTCCTGGCTGTACTCGTAGCCAGCATGACTATTATTTATATAGCTATCCTAAGCTTTAGTCAAATTTCTTATCCATTAGGAAGCATTTTAATTGCCACATTTTTTGTCTGGATTGAGTTGTCCTTACTAACAGCATTAGGGATTCTCTTTGGCGTATTTACCAGTTCGCTACTGGCAACTTTACTAACCTTTGGAGTTTATTTAATGGGGCACTCAACCCGCGATTTAGTAGCATTAGGTAAGTTAACTAAAAACCCTGCAATTGAGCAACTAATGATGGGGCTGTATCTGGTTTTGCCCGACTTAGCGCGGCTAAATCTAAGAAATGATGCTATTTACGGTCAAGTGCCGCATATAGTTGCTTTAATCACTAATGCTGGCTATGGTTTGCTGTACATAGTGCTGCTGTTATCAATTGCGACCGCAGTCTTCTCGCGGCGGGAATTTTAAGGCATAATAGAAGAGAGAGGATAATGAAACGATCGTCAAATTATGTTAATAGAAAAACTCGAACAACTACAAAGTCTATTTAGACAGATGGATCGGGCATTAATTGCCTACTCTGGTGGAATTGACAGCACCTTAGTAGCGAAAATTGCTTTCGATGTCCTTGGAAATCGTGCCTTAGCTATTACAGCAGTTTCCCCATCATTATTGCCAGAAGATTTGGAAGATGCCCGCATTCAAGCCTTATCAATTGGGATTGCCCATGAAGAAGTACAAACTCAGGAAATGGCAAATCCTAATTATACTTCTAACCCAGTTAATCGGTGTTATTTCTGCAAGAGCGAACTACATGATACGCTGAAACCGCTAGCAATTGAACGAGGTTATGCTTATGTAGTGGATGGCGTTAATGCTGATGATTTAAAAGATTATCGTCCAGGGATTCAAGCAGCGAAGGAAAGGGGTGCGAGATCGCCTTTAGCAGAAGTAAATGTTACTAAATTAGAGGTGCGGGAATTGGCAAAAAAATTGGGTTTACCTTGGTGGGATAAACCGGCACAACCTTGTCTAAGTTCGCGTTTTCCTTACGGTGAAGAAATCACGGTTTTGAAGTTGCAAAGGGTAGGGCGTGCTGAGAAGTATTTGCGGCAGTTGGGATTAAAGAATCTGCGGGTAAGATCCGAGGGAGATACGGCGAGGATTGAGTTACCAGCAGAGGAAATTAAGGAGTTTGTATTGAGTGCAGATTTGCCGGAAATTGTGACAATATTTCAGGAGTTTGGTTTTGTTTATGTGACGCTAGACTTGGAGGGCTATCGCAGTGGAAAATTAAATCAACTCTTGTTAACTATTAACTATTAACAAAATCCCCAGATTTACCACCTGTCTTACTTACCAATCGAATCGATTCTATTTGGATTGACTTTTCTAAAGCTTTCGCCATATCGTACAACGTCAACGCGGCCACCGAAACTGCCGTCAAAGCTTCCATTTCCACACCTGTTTCCGCCTTAGTTTTGACCTCGGCGCGAATTTGATACCCCGGCAACTCGGCATCTGGTGTGACTTGTACTTCTATTTTTTGCAGGGGCAAGGGATGGCAAAGGGGAATCAATTGGGCAGTTTGCTTAGCCCCCATGATGCCAGCGAGTCTTGCGGTTCCCAAGACATCGCCTTTGGGGGCATTACCAGCTTGAATTGCGGCAAATGTCTCCGGTAACATTCGCACCTGGGCGGCGGCTACGGCTTGGCGGAGGGTGGGGGTTTTGGCTGAAACGTCCACCATTTGGGCTTCCCCGCGTTCGTCTAGATGAGTTAGTTGAGTCTCTGTGGGCAATTTAGAAAAATTTTGCTGGAGGTCTTGCGTCATTTTGGAAGTTGTGTTACTATTAATTTTGGTGCGAAAAAGATTTGTAGATTGAAAAATCCAAAATCTGAAATCAACCAGGGCTTGTAGCTTAGTGGATAGAGTGCATGGCTACGGACCATGAGGTCGGGGGTTCGAATCCCTCCAAGCCCGTTTTAAATTAAAAATGAAAAACTAAAAATGGCGAAAACAATTTTAATTGTCTTTCAATTTTTAATTTTACATTTTTAATTTTTCAGCGCGTAGACATCTTTACCTTGACCGAGGGAGAACCTTAGAGAGTGGGGTAAATCTTTGCTTGATTTGGTGATAAACAGGATTGTAGCGAAGATAGCGAGTATGCAGGCGATCGCAAACATATTTCTGTAGCCAAGATACTCTGCAACCAAGCCTAGTATAGGGCCTGCGATCGCAATTCCCAAATCAAACCCACCAACACATAAGGAGAAAAGACGACCTCGTTCGTGAGGTTCGCACCTGTCCGCCATTAGCGTTACCATCATGGGAACCACAGTTCCGCCACCAATACCTTCAAACAAGGCTGCTAGCAAAAAGGCATTGCTGCTGTTGGCGGTACACATAACTACCATAGAAAGAGCATAGCAGACCAAGCCGCCAGTAATAAAGATGCCGCGACCGTAACGATCGGAAGCTTTGCCGGTAGGTAAGCGGATAGCGAAACTGGCGATCGCAGCCATCGAGTAAAATAGTCCTGGATTTAAATTTACCTTTGTCTGCTGCAAAAACAAAGGCATAAATGTACTCAAAGTTCCAAATACCAAACCAACGGACACCAAAACTAAAGCGGGAATGCGAACGCGGGGACTCCAAAGCATTTGAAAATAAGACAAAATCTCATTAGATTTTGGACTTTGAATTTTAGATTTTTGATTAATCTTTGAAGCATCTATATAACCTGGTTCCCAAACCTGGTAAGTAAAGATTAAAGCCAACATTCCGAAAATGGAAGACATCATAAACAAAGGTGTATAACCCACCCAAGCTTGTAAATATCCGCCTATAGCCGGCCCAATAGCGATGCCAATCGGAGTAATCAAACTCATATAGCCGATTAATTCTCCCCTACGTCCTTCTGGTGATAAATCTGTCACCAAGGCACTATAACCAGTGCTAAAAGCGGCGATACTAATGCCATGAAAAGCCCGGATTACTAGCAACAAAGGGATTGATGTCACAAATAAATAGCCCATTGGTGCGAGTTCTGCTACTAACGCACCCACAAGTAATACCAGTTTTCTACCTCTAGTATCAGCCATCGTCCCCAACCAGGGTCGTGATAGCAATAGTCCGATGGCAAAAGCGCCCATGACTAAGCCGATTTGCTGATTTGTACCGCCGACAGACTGGATGTAAAGCGGCAAAGTTGGTAGTAAGGAACCCAAACTAGACCAAAATAATAGACCTGCAATGAATAACATTTGAAGGCTACGCCTTCGTTGGGGTTCAAGGGTACTAAAAACTTTCAATTTACAAATTCCTATTGATTTTGATTTTATCAATGTTATGACTTCGCGTTGCGATCGCACCTCATGCCTTTGACTCACCCAATCGGGTGAATTACATAGAACAAATTTTAAAACCTACTCTGTAGAGGCATTTTATGAATTCCTCCTACAATTTGGCTTTGAAGTTTTTGTCAAGATATATTCTAAACTTATCAGTGACAAATAACTTGTTACTGTACAAAAATATCGACCCGAACAACCTCGTTTTTTTGGATAAAATGGGCGTTCTATTGGGGTTGACACGAACCCACGCACGTTCAAGGTATGGTAGTAGAGTTTACGATTTAAAACCATTTGATCGGGGTGCAAAAGTCACTGTTATCGGAGCAATCAGCTTAAAAAAAGTAGTAGGATTAATGACGCTAAATGGGTCAATGGATAGGATTTTTTCGAGACCACATTAAATGAAACTGAATCAAAACTTCAGACCAAATTAAGGGTCTTGGCAACTTTTGGTGATCCGAACCAATGCCGAATGGCGATCGCATCAAACTCATATTATCCCGGCTGAGGTTGCCCTGCTCAAAAACGAAGTCCATCCAAGTGATTTCAAGAGTAGCGATCGCAATACTCCTTGCCTGTGCGCCTTACCTCCGTAATCTTTGTGACCCATGTAGATATGTCAGAGTAGCGCTCGCCAACTGCAAGCGATCGTCAATACCACCCAGTCACTCATCTAATATTGAAATGTACTCACCAAATAATTCTTCAACCCTCTTATAATTGAGTGTTATTAAGCACTCTAAATGAACATTACATTTGCAGAAATTATTCCCAGTTTACTACCCAGCCCCGAAATTTTACAATTAAATAGCTGGGAGTTGGACAAAACAGCAACTCAGATCGCAGTCAATGTCACTTCTGTCCAAAATCCAGTCAGATGTCCGGTTTGTTTAGCAGTAAGTCATCGCATTCACAGCCAATACAGACGAAAATTAAGTGATTTATCTTGGGCGAATTTCCGAGTCACTTTACAGTTAAATGTCCGAAAGTTTTTCTGTATCAATCCCCGATGTCAGCGCCGCATATTTGCGGAAAGAATTACAGATATAGCAGCAACCTGGGCAAGAAAAACGCAACGATTAACTCAACATTTAACAGCTATTGGTTTATCTTTAGCTGGGAATGCCGGAGTTAGATTAAGCCAATATTTCGGCTTCAAAGTAAGTCGCAATACTCTATTAAACTTAGTGCGTAGAATTCCCCTAGCGCCAATTCAAACCCCTAGAATTCTGGGAGTTGATGACTTTGCTTTTCGTAAACGCCACACCTATGGCTCTATATTAGTTGACCTTGAAAAAAGTCAACCCATAGCCATTCTCAAAGATCGTGAAGCCGAAACCCTAGCCGATTGGTTAAAAGAACATCCCGGTGTAGAAATAGTATCACGCGATCGCTCCCGAACTAAGGTTTATCAGGAAAAGCAATTGCCCAAAAATTAGGTATTGGTTGCACTACCGTGTTCCGGTACTTGCGGCATTCAACATTTCAAGAACGCAACGGTCGTAGTGACCGAGGACGTAGCAAGTTAGA
>NZ_JARFTR010000164.1 GCF_029167235.1 Kamptonema sp. UHCC 0994 | reverse complement strand
CCAAGATGGCGGCGTTACGTGAGGCGTTTGTAAGTCTATTTCACAAACTGCTTTACCTGCTGTGGTAATACAGGCACCACTTTTTGCTGCCAAAACTGATTGAAACTCTCAGGTTGAACTCCTCGCCACGCAATTCCAATTGCTAAAGTCAAGAAAAATAAGGCTCCCAATCCATTAATTAAATGAGATAAAATACCAGGGCCTTTAGGGGCAGATATAATCTTTGGTCGATAATTCATCCCCTCATATTGAAGTTCATCATCATGGCGCTTCGATGCTGATGTTTTTTGCCGCGATGCTGGACGACCTCTAGAAGAATCTGTTTTGCTGAATGTACTACCAGAAGCACCTGTTTTGCTCATACCAGTTGTGCCTCCCGTTGGTTTCATTGTAGAAACGCCTCGCGTTGGCAATTTGCCAGTAGACATATCTGTTTTGCCGCTTCGTGTTGGCAATTTGCCAGTAGACATATCTGTTTTGCCGCTTCGTGTTGGCAATTTGCCAGTAGACATATCCGTTTTGCTGAAAGAAGTATTTCCAGTCTGCAAACGAGTCTGCTGCGACGGTTTCTTGGAAGTTTGCGATCGCATCAAATTTTGCAATTGCTGAGTTACTGGCATTGGTTGTTCGCCTCTTTTTGCCCACTGGGACAGCATCGCCGCCGTAATTCCGCAAAGGTTTCCCACGTTCAAAGCTTGCATCCGCTTCAATAGTGGCTGGTTATTGCAGACAAAAACCACTAAGGATTCTGGGTTTTCGAGAGCAAAACCGTAAACGCATTGAGCGATCGCAACTACCATCCGCGTATGTTTGCTTTGATTTCCGCCAACAGCAGGTTCTAAATTGGGATGAGTCTCTAAAGCATCTGTCACGGCCCAACCGCTAGCGGGGAAAAATCGCAGAAATTCTCTAGCTAGTTTTTCGCGATCGCTATCCGCCTCATCTGCCAGAAATTCCATTTCCTCAAACACCACTTCCGGGACATAACAACTTCCCGCCTTGGCATATTGTTGCCATGTTTGGGAATTGCTACCCATCACCACATCAACATCAAGAATTAATAAAACCGCAGGAAGATTATTACTCATAACTTTACACCCATTGTTAACAGTTAACAGTTAACAGTTAACAGTTAACTGTTAACAATTTAGCTGCCAATGCCTAAACGTCCTGCCAAAGCTGGAGTTAAAGGCAAAAGCGTGGCAATCATCAAAAACAAAGCTAACAAACCCAAAGCCGCACGGGCATCGTCAGGTTCGCTGAGTTCATTCAAACTCGGTCGTTCTAAGTTGCGCTGCACAATCAAAATCACGACCGCCCAATACAATGCTAAAGGATTTACTAGCGATGCGATCGCCAATACTGCAAAGGTTGCAAACGTAGCCCTCCCTGCAATTTGACGGCCATAAATTGCCTGGACGATTCGCCCCCCGTCCAATTGTCCAGCTGGCATCAAATTAATTGCTGTAATTACCAAACCTAGCCACCCAATTACTACTAGCGGATGCACATCTACTATGGGTTGCTGCAAAGCATCTCCCAAAACTACCCGCGCCAATGTTCCTACTAAAACTGAGCCTTTAAAAAAATCAGCGGGAATTTGAAATAAACTGCCTTTATGAGAAAGTAAAAAACCACCGATCAGCATTGCCAGGGAAACAATTCCTCCTGCTGCTGGCCCTGCGATCGCGACATCAAAGAGGACTTTGCGGTTAGGTAATACTGACTCGAAGCGGTTGACTGCACCAAAAGAGGCAATTTGCCAAGTGGGAATGAAAAATGGCCAAGAAAAGCGGACATTGTGGCGCTTAGCGAGCACTTGGTGTCCGATTTCGTGAGCGATTAAAATTACCAAAATTCCGACTGCGATCGGCAAGGCTTCTGGGTAGCGCATCGGTTCGCTAAAGAAGTCAAATCCAAGTAATAACCCACCTGTTTCTAAGCTAGTGGCAACGGTAGCCGCCATCAGCGCCACAGAGAGAATTTTTTGGGAGATTGTAGTTTGTTGGGGGTCATTTTTGCTGGGCAAAATAATCGCTACAGGTCGATCGTCAGTATTTTCTACTAAAAATAGTCGGTAGCGATCGCCTAATCTTTCCTGTAAACTCGCTGACATCCGCCCATAGACTAATTCTGGATCTCCCCGCAAGTTACCTTTGCAAATTACGCCGTCCTGAAAGGGAATAGTTTCAGTTGCAAAAAACGTATCTATACCGAAAATGCCTTGTATTGCCTTCAAGTCTTCAGGGGGGATAGGAACGAGTTCTGGTTGTTCAGTTAGGGCTATTTTTACCTCTGTCTTTGCTGGTTCTGGATTGGAGACATCTGGGGGTGTATCGGCGGATGTCACCATTTTTTCAGCCCGCGATCGCAGCAAGGCATCTTCACCAGCCGCCCGTAGTTTTTTCCCCAAGTAAATGTACAATCCCGTAGAAGCCACTAGCATTAATAAAATGCCAGCCAGGTTGAGGTAAATCCCGACCCCGAACAAACCAAAGAATAACAGCCAGGGAGTCATCAGCGACACCGACTGCAACCAGGCTAAAATCCCTAGTTTGCCGAAAGGTACGGCTCGGTAATACCCCCAACCCAAAATCCCAAGGGCAATCAACACAATGATAATCGTTGCCGCGTTTTCCGATAGAGTATCAATCCCTAATAGAGAGCGATCGGCATCTACTGCACCTATCAGAAATGATAAATTCCTGGGAATATCAAATAGAGTTGGTGTAAACATTATCCAAACCTTTCTGAAACTAGCCTTATCACTTAGGATAGCGCCTGAAGGCTACTCGTCTAGCAATGAGCTACTGCTGTTTTTTTGCTTGACATTATGTCTGGTTTATGATATGCGATTTTTTTAGTGGTAGTGTGAATGCAATCCTTAGCCACAGAAGAGACAGTTTGAGCGTAGGAAAAATGCGATCGCTGTTGGGAAAATTTTTGCTTTTGAGATAAAACGATCGATCTATTTCGATTTTGGACGCAAGGAGTAAAGATAAAATTCATCCTTACCAGCACATCGCAACCGAAATAAAAGCCCTGGAAATTCCAAGAAAAGTGGTAATAAGACTTTCCCGCACAAAAAGAATGTGAAATAAATTGTGTGTAATGTGTTCTAATTAATATAGTAAACCCAAATTCACGAGGTATTCTCAATGGTAGAAACAGCTACAGCACCTTTAACAGGAAAAGCTCTGCTTCAAAAAATCAAAGGCAGCGATTTGCCCCGGCGTGAACTAGCCAAACTCTGCGGCTACTACACAGTCAGCAAAGGCGGCGATACTCGCATCAACTTAGCGGAGTTTTACGACTCTGTATTAGCTGCTAAAGGCATCGAGCTAGAGAAAAGCAAAGCTGATGGTCGCGGTCGTGAAGCTAGTTATCGAGCCAGCGTCCACAAAAATGGTTCAATTGTTATTGGAGCCAATTATACGAAAGAGATGGGCCTAAAGCCAGGGGACGAGTTTGAGATCAAATTGGGCTACAAGCACATCCGCTTGATTCAGATTGATGGCGACCTGACTGACATTGGAACCGATGACGAGGGTGATGAAGAGGATGGAGAAGAATAAAGGCTAGGGAAGTGTAAATCTACTCCCTCACTTGCTCCTCCAACCACAGTTTATATCCCTAGTTCCTCTATGTTTAGCTAATGTTGCTGAGACTTCCGTACTGACACGAAAATTGTGATGCGGATAGTCGGCTTAAAGCCTGAAAGCCTTTTCATACCGTTGATAAGCTGGCTGAGGGCGTAAGTCTTAGTTGCTTTACAAGGGAGAAAATATCAGTCTTGCTGCTCCCAATCGGGACGGCTATGCGACCTTGCCGACAGTAAATTTTGGCTTGGGGGTTTTGGATTATTTAGTTTTGCACCCCGATGACGAATCAGTGGAACAAATCGAAAAGTGACTGTCCAAAATCTCCGATCTGCCGGCATTTGCCTGCGGTGGCAAACGTCCCCAGCCAAGCAGGTAAACCTAAAATTGCCAATCTAAAAATCCGCAAACAGGCTGACTCAGCAGGACAAATTTACTTGGTCTTTGTTCAAGCAAGAGGAAGTCATCAGGGCTAGGGGAAGGAAAATCAGGAAAACTTTCCTTGCGCTTTCCTTTCCGCTTTCCCTGTCAACCTCCAGAAGTAGAATCAACCTAAAATCTAAAATCTAAAATCCGTGCTTGTGGGCTATGGGGGTGATGTAATACGCCCAAACCTTAGTTTTGTCAAGCTAAAATATTAAAATCTAACATCTAAAAATTGGCTCCCGATGAACTGTCTGGACTATTTCTATTTTCTATTGGGTCGCAAGGATTACAGCACCTCTGAACTTAACAAAAAGGGGCACGAAAAGGGTTTTGAGCACGGAGACATTCTCAATGCGATCGCAGAACTTCAAAATCTTGGCTATCAGTCTGACTCACGCTTGGTTACTAGCCTAATTACCTCATCTAGCGGTAAATATGGTAAATCTGTAGTCAAGCGCAAGTGCAGGGAAAAAGGAATTGATGGTGATTTATTTGAAGAAGTGTGGGCTCAACAATACCCAGAAACAGAGAGCGCAGAGGAGGAAAAACTCAATGAGCTCAAAGCTAAGGTAATGCGGAAATACAAGATCGAGGACTGGAGAAAAGTTGACCCGAAAACTAAGGGAAAGGTCTTAAATTACTTGCAGTATAGGGGGTTTAATGCTTTCGATCTTTGGCAGCAGTGGCAGAGAGAAGCAGAATAGCAGACTAGCCTTGATTGCCGCGATCGGGTAGCCTAACTTAGTAGATAGATAAAATATAGAATTATGGATTACCAGCTCCCACAATTTCCAGTGCTGGGACAACCCGTCCACATATTGGATGACTACCCAGGCTGGTTGATGTCGCGATCGCATCAAGGCCTCGGCAGTCATGTCGTAACGCTGAATGCTGAAATGGCAATGCTAGCAGAGCGCAACCAAAAGTTAGCTAAGGCGATCGCTTCATCTGAACTTGTGATTCCCGATGGAGCAGGCGTTGTCCTCTACTTGCGGCTCAAAGGTAAAACCATCAAAAGGTGTCCGGGGATAGAGCTAGCAGAATCACTCTTGCGTCAAGTTGGACAAATGGGTTCCAATGAACCAGTATTTTTCTATGGCGGTTCTCCAGGAGTCGCGATCGCAGCAGCAGATTATTGGCAACGGCGAGTAAATGGGTTAGCGATCGCATCTCAGCATGGCTATCTTTCGGAAACAGAAGAAATAGAGTTAGAAACTTCTCTCAAAGAGTTACAACCAAAGCTCATTTTTGTCGGTTTAGGAGTGCCTCGTCAAGAGTTTTGGATAGCCAAAAATCGTCACCTGTGTCCCCAAGCCATTTGGGTTGGAGTCGGCGGTAGCTTTGATATTTGGGCAGGAGTTAAAACCCGCGCTCCTGCATTTTTCTGTGACAATCATTTGGAATGGTTATATCGGCTTTATCAAGAACCTTGGCGGTGGCGGCGGATGTTAGCTTTGCCACATTTTGCCTTGAAAGCCGTTTTCAAAAGTTAACTGTTAACAGTTAACTGTTAACCAACTTAATTTAAGGAGTGGGTTTTGTAGTATTTGGCTTAGGAGAGGGGGAGGTAACAGTTGGAGTCACTGGTGGAGTCACTGGTGGAGTTACTGGTGTTTCCTTACCAGCTACTACTGAAGAAGTATCAACCGTAGAGGCAATATCTTTTGGCGCAGCTTCAACTAGCCATTGATACTCATTGAGGGTTTCCGGGCGAGCAAATTTTTTGCAATGCTCCCATTCTCGTTGCTCTCTTTTTTTATTTTTCTGAATTTCTCGTACCTTTGCTAGCAGGCAATTCGCCATCCCGCCGCCGATTCGACGCTTATTAATTTTTTTGTCGAGTGCGATCGCAGATTCTAGTTCCAAAGCAGCTTTGCCATATTCTTTTTGGTCTAATAAAGCCCATCCGAGATTTCTGTGGAGTTGAAATTTTGTTGCGTCATCGTTGCTCCGCTGCAAACCCATGCGAAACAATGCTTCTGCTGTCACTGCATTTCCTTGCTGGCGATAGACACGCCCCAGGTGGTTAAAAGCTAAAGGAGTCCCATTTTCTAAGGAATCTTTGTACATTTTTTCTGCTCGATCTATGTCTCCTACGGATTCATAAATTTCCCCCAAGGCAATGCTAATTTTGTCATCGTCTGGAGCGAGGTTAAGTGCTTGTTTATAGTTCTCCTCTGCTGTTGTCAATAGACCTAGATCGTAATACTTGCGTCCCTCCTGATAGTAGGAGTTAGCGATTTTAGGCAAGTTGGCTTGAGCAACGATCGCACCTAGCAATAGCGTAGCCGAAATTCCCAAGGTAAATTCACTCTGTAAATGAGAGGGAATCCTCGCTTTATTCATCATATTCTTAATCACTTTCTCTCCTCCTCCGCCTTGCAAACTCGACAAAGCCAAGGCCATCAAACCGCTAGGGCCAATGATACCAAAGGATTCCAGCAGGCCGAACCCCCCCACAGCAAATTTAGGTATCAAGCTTGTCATATAGGCAGCAAACGCAGTTATACAGAGGACGCTTAACCCATTCCAGAGGTCATCGAAACGATCCCAGGATTGTGCTTGCTCTGCTGGTTGAAAAAACCACCACCAGGATGACTCTGGAGGTTTCAAACTACTACGCCAGTCTTCTAATTTACCCGCCTCTGCGATCGCGGCAGCTTGTGTTTTTAACCGCTCATCTAATTGAAGTAAACTAGCTATAGTTGTCGCAGAAGACTGAGTTGGTGAGTTTAAAGCTACGGCGACGGCATCGCGAGCTAATAGGACGTTTAGAGTTTTTCCTTCTGATTTGGGTGCTTCTTGCTCAAACTCGTTCAGCGCTGTTACATAATCCACAATAGCCAGGTCTAATTCAGAAGCGGTATTTTTATTTAAGTCAGTCATTATTTAACCACTTGTTCGCAGTATTATCTAGAAAATGTAGAAAGTAGAAGCTACTTCAAAATAAATTTACCAGATTAAAGCTAGACTGCACCAGCTTTGTAACAAATTTAATAGGACTTACCTACTCTGTACCATTTTCTGTCATTGCGAGTGAAACGTTGGCGTAGCCTGCCCGTTAGGGCTTAGCAATCTCAAACCCAAGTTTTTTCAACCCCTGCGTAATTCCTATTTAAGGTATAGTGCTAATCAAACTGACGCAATCTGAGTTTATCTTCTTACTTGTTTCTCCTGAATTTGTGCCAAATTCCCACTCGGAATAGAGGCGATTAATTGGCGCGTATAAGCTTGTTGCGGTTGCCGATAAATTTGTTCCGCTAGCCCAATTTCTTCTATTTTGCCTCGGTTCATTACCATGATCCGATCGCTCATAAACTTGACCACGCTCAGATCGTGGGAAATGAAAATATAAGTCAATCCAAATTCCCCCTGTAATTCTTTTAACAAGTTCAAAACTTGCGCCTGTACCGAAACATCTAGCGCTGAAACCGATTCATCGCAGATAATAAACTTAGGATTCAAAGCTAAAGCACGAGCAATACAAACTCGCTGTCTTTGACCACCAGAAAATTCGTGAGGATAGCGACGCATAAAGTCAGGATTTAACCCAACTCTTTCTAACAAATAAGCAGTGCGATCTCGCCGCTCTTTTATACTCTTACCAGCACCGTGAATCATCATCGGTTCCATCACAGCATCTCCAATATTTATGCGAGGATTGAGAGAGCTAAAAGGGTCTTGAAAAATAATTTGCAGATCGCGCCGCAACCATTGTAGCTTCTGAGCGTATTGCCTATTTTGGCGATAGTTGAGCGCCCATTGCCATTTAGAGTTTGCTTGATTAGGGGGTGTAATTTCTTCACCTTCAAAAAATACTTGACCGCTGGTAAGTGGAATCAATTGTAACAAAGCTCTAGCTAAAGTAGATTTGCCACAACCTGATTCTCCTACAAATCCTAAAGTTTCCCCTGGTTGAACATCAAAAGAAACATCATTTACTGCCATAAATAAGCGTTTTGTTTCCCCAAACATTCCCGACACCGGGAATCCAACTCGCAAATTCTTAACAGAAAGTAAGGGGTTTGATTGCTTAAGATTAACTTTTTCTTCGCTCTTTAAATATTCTTCTACTTTCCCAACTTTTTCCTTAATTAGCAATTCACCACTAGCAGAAATCGTAACTTCCATGAAATCAGAAATCGTTGGCAATCGTAGCGTTTGTTGCTCAGGATTGGGGCGACAAGCTAATAAACCTTTAGTATAAGGATGTTGAGGATTAGTATAAATTTGCTCAATGCCACCGTATTCTACAATCTTACCTCGATACATTACAGCTACGGAGTCAGCAATTTCAGCGATTACCCCTAAATCGTGGGTAATAAACATCATCGCCATGCCTCTTTGATCGCGTAATTCCCGCAGTAAAGCTAAGATAGTTGCCTGTACTGTTACGTCTAAAGCTGTAGTCGGTTCATCGGCAATTAACAAAGTAGGATTACAAGAAATTGCCATTGCAATCATCACCCGCTGAATTTGACCGCCAGAAAGTTCGTGGGGATAGCGGTCTAGCATTGCCTGTTTCTGGCGATTTACTAACTGCATTAAATCGCGATCGTTGTCTGCAAATTTGCTTCCCTCTTGGCTTTCTGCTAAGCACTTTTGTCTTAATTCTGCGTCACTGGGTAACAGTTTTACTTCTTGTAATAATGATGCGGCTTCGCGCCTTGCTTCCACTTCGGAAACATTTTTATGCAGACAAATTGCTTCTGTTAATTGAAACCCGATGGTATAAACGGGGTTGAGCGAGCTCATAGGCTCTTGAAAAATTATGGAAATTTGGCTCCCTCGGTATTGTTGCCTATCTCTGGGTAAGAGTTGCACCAAGTTTACAGGTGTAGAGGTAACAGCTTGTTTGCCGTCACTCTTGGCGGAGGAAAACCAAATTTCTCCAGTGGTAGCAGCGGATGAACTCGGCACTAAGCCCATGACAGCGAGGGCAGTGACAGATTTTCCTGACCCCGACTCTCCGACAATTCCTAGAGTCTGCCCTCGTTTCACCTCAAAAGAGATGCCGTCAACAGCGTTGACTAGCACAGGCGATTCGCCTGCGCCCGCAGATTGAAACTGAACCCGCAGGTCGCGAACGTCTAGGACTGTATCACTCATGTAAGGTTAAAAGCAAAAGTTAATGGGAATTTAACTGGATTTTAACAGTGTCTTGCCTGAAGGATGAAATCAAATATACCGGGCGATTGGAAATCGCGGCTATACAGGCAAAGTCCGCCTGCGCGGACTAATTCAACCCACCCAGACGGGTTTAGTCTATCTAGATGCTAAGTCTATTCGCCCTTTTTACTTAATAAACGTAAGGTGGGAGCTCGCCGAAACCATATTAGCGAATCGTGACCAGATTTTTGCCGCGAGCGCCCACCCTACAAGTTATTTATTTAAAAACCAATTACCTGAGTGTTTTCTGGTAAGGCTGCGGTATCGGAAATTTTCTTAAAAACAGTTGCTTGAGCGTTAACAACAGAGGGTCTAGGGTCGCCTGGTTTCGTTCCTTGCAATTGCAGGCGCATTAGACCTTCGGCGGTGAGTTCAAAGACGGTCATTACGGTTTGAGTGGCGCTGAGGCCGACATCAAGGTGCATTGGTTGATTTTTGGCATCAACTTTGTATCTCATTTCTTTGGCGCGGGCGGCCCCTTGGGGTGGTTGGACGACTAGATATAATTTGCCTTCTGGGGCAAAGATGAAGCTGAAGGACTGACCAGATGGGTCTGTAGCCTCCCATTGTCCGAGCAATTTCTGGTCAATATTATCGGTAGGGGCGGCTGTTTCAGCTTGGGCAATTGCTGGGACTGTGGTTGGTAATGGGTTAGCTTGGGCGGTTAGGCTGCTAAGGACAGTGAAACACAGACAGGATGCAATTAATTTGGGAAGAATTTTGGAGTTAGTCATTAGACTGCTGTGAAGTTGGGTGATTTCTGTTTTTATAGTCTAGTGTAAAAATCCCGATTTGACTCTGGCGGCGGGTGAGGCTATTGCTTATATTCTCAAAGAGGTGGGTTATTGGAGGATTGGTATAACCTTCCTTACTCTAATAACTCACTAAACCCTTCTTCTTAACCTGCCGTTGTGCTAAAATATCAGCATAAAGGCTTTCCACCTGAGAAATATTCCCCGATAAAGTATAGCGATCGATCACCCGCTGACGAGCTTTCTGGCCCAATAATGTAGTCAACTCAGGATGATCTCGAAATAGTGGTAACAGCGTTTGCAACTGACTACTCACCCGTTGAGGATTCAAAACCACCCCCGCACCATTCTCCAAAACCTCCCCATCAGCACCTACATCCGTAGCAAGACAAGCCAAACCACAGGCCATCGCCTCTAATAAAGACAGGGATAAACCCTCCACCAAAGAAGGCAAAATAAACACATCAGCACCCCGGAGAATTTCAATCCGGCGTTCCTCATCCTCAATAAAACCCATCCAAATAATGCCGTCTTCTTCCCCGTAAAACATTTGTAAAGAAGCCGCCATTGGCCCATCCCCAACGATCGCTAACACGCTACCTGGGCCCATTTCTGCCTTTTTCCAGGCCTTCAACAGCGATTCAACATTTTTCTCCATCGCAATCCGGCCAAGGTAGACAAAAACGCGATCGGCATTTAATTCAGATTTTAGTGCCGAATGGCCTGGAGAATACTTGAGCGAGTCAACTCCATTAGGAATTATTGCCACCTTTTCCTCCGGGACTCCCAACTCGACTAATATATCCCTTTGAATTTGAGAAAAGACGATCGTGCAATCGTAATTAGCCAAAAAAGGAGCATATAACTGATACATCAGGTGTTGCGTTCCCGATGTTAAATTGCGAAGTTTGCGGTCAAAAGGCGGGTGAAAAGTGGCTACCAATGGCAAATTTAACTCTTCACAAACTTCTGGCAATACAAAAAAATCTAGCAGAGAAAGCGTCAGGGAAGCGTGAACTAAATCTGGTTTCAGTCTTTCCAGGGACTTCTTTAAAACATCTCTCGATTTGAAAGTAGGAATAGTATAAATTTGCCACTTTTTCAGGTATGGCAGGGGAACTTCGCACACCATTCGTGCTTCACTATTAAAAATTGGCGATTGAGTCTTTTGGGATGGTGGAGAAACCTTACCTTTCCCCAGTCCCCACTCGCGGGCCAAAAGTCCCCAATCATTAGTCCACAACCAAGAATCAGCAGTTCTGTCAGACTCAGCAGCTTCTTGGGCAAAGTGCAGAAAACTAACCTGGTATCCTCGGTCTAACAGGCCATTCGTAATTTCACGAGAGTAGGTAACGTTACCGCAAAAAGGGAATTTTTTCCCAAGCCAAGCAATGTGCATTCCGGTCAATCAGGGTTTGTTATGTGTGAGCTTTGGTTAACTTTAGTATTGCTACGGGAAATATACCAGGTTAAGATACCTCCTGCGATCGCTAACCCTGCCAAACTCAAAAATACCGCCGGCAAACCCAGAAATGTTTCGGCCACCCCAGCCAAGGCTAAGGGTAAACTCAGAGCGATATTAATCGCGTTATTTTGTAGACCAAAAACCTTACCCCGCATTTCTTCGGGAGTGGATTGCTGGATAGTAGTTTGCATCGGTACGCCCACCACCGCCGCAAATGCCCCTAACAGGGTAATAAACAGCACTGTTAGCCATAAATGATGGGTAAACAGAGATAGCCCAATTAAAGCCCCCGTCATCCCCGCATTACCAATTAGACCCAGTTGATTATGAGAAAATCTATGTCCCACCTGACCCAGAATTGCCGCCCCAACTGCCATACCCACGCCTACCGCTGCTAATAAAAAGCCGAATTGAGAAGCTTTCATTCCCGGTAGTACCTCAGCTAGCCGCACAGCTAAAACTGCTAAGGCTGCAAAGATGGAAAATAGAATTACCAGTTGAATTAAGGCATTACGGACAGGAGGCTGGTGTTTGATATAGCGCAATCCTTCGCGCAAATCTTCTAGGGGATGGGGAGGTTCGTGTTCTAAAGCGTCAGTTTTTTCGCCTGTTTTCAGCGATAGTAATAGCAGTCCTGCGATCGCATAACTTCCCCCTACTGCCAACTCCTTACCAATACCCAGTCCGCCGCCCAATTGCCCAACGATCGCATCTGCTAAGGCTAAGAGTGGTTCTCCCACTGCAAACCCAATAATCACCGACCCCATCATCGTTGTTGTATAGAGTGAATTAGCCGACAGCAAGTTACGGCCTTCTACAATCAAAGGTAGAGCTGACTGTTCTGCCGGTGCGAAAAATTGAGTCAGAGTTGACACTAAAAATGTCACCAACAGCAGCAAGCAAAAGCCCACCGGCACAGAACCCAAGTTCATATCTTGAGATAGCCACAGCAGCAAGGGCAGCGTCACCACCAAACCCCCCCGTAGGAGATTCGTAGCCACTAGCACTCCCTTCTTCGACCACCTATCCACAAACACACCCGCAGCCGCACCAAACAGCACCGCAGGTATCGTAAATGCAATCATTACCGCCGACACCCAGCCGCTAATCGTTTGACCTGCGGATTGAAAACGAGTGTCAATCAGGGCAATCATCAGCACCAGATAAACTTTATCTGCTAGTTGGGAAAAAATTTGACCGCTCCATAGAGCCAAAAAATTCCGGTTTCTCAACACGGGCAAAAATCCGCGTTCCGGTTCCTCTTGAGAAGGCTCAACGGGTAAGGCCGCGCCGTTAGATGGGGTTGCCATATTTGCAGGCGGAAACCCTGGAGGAATAGTGGGAGATTCAAGGTTTGGGGTGCTTTTCTCCTCTAGCATTGCTGGGCCAGAGATCAGCAATTCTTCCTGTTTTGCCTTTGTGCCATTCCCTGTATATTTTTCAGCAGTCAGGGGAGTTGTGAAGTCTTCTACTTTTGCCCGATATTCCGGTTCCGCAGAGGTGGGGCGATCGTGGAAGAGGGGGTTGTGCTCTCCAGATTCCGCTATTTTGTGGCTCAGAGGTAAAACCGATATTTTTAAATCAGAATCAGACAGTCGCATCATATTTTAGTAAGGGGGGGGTCGCCAGAAATCAAGGTTTAACTGCTGTTGGCGAGAGAGGTACTATATTTTGAAACTTTAACCGCTAGCTTTATCATCTTCTAACTTTTTACAGGAATTACGTAACGCCGCCATCCTGGCGGTCGAGTTACCGCCAGGATGGCGGCGTTACGGG
>NZ_JARFTR010000200.1 GCF_029167235.1 Kamptonema sp. UHCC 0994 | reverse complement strand
TTGTAACGCCGCCCTCTGGGCGGTAAAGATACCGCCCAGAGGGCGGCGTTACGTGAGTGCATAAGTGTTGAAGTAACAAATAGTAACTAATAACTCACCACTAACAACACACCACTAACAACTAACAATTACCTTCCCATATTCCGCTTCAGTTGCTCAATTTCTTCGTCTGTTTCCCAGCGTTTAAACTTTTCTTCTAAAAGATCTGATTGGTTTCCAGAACTATAATTACTGCTTTGATTCCAACCTTTTGTATCCCAGCGTTGCTCATTTTGATTAGTGGTGCGAGTTGCTTCTGCTGTTGCTGCTGTTGCTGCTGTTGCTGCTGCTTCCGCTGCTTTAGTCCGCACTTCTTGGCGGCGGATTTGGATTTGCCGATAAAGTTCTTTGGATTTAGCAATGCGCTCTTTGCACCCTTGCATTTGACCCCAACGTTGATTTCCTTGTCGCAGTAAAGCAGCCTCTCGTTCTTGAGCTGCTTGAGCTAAATCTACTCTATTTGCAGCTTTAGCTTTATCGAGGCGAGAGTGCCAGCGTTGGATTTCTTTAGCTGTAGCAAGAATTTCTTCTTGCAATTTTTTCTCTTGCCGTTGCAAGTCAGCAATGAGCCGCAAGGTGTCTTCTTCTTGTTCGCGTAATTGTTCCTCTAGCGCCTGCAACTCTAGATGGGGATTATTCCGCAAGAATTCTTCTAATCGTGTTTCTAGAAAGTGGCTGAAATCGTCGAATAAGCCCATATTAATAGTTAAGAGTTAGTAGTTAGTTAACAGTTAACAGTTAGTAGTTAGTTAACAGTTAACAGTTAACTACTAATTTTAAAACTTCTGTCCGACAAAAATAGAGCGGACTTCACCACCTTTGCGGATGACGGCTTCCTGGTTTTTTACTTCTGCCAATGTCCAACCGCTAGCACCGATGCTTTCGCCTACGTAAATCCGGCGTGCTACGCCTTCAATTTCAAACAGTGCGGCTGAGCGATCGCCTAATTCTAAAATCCCCACTAGAGTATGAGTCGCAGTTGCGGATTCACTGGTAGGAGATGGCGTTGCTGCTGTTGACTCTGCTGGTTCGGGGGCAGTGGAGGCGGACGGGGCAGCTTCTGGTGCGGCTTCCGGTTCGCGGGCAAGGATTCTGCCGGCAGAGGGTGCCGGTTCTGGGGAAACTGCCGGAGCTGGGGGATTGACGGGCGCTACATTAGTTCTGGGAATTGCTGGAGTTGTCGGCAATACTCCACTTGTGGTTGGAGAGGGAGAAGAGGAGGCAGTTTTAGGAGCGGCAGCAGGTGGAACAATGACTACTTGGGTAGGGGGTGTACCTGGCTGGGCGGAGACCTGCTGTATGGCATCAGCAACGCGGTTGATCGCTTGGGCGAGACCCGCAGTTGGAGGAGGAGAACCGGGAACTGGAATCGCTGGCAGGTTGGTTGTGACTGGTGCTCCGGGAAGGTTGGGATTTTGCGACTTGGGTTGTATTGCTTTCTTTTGGTCTCCGGCATCGAGGGCTTGCTGCATATAGACCCCAAACTGGGCATCTGCTTCGGCTTTTGCCTCAATAGCCTTCTGGGATGCTGAGACACCAGGGGCAGAGACTACAAATCGCCGCATTCCGCTTCTGCTGGCTAGCCACAAGCCCAAGGTGAGTAATAGGGAGGCAAATGCTGCTCCTAAGAGGATTCTGTCAAAAGATTGTTTGGATTGCTGCTTTTTGGCGGCTAATATTGCTTGACGGGCGATCGCTTCGGCATCAAGGCTGTCTTCCTGACGCGGTATTGATGGTGTGGACAGGATAATTTGCGGTACTGCGATCGGTTTGAGGGAGACGAATTCTGCCTGTACTGGTTCTGTGGGCAGGCCTGCACTACTGTCGAGGGCTCGGTCAACGTCTTCAAAGAGTTCGTCCATCAACCGCTCTGCATAGGAATCAACCACACCGCTTTGGTTGGCGATCGCTTCTTCTGCTGGCTCTAAGGCTAGCTGTTTGGTCATTACATTCTGAGTCATAAATTTTGTTCCTCCCGCTCCTCAATAACCCTGACTCTTTCTTTAATCTAGACTTCTTATAGGATACTTTTAAAATTTACTAACAGCACTATCCCATTAACATCTTGATTTTATCTAAATTTGATCATAAATTTTGATTTTCTGGGCGATCTAAATTTGCCAGTGGCACTTTGGCGATCGCCAAAGTGCTCAATCACATTTAACACTTTTTGTCAACCCCCCTTTCCAGCTCTTATTCCCTCTTCCTAAAAAATTTAATCTTTTCTTGAGAATCGGGTTTAGCGCCGCCAACCTGTAAACAGGAAATTTTTACGGTTTTAATGGGTTTCAAGCTCTAAACTTTAGAAAGTTAACCTTTTTTGTGTTTTAACCCTAGCTAAAGCAAAGTTAGCGCTAGAATTTCTCAGCAAAAACTGAAATAAAGACTCAACTAATCGACTCATACTTGAGGAATGCACCACTGCCCAAATATTAGTCCCTAGACAGATGCTTCCCAACAGAAACAAAATATAAGTCGGAGCCATTACTACCCCAATTGCCAGCCACGTAAAAACGTGAAGAATCATGATTAAAGCATAAATGCTGCCAACAGCGGCTCCTAGGTGAACCTGAAGTTGAGATCGTTTTATGCCTGTAAAAATAATCGTCTGCAAAGTTGCCAGTAAGTTCGCAGGTACTAGAAAAGCGCAAATTTCGATGCAGTGTCTATGTGAAAACGCAGTAACGGTATAAAAGTCGAACATCAGTAAATAATACAGCTTGTTGAATATACCTATAAACCTTAGCCTAAATTTAGGACAATAGCTTCTACCTATGAGCATAACTTAACTGAACACGATTTTCCTTCCCCCTTCTGACCTCTGCCTTCTAACTTCTGCTATACTTCGACCTTCTACCTTCTGCCAGATTATGCTGAACTGGCAGAGAGGATAGTATAATTAACACTCATCACCGCGATCCCGCAACCCAATATCTTGCCAATTATCTATCATTTTTACAAAGGAATTTAATAAAATGACACAGAATAACATACCAACACCAGAAATTGACTTAACCAACTGTGACCAAGAACCGATTCACATATCAGGACACATTCAGCCTCACGGAGTAATATTTGTTGTCAAAGAACCGCAGCTCAAAATTTTACAAATGAGCAATAATACTTTCCAGTTTTTCGGCTTGCACCCCAGTAGCCTCATTAACAAAAATTTGAGCGTCTTATTCGATCAAATTCAGATTGAAAATCTCAAAAGCTGTTTAATTAATGAAAATTTAAAAACAGTCAATCCCTTAAAATTAACGATAGGCACAACCTACAACCCCCAGGTATTCGACTGCATTCTTCATAGAAGTGAAGGACTTCTACTTATTGAGGTCGAGCCAGCAAATTCAAAAAACAATCTTTCAGCTTTTAGCTTTTATCATTCAGTTAAAACCACAATATCTAAAATTCAAAGCACTGACACCCTTCAGAATTTATGTCAAACCATAGTCACAGAAGTGCGAAAAATTACAGGCTTTGACCGAGTAATGGTATATAAATTCGATCCCGAAGGTAATGGCTCTGTAATCGCTGAAGATAAACAAGAGAATCTTTCTCCTTTCTTAGGTTTGCGATATCCAACCTCAGACATTCCCAAACAAGCCAGAAAATTGTACTCAGAAAATTGGCTGAGATTAATACCAGAAATTAATTATAAACCTGTAGAACTTGTACCGAGCAACAATCCACTTACTAATCAACCTCTTGACCTTAGCTTCAGCATTTTAAGAAGTGTATCACCCATTCATATAGAATATCTGCAAAATATGGGCGTTGCAGCTTCCATGTCTATATCTTTAATGAAAAATCAGAAATTGTGGGGTTTGATTGCTTGCCATCACTACTCACCCAAACACATTTCTTATGAAGTCCGCGCCGCCTGCGAATTTATTGGACAAGTCATGTCTTTAGAACTAGAATTTAAAGAAGGGAATGAAGACTATGACTATAGGCTGGAATTAAAATCCATTCAAGCAAAGCTACTGGAAAATATATCTAAAGCAGAAAACTTGTCAGAAGCCTTAGTTAAGTCTCAGCAGAGTTTACTTGAACTCGTGAGTGCTACAGGCGCAGCAGTGCTATTTGGAGAGAATTGCTATTTAGTAGGTAAAACTCCTGAACAAGAAGCTCTGAAATACTTAATTGAATGGGTACAAAAAAATCTGACAGGTGAAGTTTTTCATACAGATTCACTGTTAAAGTTTTATGAACCTGCCGAGCAATTAAAAGACACAGCTAGCGGCTGTTTAGCAATTGCCATATCCCCCAGCCAGAAAATTTATGTTCTGTGGTTTCGACCCGAAGTTATTAAAACCGTAAATTGGGCAGGAAACCCCAACAAACCCTTAGAAATTGACAGTAATAGCAACCTGCGCCTGTCTCCTCGGAAATCCTTCGAGTTGTGGAAGCAAACAGTAAAATACACATCTTTACCCTGGAAAGAATGTGAAATTGAGACAGCGATAGAACTTAGAAACTCGATGATTAATATTGTCCTGCTGCAAGCCGAAAAACTCGCAAAATTAAATACAGCTTTGCAGCAATCTGAACTAAGAGAACGTGAAAAATCAACTCAACTAGAAAAACTCTTACAAGAACTTCAGCGCACGCAGACTCAACTGGTTCAGACCGAAAAAATGTCTAGTTTGGGACAACTGGTAGCCGGGGTTGCTCACGAAATCAATAACCCAATTAACTTCATCTACGGAAATATCAGCCACGCCGATGAATATACTCGCGACCTCATAGAATTAATCAATCTTTATCAACATCACTATCCTTCGCCCACAACAGAAATTCAAGAGGCAATAGAAACAAAGGATATAGAGTTTTTAATTGCCGACTTACCTAAATTACAAGCATCAATGAAAATAGGTGCTGAACGTATCTGCGAAATTGTCCAATCCCTGCGAAACTTTTCAAGAATTGACGAAGCAGAAATGAAGCCTGTTGATATTCACGATGGGCTAGACAGCACTCTGCTAATTTTGAGTAACCGACTTAAACCCAAGCCAGATAGGCCGACAATTCACCTTATTAAAGAATATGGTTCCCTACCCCTAGTTGAGTGTTATGTAGGTCAGCTAAACCAGGTATTTATGAACATTTTAAGCAATGCAATTGATGCCCTCGAAGAGTCATTCATCAATAAAAAAGCTTCAAAAAATGGTAAAAATACGAAATACAATGGGAAAATTCGGATTCGCACGGAAGTTTACGAGACTAAAAAAAGTGTGGGCATTCATATTTATGACAACGGCTCTGGTATGACAGAGGAAATCCGCCAGCGGATAACAGAGCCTTTTTTTACGACAAAGCCAGTTGGTAAAGGCACAGGTATCGGCTTAGCAATAAGCCATCAAATTATCACAGAAAAACATGGGGGGAAAATGACCTGCATTTCCAAACCTGGAGAAGGTACGGAGTTTATTATTGAGATTCCCCTACACCAGAGACATCAAAAACATCGTGTATCATAGGCTAAATAAATCTCTTGTTACCAAAGCTCAAAAATCAGAAAGTTAATTGGTAATTGGTAATTGGTAATTGGTAATTGGTAATTGGTAATTGGTAATTGCTGAATATTTTTTATTCTGCTTCCCCAATTAAAGTAAAAGCGGCCCAATCTTTCGGATTAGGATATTTTGCCAGAGTTGTAAGCATAGCTTGCCGCAAAGCTTGAGCTTTATCTGGCGTTTGCCGAAGATTATGATAGAATGAAAGCATCAAGTCGGCTGTCGGTTCATCGGGTACTTTCCACAGAGAAACAATGACGCTGGGAGCTCCGGCAGCAATGAAAGAACGAGATAGTCCAATTACGCCATCACCGCTAATTCTGCCGCGCCCAGTATCGCAGGCACTTAGCACGACAAGTTCTGCTTTTAACTTCAAATTGAGGATTTCTCTAGCAGTGAGGAAGCCATCATTTTTGCCATCGGGAGCAAATGCTAGCGAACTTTGAAAACCCATCAAGTTGTCGAGCAATCCGTGAGTGGCTAGGTGAATAAACCTAGCATTTGACATCTGTTCTACAACAGCATTTTCTGTGGCTTGATTACCGATTAAAGCTTGAGTATTGAGTAAAGATGCAATGGCTTTTGCTTCTTTTTCTGAGCCAGGTAAGCTAGGCAATGGAACTGGTAATTGTCCATATTTTTGCTGGATTAGAGGCATTGTTGGATTGCCAACAACAAGGGAGTTTTGACTTTTAACTTGTGTATTTTCAGTTAAAGAAGCTCTCAGGCTTTGCCGCTGCTGGTGAGTTAAATCTAGAACTTGAATTGAGGGAGCAGTGAGAATAGTATGTTTTTCGATTAAATACTTGCCGTTAGTGTCTTGCAAAGCTGCAAATGGAACTAAAAATAGAGTTTCTTGGGGAATGAAAGTAATACGCTGTTTGGGGTCAGTTGGCAGCAGGTCAGCTATTGGTTGAATTAGTATTTGATGGAGTTGCTGCAATTGCTGATATTTGCGGCGCGAATTAGCAAGGCTGCCATTGGTGGGGGCTGTTTCTTGTGTATCTGAAACAGGAACACCTCGACCTCTAACCAAGATTGAGCTGCGAGCATTACTAACAAAAAAAGTTAATAGAGAAGAGTCAATTTCTACATCTTTTTGCTGCCACAGGGGTTGCAAATTAACTGAACGAAAGGTAACAGTTCCAGTCGGTTGAATCACCCAAATATATAAGGTATTTTCATAAGGTTGCTGCTTCCCTACTTTCACCCAACCAGATACATTGTCGTTGTAAACAATAGAATACTGCACTAAGGTAGAATTTTGCGCTTTAGCAATTTGCCGTATTTGCTCTAAGGTCAGCGATACAGGTGTCAGTTCTGATTGAGGGTCAACTCCTAAATTAGTTTTTAATAAATCTACAAAGGCTCTAGCTCTTCCTACTTCTGCTACTTCTAAGGCTTCGTCAGTACGATTATTTGCGACTAACACTTGTTGCAATGTTCGATAAATATCCAATGTCACTTCGCGGATATTTAGATTCAATTCATCGCTGCTCATACCCAATGTTTTGCTATTGGGCAATAACTGATTTTTTAAGAATTTATTAGAAGCTTTGAGCGCTGCTTTTAAGTTGTTTTCAGCTTCCGCTAATTGACCAGCTTTAAATTGTTGTCTGCCCAAATTTTGTAACGCCCATACTTCACCTAGACTCGTTTCTACTTTGATTTGCTGATTGATTGTTTGATAAATTAATAAACTTTGCTTTTGTAAATAAATCGCTTGGGAATAGTTGCCGACTAAAGCGTAAGCACGACTGAGATAATCTAGAGCTAGAGCTAGAGAGAATTCGTTATTACTTTTTTGGGCAATCTCAATAGCTTGCTGTAAAAAAGAAATTAATTTTTCACGATTTCCTCTCCGACCGTAAAGCAGTGCTAATTGTTGCAATGCTAGCACTTCCTGTAATGGCTCTTGAGATTTTTGTGCTAGTTGTACAGCTTGTTCCTGATAGGCAATAGCTTTTTGATTATCTCCTAATAATTCATAAGCCCTACTCAAACTCAATAGCGCATAATTTGCGAATCCGGTATTGCCGATTGCTTGGCAAATTATTAACTGTTGCTCTAAGAGGGCAATTTGTTCTTGAGTTTGCCCCACTATACCATAAGCAGTGCTTAGTAGACCGAGAGCTTGTAACTCTTCCAGGCGGTCTTTGGTTTGTCGCACTATTGGCAAATACTCTTCATAAGTAGCAATTACTTTTTGATAGTTTGGCAGTGACATATAAGCCAAACCTAAACTTTTTAAAACCGCGCTTATCAGTAGGGAATCACCGCTATTTCTTGCTTGCTTTAACTGCTCTTCAAGAAAATTAATTCCCTGATAATCTCCCAGTTTGCTGTAGGTACTACCCATCTGGGTGAGGATTTGAGAAATTGTTGCGCTATCTCTGATAGATTTAGCTATCTGCAAGGCTTGCTGATACACTTCTATCGCCTTTTGATACTCCCCTAAATATTGATAAGCTAACCCTGCACTTGATAAAATCTGTGCTTCATAAGTTCTATTTCCCTGCTTTCGTGCCTCTGCTAAATTTTGTGGATAAGAATCAAGAACTTGCTCGTAAACTCTCCGCAGTGTCTCCGGGTCTTGAGCTTCTACTTTCAGAGAGAAGCAGAAACAAAAAATGCAAAACAAAATAGTTAATAATTGTTTTTGTTTTCTGAGTTTGAGAGTAAGAAAGCCCATTGTTGATTTTCCTTTGTTGAATTTGACTACACTCCCTAAAATTATTGTAACCGCTCTTCTTGAATCATAGTTCGCCTGAAAATTTGATGATTTTTGAACCAGTGCCAAGTCCGAGAACGATAATTGTTACAGGGGCTAATTTGAATCATTTCATACAAGTGCATATCTGGCACTTCTTTGTAAATGAACCATAAAATCACTGTTGAATTATCAGCTTCCCAGGCTTGTCCTTGAATGCGCTCGGTATCAAACCAGATTTTTTTATCTCGGTAGGCTGCTGGAAAAAAAAGCTCTTCTCGCTTGCCATCAAGCCATTTATATCGATTAATCTGGTAATATGGATATTCCTGATCTTCTGGAAAATGACAGGTTAAATGTGAGTTGTGTTTTTCAATAATATTTCCTTCAGTATCTATCAGCGTATAAGTGCCAACCCAATCTCCTTCATGGCGAGCGAGTACGGGCATTTCCTCACGGATAATAGACATTAGAAATCCTCCTTATAATTGCTAGCTAATATCAAATAGGTACGTAGTTGCGCTTCAGCGCTCTTTCCTATATAAAATAGCGCTAAAGCGCAACTACATACCTCGAACGTGCGAAAGTCCTAAGTCCTGTGAACGTAAAATATGGATACTCAAAAAAATCTGAAGCTGGAAATTTCCAACTTCAGACTTTTTTAACTCCCCGGGTAGGATTTGAACCTACGACCAATCGGTTACACTTATTCCTAACGTTTCCGTAAGGCGTGGACTATTTCATCATCCCTGTTCTGGGATGTCGGGCGCTGTGAGATTTATTGGATAGGCTCCTCATCTCTAGTCTCTGCACCTTTCTGGCTACCTGTGGAAACCACTGCCTTTCGCCAGACTTGGCTCAAGATTACCGCCACCCGAAGTGCTGCGGCTTCCTTGAATTCACCCGATTTTTCAGTATCCGTTACCGGATAAAGCTGCTATTTAATCTCAGCTTTTAGATTTCTCTATTTGCTGGTGTTCATTACAGCCGACCGCTCTGCCACTGAGCTACCGAGGATCGCGGCTTTTTTGCTAGCCACATTTACTAATAGTAGCGATAAAAATTTGATTTGGCAAGGCCTTTTACAAACTTTTTTTTAACTGCTTCTGAAACTGAGTTTATCCCTAAGATCCACCAATTTAAACAGAACCACCTTTATAGCTATAGCTTTTGCTCGGCAAGGATTTCAAGCATTTTTACTTTTCAAATTTTAATGAATGATGTGATATTTAAAATAATTTTTAATTTTTAATTTTTAATTAATCTAGTCCCATTCTCAATTGGGCAAGACGCTTTTGGGCTTCAGCATCTAGAGAACTGGCAAGAAAACGGCTGGAAGGGTGTTTTCGGGGTTTATGCCTACCTTCGCGCTGGCGACAGGTAGATTCGACATCGCGGGCAAGTTGCAGGGCTGACATACATTCGGCACCATAGCCAACTACTGTCAATTGCTGAGCTCTGTCGGAGGTAGCGACTATTAGTCGTCGTTTAAGCGATCGCAACTCGTAGCGGAGGACAGCACAAGATTTTTCTATATAAGTATCTGCTGTCTGACCAAATTCAGTGTAATAGACTGATAAATTTTTAGTAATAATTTCTTTAACGCAGGGAGTGTCTTGATAGTAAGCGTCAAATACAAGTCTTGCGTCCAAACCCAGAAAAGCGCTGTAGTTAACTAATTCTTCGATTAAGTGCCGCCTGGCCGTCTCCAAACCATCGCGATCGCGCTTGTCACTAAGGCGCGGCCAAAGTCCAATCATGTTGTAGCCGTCTACGAGTAAGACGGCTTGGGATAAGGAGGCTGGCATGGTTGTTCAGGGCTCAAGGGCTCCAGCATATACGGGGCATTACATTTTGACACATCAATGATTATAACACACTTTGTTGCATTTTATTACAGTTTTTGTCAAACGCAAAACACACACTGATAAACATAGCTAAACCTCCTGACTTTGCATCAACCGACGTTTCAACCTTACAGGATCGCCGCGATCGACCACTTCACCCTTCTCTAACAAAAAAGCCCCATCGCAATAATTTAACTCATCCAAACGGTGTGTCACCCACAAAGCCGTTAACCCTCGATTCTTTACCAAACGCTGAACCCCGGCCACTAAATCTAACTGAGAATCAGGATCGAGTAAAGCTGTAGGTTCATCTAATAGTAAAACCTCGCAATGACGAGCGATCGCACCTGCTATTGCTATTCGCTGTTTTTGTCCCCCACTGAGAGCATAAATCGGCCGTCGCTGCAAATCCAGTAAATTCACCGCCGCCAGCGCCTCTTCTACCCTTTCTCGCACTTGGGCGATCGCAAGTTTTTCCTCGACCAAACCAAAAGCCACATCCGCCCCCACCGTCGGCATCACCAACTGATGATCCGGGTTTTGGAAGACAAAACCCAACCTTCCCTCAATGGCAATTTCCCCAGACTGGGGGCGCAATAGGCCCGCAAAAATCCTCAGCAGCGTTGACTTACCGCTACCATTAGTACCCAAGAGCATCCAGAATTCACCCTTGGGTACTTCCAGAGAGCAATTTTGCAAAACGCGATCGCCCTTTGGCCAACTAAAGCACAAATCGCGCACCGTAATCGCCGGATCTACCATCTGGGTTTCTGCACCCAAAGCGCTCATTCTGCTGCGGTTAGAGTAACAAAACCAGGGGATCTTCCCGTTGCGGATGCACCAGATTTTTGAGATACCACCACCGCCGAAATCTCACTGCTAAGTACAGCAACTTTTTTCTCAGGATTTTTCTCGCAGGTGAGTTGCAGAATCTGGGGTTGGGAGGCGCGGATCGCATCCATAACTTGCTGATACACAGTTTCAGCATCAGCCTCTAGTTTCCGTTGCACTGAGAGTGAGACGGAGGTTGACTTCAGAATGATATCGATAGTGAACATTCGGTCTAAAAAAATTAACTGTAAGATCCTATCTTTAAGTATAGGTGCAGAGGAGTTGCAAAAGCGAATATTCCAAGCGAGTGGATGTGGTGATGTTAAAGCCTGTCGCAAACTTCAGCATACCCTGATTAGGTCTCAGTCGCTTGACTCGCTGAGAGTGTCAAACCAAAATTATGCAGGTGTGCGCTACTGAAACTATATTTCTCTCCCTCAGCATATAGATTATAGCAGCGCCCACTTTAATTTTCAGCAGGGGGGGGCTGAATAGATGCCCTTGGCAAAGGCTGGTCTAAATAATTGTAAACCACCCGTGAAATTTGGCGAACAAAATCCCTTACAATTGGGTCATTATAAGGGCGTTTGACAAATATCGCCGCCAAATAGCGCTTACCATTGGGCATATCAATAATACCAGCATCTCCTACCAGAAAACCGATATCTCCTGTTTTATCAGCAATAATTGCACCGGGCCCGATGCCAGCCGGAAGCAATGTTTTAATGGTAGTGTGGCGCAATAATCCTAATACCTGTTCCCGGCTAGAATCAGAAACTAATTTATTCTGAGCTACCATCGCTAGCAAGCGCACCATGTCAACAGAACTCGTTGTATTTGTTCCCTGAAAATCGCCTAGCCAATTCCGAATCACAGTATCATTCAGCCCCCAACTGCGAAAGCGCTGATTAACTTTGGCGATTCCTCCTAAGCGGTCAATAATCATGTTTGTGGCAGTATTGTCGCTGATAGTAATCATCTTATCGACAGTTTCTCTGATGCTAAACTTAGTCCAATCTGCCTCGTCTTGCATGGTTCCAGAACCGCTAGCAACTAAGTCTGGCCGCATCACCAGAGTTTCATTCATGCTGATTTTGCCAGCATCTACATCTTGATAAAAAGCGATCAGAATTGGCAATTTAATCGTACTCGCTGCTGGAAATATCCGAGAACCGTTAATATCCAAATAGTTGCCTGTATCCAAATCCAGAAAAAACATTCCCGAACTCAGGGTGTTGTATTGCTCAATCAAAGATTGAATTTTGGGCTTAACAGCAGTCATTTCGGAACCTTTTGGGATCGCTAAATCGGGAGAATAGTCTCTCTCAATAGTAGGCGTTGAAATTTCACCAATTGGTTGCTCAATTGACACTATTGATTGAGGTGGAAAACTGACATTTCCTACCAATTCTGGAGTTGGTAATTGCACAGACCAACGAGTAGATGATTCCCCGATAACGCGCACTTTTTCCGGGTCTAATGTATAGCCTGGGGCCAATTCAATTACTAGCCTGGTAGTATTTCTATCAAACTGTCCGGCGCGAATTTCTCGAATCAATGATACTCCCTTTTGAGGCGTTTTTGGGTATTCTAAATTTATTCCCGGTAAGTCAATTACCACGCGGCTAGGATTGGCAATAAGTTGAACTTTTGGCTGAACTTCTGAATCTGTTGTAAATTCGAGCTGATTGTGGCTACTATCGAAGTACCAAGATGTCAAGATGTCAGCTTTGGCGGGAGAGTTAAACAGAAAAACACTGAGTAAACTGGGTAAGAGCAAGCGTAGTTTTAGCGTCATTTTTATACAGAAAGAGTCTTGTCAACCTCAACTGGAAAGCGGTAGGAATAGCGATCTCAACCGCTGTCGAGATGAGCTTTTAGAATAATAAACGCTATTGGTGCTCCTTGGTCGGGATAAAGTGCGCGACCTACGATCGATTTTGGACTTTGCAGGCACGCTCTAATCATACTAGACTATAATGTTTTGGGACAAATATCATCATCAAACCAAGCCGTTAATGCCACAGCCAAAGCATCAGCAGCATCGTCTGGTTTAGGAATATCATCTAATTCTAACTCTCTCGCTACTGCGTCTTGTACATCGTACTTATCAGCATTACCGCGCCCCGTTAAAGCGAGTTTAATTTGAGCTGGGGTAAACTCAACTAAAGGCACACCTTGCTGAGCTAATACTAACATTAAAACTCCCCGCGCTTGAGCTACAACAATGGCACTTCCCATTTTATAGAAAAACAACTTTTCAGCTACGGCTAAATCAGGTTTAAACTGGTTAACTATGGCGTGTAAATCATCGTAAATAGTGCGGAGACGCTGGCCCATTTCTTGACCTGCGGGAGTTTTAATCACGCCAAAATCAATCATTGAAACGCGATAATCTTCATCTTTTTTCCCAGCAATAACTTCACAGTCAATCACACCAAATCCTAGAATTGCCAGCCCCGGATCTAATCCTAGAATTCGCTTTTTCATTGTAATAAGGACTAATATCCGTAACGCCGCCCTCTGGGCGGTGAAATACC
>NZ_JARFTR010000119.1 GCF_029167235.1 Kamptonema sp. UHCC 0994 | reverse complement strand
GTATCTTTACCGCCCAGAGGGCGGCGTTACGAATGGTTTGGCAAAAGTCTTATTCTAATTATCGCACTGTAACTTCGTAACTCAATTCAAAGGGTTTAAAATTAGCTCCAGCTTTGGCTTTGCCACTGAGTTCTAGTTCGTAAATTCCGGCTTTAGGGAATACAATCTTAGCTCCGGGAATGCCTTTGTATTGTTCGGCAGATATGGCTTCTAAGGGTGGCTGCATCAATGGTTTATCGCCTTCTTTATGGGGATGATTGTAGACGGCTAACTGGCAATTGCATTGTTCTAAGGGGATAATTTGACCGCCTTTACGAGTGAGGGCAAACCATACGCGAGACTGTTCTCCGGCGCGGGGATTATGATTTGGTTCGAGGTGAAAGGTAGCTGCGACATCGCCGGAAACTTCCACTTCGTGCGCTAAAGCAAAATTAGACTTAAATGTAAATACAGTTGATATTGCTACATTTACTAATAATCCGAAAAAAACTAGCAAGCCTAAACTTTTACTTTTGTTTGATAGGGGAAACATAGAACCTCTCTAAGGATAAAAGTACCCAAAATAGGTGCGATCTAACTAACAAAATGGAGAGTGCGATCGCGCCTAAAAATCCCGTCAATAGCTTATTTTGCGCTGTCCATTCAAAGCCGCCGAGATAGTGGGAACCGATCGCGATCGCATGAACCGCACACAGCAGAAAAGCGGGCACGCTTAGCAGGTGAATTTGCCGCCACCGCTGGCCGAGGTAATTTTGGGCGCGATCGCAACTTGTAAGCGCCGCAGGAGTCATCAACAGCAACGCCGTCACCCCCGCAGCCATACCTAACTGGTGCAATGGCAACATAAAAGATACAGCCTCAAAATTCCATTTCAGCGCGTGATCGATCGCGTGTAAACTATGAGCAATTGCCAGTACAAACGCTGCCACACCCAAGGCGCGGCGGTAGCGCAGCGGTTGCGGCCACAACTTGCTGACAGGACGTGCGATCAGTGCTAACATCAGACATAGCAGCGATCCGTGAGCGGTGAAATCCACCATTTCATCGGTTCGCAACAGGGTTAAAATGCCGATCGCGATCGTTACCCAACCTCCCATCTGAAACAGTTGACTGCGCCTTGAAGCACTCAGTCTACCAGCAAAAATCCCCACCCCTAGCATAGTTGGCAGAGTTCCCAGTCCAAACGCTAGCATCGTCGCCGCACCCAAAACCACGCTACCAGTTTCAGCCGCCTTAATTTGCGCCACATACAGAAAACCGCAGGGAATTAAACCCCAAAGCAATCCCAAAGCTGCTGGCATCCACCAGCTTTTGTGCGCGGAAACCCTCATCATTGCCTCTTGTATGCGTTGATGCGACAGCGGATGCAGCATCGGCAGACGCGGTAGCAAGTTGGGTTTAATTTGCAGCAATCCGAACCAAATCAGCATTAAACCCGTGAGAATCGCGATCGCGCGGCGCAATCCGCTACCGGTACCGGCCATTTGTCCGCTAGCGATTAACACCGAACCCAGTCCCCCAATAGCGCTACCTGCGATCGCATAGGCCACAATCCGGCCTAAATTTAGCAGCAAATGAAACCGCAGCGCAGCGCTTTTTTGGTTGGCGGTGGTTTGGGAGAGGGAAAACGCGATCGCCAGTGGGCCGCACATCCCCGCGCAGTGACCAAAACTGCCCAGAAATCCCAAGGTGGTAATTAACAATAGGTCTAGCATCTTGTTATCCTCAAAATGCCATATAAATTAAATCGATGCTAACTGATTTTGTGCAGCATTACTAATATCTAAGTGAAGAGTTGATTTTTGTCAAAAGACAAGACGTAAAACTTCTAGGACTTAGGAAAAAATCAGAAATCAGGGCTGGCAAGGGGACACAGCCTCTACAGAAATCGTTTTTGTACTTCATTCTGTCTAAATTCACTTTATCCATTGTCTTTTTCTCCCCAAAATATCATCCATTATTTTGAATAATTATAAAGATATGACATCATGGAAACGACTATAATCTACAAATCTTTTACCATCCGATGATTTCGATAAAATATCAACAAACCGCACATTCCAGAGAATTTCTCCAGCTACATAAGAATGACGAGCGTGAATAGTTTGAGAAACAGTCTCATCAAGTCCAGTCATAGTCGCCACAATCTCAATTTCCTCCCTAAAAAAATCCTCTGCTGTCAATCCATAGAGAGGACTATTCTCATCAATTTCGTGCATAATAGTCCAAGTTAATGCAAAGATAGGCGAACGGCTGCGAACTAAATTTAACTCGTAGAAACGCCGCATAAATTGTCCCTCAGCATTAACTTCATCGCGAACTAGAGTGAGTCGCTGCTGAGCTTCTAAAATTTGGTTATAACGTTGATTTGCCGTGCGGTACATTAGAGTTAGCACACCATTTTGAGGAGCAATAACAGCAATACGGCTGAATAAAACTCTAGCCGTAGGTTTGGAAAACCTAGTAAAAGCTAAACCTGTCACCATAGCCACTCCTAGCAAACCAAAAAGCGCTTCAACAGCAACGACAATATTAGCATAGCTAGTGCGCGGATACATCGCCCCATAACCAATAGTAGCCATTGTTTGAACGCTAAAGAAAAAAGCATCTTTGAAAGAACCCGGTTGAGCATTAGCAATGCAATCCCCTCCCGCTAAATAGACTAAGGCAAATAAAGCGTTGCTGAGTACATAAACTAAAGCAATTAGACCAAAAAATCCTGGCCAAGAAAGGGTTTGCAGCCAGTGATAGAGGTCGCCAAAACGCAAGGGAGATGCACCCATTCGCACAATATTCAAATTGAATTCTCCATTTTTACCTACTAAGCGCGTTTGCTGGTGGCGATGTTTTTTCATTGAGATTTGTTAGTTGTTAGTTGTTAGTTGTTAGTTGTTAGTTGTCATTGCGAGCCAAGCGCAGCGCGTCAAGCGAAGCGCAGTTGCGAGCCAAGCGAAGCGCGTCAAGCGAAGCGCAGTTGCGAGCCAAGCGAAGCGCAGTTGCGAGCCAAGCGAAGCAAGCCCGAAGCAATCTGAGGGTACGAAGCAAGCCCGAAGCAATCTGAGGAACGAAGCAAGCCCGAAGCAATCGCAAGACTTTGAAACTACTTCGCGTACCAATCACCAATCACCAATTACCAATTACCAATCACCAATTACCAATTACCAATTACTTAATTCGATTTTCCCGTTGACCAAACAAAACAAAGTGTTCAATTCCACTTTTGTAAACTCCAGCCTTAACTGCCGCTGCTACATCAGGATTATCCCGAAGATAATTAACTTCATTTACTAATGGACTAGGCGATCTACCTTCAAATTGCCCTACCTTTGTAAAATGTTCATAACCACTACTAAATAACCCGCTAGCTACAGCTTCTGCTACTTTTGGATTCTGCTCTAAATAAAACTTTTCATCAAAAAACGGACTTCCTTTTCTCCCCTCAAATTGCCCAAACAAAATAAAATGTTCGTAGCCGCTGCGGAACTTCTTTTCGTTCAAAAATGTAGCCACACCGGGATTTTGTTCGAGATAATAACTCTCATTATACAAATTTCTGGGATCTCTTCCTTGAAATTCTCCTCTTTTAATAAAGTGATCGAAACCACTACGAAAAATGCCATTAGCAACTTGTTCTGCCACATCAGGATTGAGAGCTAAATAGAGTTGATTGTCAAATTTAGCACTAGGATTAAGCCCTTCATATTGCCCAAATAGAGCAAAATGTTCAAACCCATTACGGAAAGTTTTATTAGCAACAGCCGCCGCTACCTGTGGATATTGAGCCAAATAGAAACTCTCATCAAATAAAGCTAGCATTCCCATCGCCCGATCGGCATTTAAAAAACCATAACCACTGGCAAAATCGAACCCTGGATCGGCCGCAGTTATCCCCGGATCGTTCATATCCAAAGCAGTGACTCTCATCGCTATTGCCACATCATTAGGAGTTGCCCAAGGTGCCACTTGTAGCATTAAAGCAGCTACCGCTGCCGCATTCGGAGCCGCCGCTGAAGTACCGAAGAAGTTCGGTAATCCATCGGCCTCAAAAGGGCCATTTCCCTTGGGATCTGATAGTCCGTAAAATGTAGTATTTACTCCATCAGGAGCGACGATATCTGGTTTAAGCCGGACTTTAGCTTGCTCTAATCTTTTACCATTTGTATCAAACAAAATTGGGATGCCGCCAACGCTCGAAAAGCGTTCTAAAGTTGGGCCACCAATTAATTCATTAAATGCCGGAGTATCTTGATAATTAGTCGCCCCCACTGCAATCGCACCGACTGCATTTTTATGTCCATATAGGGTTGAGCTATTAGTCGGGAATTCGAGATTAGTTGGCAAGCCTACAGGTGCATTAAAAACATACCTAATTTGCTGCGGATCTGGGCCACTGGCTCGGACAATGACAATATTAAATTTGCTAGTTTCTTTCCCCAAATTAGCAAAGGAAACAAACTCAATTGGCCCGCTAGCTTTGCCTGTATTGGCAGATACTTTGGTATTATCGATCGCACTACCACCCACTACAGCCGTACCATCGGCATTCAAGATATAAACATCTAAATCTGTTGCCGTTGTCGCTACTTCTCCTCCCACATAAAAAGGTTCATCCCACTGTAAGGTAAAAGCAATTCTTTTGCCAGGATCGAGAGTAAAACCTTGTAAAAAATCAATGCCTGGGCCGGGGTCAAAATCGTGAGCTACGCCACCTTTAAAAGTTTGCACCGGAATGTTACCACCAAGGGTAGAAATGTTATTTTCTGGTACAACAGAAACTGGCAATTGACCGGGATTAAAAACAATTCCTGAGTTGACAAAAGCGCTTTGATAACCATTGCGGTCATTGTTGCCAGTAGAAGTGAAATAAGTAACTCCCTTGCTGGTAACTTCATTGACTGCCTGGGCGGCATCTCCATCTTGGAAAAAAGGCGATTCAAACCCATTAACATTGTCTATAATAATGTTAGCACCAGCAGCGGCAAGGGAACGGATGGCATTACCAACGGAGCGATCTGTAAAAGATTTACCAGTAGCATCACTGGCTGTGTGAAATAGTAACTTTGCACCAGGAGCGATATCATGAATTAGTTGCATTAATGCTCGACCTTCATCAACTCCTGTCCCAACAGTTTCCGCTAAAACTTGTACTGGAGTAGTGCGACCAAAGGGGTTGGTAGGGCCGGGAAGATCGCCGGAGTTGATATCATCTATGGCATTTTTTGCATCGCTTCGATTAATATCATAGCTATCAGAAATTACCCCAATTGTAATCCCCGTACCATCCACACCCTGCAACACGCGAGCGAAGTCAGCATACATCGACTTGTTAGCTTGATTTTCAACACTACCTGCACTGTTAGGGCTCACAGAAGCAATAGATTTTAGGTTTTCTCCTGTTAGGGGGTCACTGTTTTGGTCTGCTTTTGCGATCGCACTTGAAAACCCCGCAGCAGACAAAGGCCGAGTGCTATCGTCCCCAAGCAACAATGAATCTAAGCTGTTGGACATAACATCCGTGACTTGAGTAGCGGCCAGATCGGAGGATAATCCCTGATAGAACTCTCTTTGGCTAGCAGTTGTGTTGGATAATTGGTTAAACTGGGAAATCAGCCAGGGCTGCTCGTCAGGGTTCAAGTACGGAGTGTGGGCATTAATCATAGAAACTTAGTTAGCGATCGCATCACAATAACTTTGTTATACCTTAACCGCTAATGGTGTAGAGGTTGGGTTAAAAACAAACTGCGATCGCACTTAGTACGTAACGCCGCCCAGAGGGCGGCGTTACAAACAAATTTTTTCCCAAAAAATTCAATTTTTCAGAATCAATTTTGAGACTTTTCGCTTCAAATAATCAGGGCATTTCACACAAAAAACTCAGTTAGGAGAATATCTTCATGGCCGGCCCAAGTACAGATAACCTTGCTTATTTATTAGACGAATCGCCTAACAGCTTAACTCTCACTCCAGGCTTTTTAACCCCTTACCCAAAAGGACTATTTGCCCTCGGTGGTAACGATTTCATCCTCGGTTCCTCCGATAGCGAAATGATCGACGGCGGCGACAATAACGATCGCCTGATTGGAGGCGGCGGTGCTGATACCCTAAATAGTGGTAGCGGTGACAACTTCCTCATCGGCAGTCAAGGTGATGATATTCTCGCCGGTAACAGTGGTAAAGATATCCTCCGAGGAGGCCAAGGCGACGACTTACTCATCGGTTTTGAAGGCGACGATGTACTCGTTGGCGACAAAGGTAAAGACATATTAAAAGGCGGCGAAGGATCGGATTTATTTGTCCTCACAACAGAAACCGCCGCACCAAACCCCGAATCTGCCGATATCATCACTGACTTCAAACATTTTTTCTGGAAAAACTTAATCGGCTTAACTGGTGGCTTAACTGTCGCTGACATCACATTAGAATCAGCTTCCCTCAATCCCGGCAGTAATGATACTTTAATTCGGATTCGCGATTCTGGAGCCGTTTTAGGCTGGGTTGCAGACGTATCTCCCGATTACCTCAACGGGCGTTTCGTGGCCGCAGATACTAAATTGGGAGATGAACTCGGAAGCGCAACTAATCTTGGTTCCCTTAGCGATAATCCCACCCTTAGCGGTTTTGTTGGCGATGCTAAACCAGACGATTTCTACCGTTTTACACTCTCTGTCACCAGTGACTTAAAGTTAAACGTCAGCGGTTTAAGTGCCGATCTTGATGTAGCCCTAATTAAGGATATTAATAACAATAACGCCGTTGAACCACCGGATATTGTTCAAGTCTCTGAAAACTCCGATGCAAATTCAGAGGAAATTAATCTCAACGATTTGTTACCAGGGACTTACTTCGTGCGAGTTTTTCGATTTGAGGAAGCGCAGACAAATTACACTATGAGTTTATCTGCAATCCCTAGTCCTCCCCCGCCACCAGGTAGCAGCGCGATCGCAGGTTACGATACTACTTTCGGCTATGGTTTGATTAATGCAGCCGCCGCTGTTGCTCAAAGCATTGGCAAAGCACCTTTTCCCGATGTCCCCAATTTGGGAGGAGATGAATGGGGACGAGATTTAGTAAATGCACCCGAAGTTTGGGCTCAGGGTTTAACTGGAGATGGCATTGTAGTAGCTGTTGTTGATAGCGGCGTTGACTACGATCATCCTGACTTAACTGGGAATATTTGGACTAATTCAGGGGAATTTGGCCTTGATGCTAATGGTGTTGAAAAAGCTACCAACGGCCTTGATGATGATGGTAATGGCTTTGTTGACGATTTCCGAGGTTGGGATTTTGTGAACAGTGATAATAACCCGATGGATGAAAATAGTCACGGTACTCACGTAGCAGGAATTATTGCTGCGAAAAAAGACGGAGTTGGAATCACTGGGGTAGCTCCGACGGTGAAGATTATGCCTGTGAGAACCGTAGATAAAGATGGTGTAGGAAAAGTAAGTAATGGCATTGCTGGCATTCGCTATGCTGTCGATAATGGAGCAGATGTAATCAATCTTAGTTTTGGCGGAAATGACATGGAAGCTGAAAGGCTGGATGCCATTCGTTATGCTGAATCAAAGGGTGTAGTCGTAGTTTCTGCGGCTGGAAATAGTAGTAATGGCCGGCCGAATCTTCCTGCTCGTTTGGCCGATGAGGTAGGTATTGCTGTGGGTTCAATAACGCGGGATGTACAATTTTCTGAATTCTCTAACCGTGCTGGGGTTGTCGCGATCGATTATGTGATTGCGCCGGGAGGAGATGGGGGACGCTCGGATGTGGGAGATGTTTATTCAACAGTACCATTATCTTTGCCCGGTATTCCTTACCGTTACTTTTTCGGTACTTCTATGGCGGCTCCTCATGTTGCTGGTGTTGTGGCTTTGATCCGTCAAGCTAATCCTAATTTGACTCCTAAAGAGATTGAGAAAATTGTTGTAGAAACTGCAACTCGCTCTGGCATAATTGTGTAAAAAAGGCAGGAGGCTCTTATGCAGGAGGCAGGAGGAAAATGCAATAATAGAAAAGGTTTGGGCGATCGAGAATGTCCTAACCGCCTTGGCGGTTCCTATACAGCAGGAACCGCTATAATTAATAGGATATCGGGGCGAATGCTTCGCCCTTACAAAATCGGGATGCTTCACTTGCCACAGGCATTGCTAATCTTCTGTTCCCAGAGTTTGACCCTCACTAATTCCTGACTGTCGTTCTTTAAGCTTCAATAATATTTCTGCATGAACCTCTTTTGTAATCGGATAGAAATAAGCTAAAACTAAGCCACCAATTAAGGCAATAGTTGGCAAAGGCCCAATAGATACGCGAATAGCAAAAAGCGCAGAAGCAGGTTGTACTGGCGCTGGTTGTCCCGGAACAGTCGCTATAAATCCTGCTACTTCTAAAGCTTGTCCTACTAACCACAAACCCACCGCTAATCCGATTTTTTGCAACAACACCATAAATGAATAAAAAACACCTTCTCGCCGTTCTCCAGTTTGCAGTTCGTCGAGTTCAATCACATCTGGTATCATTGACCAAGGTACTAAATAGGCCGTAGAAACTCCTACACCTGCCATAATTGCGAGTACGTACATTTGCCAAACTTGTCCAGGTTGCAAGAAAAAGAGTCCGGCTTGTGCGATAATCCACAAACTCATTCCCATAAAATAAACTGCTTTTTTACCATATCGCCGACTGACTTCACTCCAGACAAATAGCATGGCTAAAGCAGTACCTTGAACTGCGATCGCAGCTTGGGTAAAAACGTGGTCTGGCATTTGCATCCAATTGACCACAAAGTAAGGCAGAATGGAAGCGGTCAACTGCACTGCTAACCAGGAACATAGATAAATCCCAATTACATACAAAAACGGCCGGTTGCTAAATGCAATTCGCAACTGTTCTGCTAGTGACAATGAGGCGGATCTATCGACTTCTTCTTGGCTTTCTTGTTGAGATTTGACGTGATTGCGGGTTCCTAAAACGCACCAGAATATCGGCAATACTGAGATGATTGTACAGACTGCACCCAAAATCATGTATTGTTTAATCGGATCATTTTTAACTGTTGCAAAGATAACTTGTGCTAAGATTAATGAGAGGATGCTGCCGCCAATAGAGAAGGCAAAACGGAAACTGTTAAGGCTAGTGCGTTCGTTGTAGTCTTTAGTTAATTCTGGGGTAAGGGCAGTGTAGGGGAGGTTAACGGCAGTATAAGCAGTGTTAAAAAGAATGGCAATGACCACATAGTACCAAAACAGAATTGTGTGATTAGTGCTGGGGACAATCCATTGTAAGAAGAAGAATATTCCGAAGGGAATTGCACCGAATATCATCCAAGGATAGCGGCGGCCCCAAGGGTGATTTGTGCGATCGCTTAATACGCCTACAATTGGGTCATTAACGGCATCCCAAACCTTGCCAATTAGGAGAATGTTGCTTGCTAACCCCGCCGGCAAACCAGCGACGTTTGTAAAGAAAAACAGCAGGAAAAATACCAGAATGTTCGCGGTGATGGCGGGGCCGAGATCGCCAGCACCATAAGCTAATTTGGTAGCAAAACTGAGTTTTTTAGGTTCTAGATTGCCGATCGGACTGAGAGGAAAGTGGGTATTGCTCATAAAATTTAGCAAGGATTTGTTAAGCAGGTGGAGCCTGCGTAGTAGGAGTATAGCTTGCGATTCACCCTAATATTAATTTCTGGATTTCAATTTGCCAATTGATGATATATTAATTTTACATTTTTGTCAATAAAAAGCTCAATGGCTGTGGTGCGAGTACAGTTTTTTTAGTCTTGACTTGACTGTTTAAAGGTGTTAGCAACTCTTTCCTTACAAGCTTTTAACAATGGTAAAAGATGCGATCTATAATTCAGTTATAGGTAAGATTTACTGAATTCAGTATATTTACAAGTTTTGCTGTATCACCCGATAACATTCAGCAACAGCTTCTCGCTTTTTCATAGCTTCAACTAGAGCTTCATAAGCTAATTTATGATTTTCTATAAGATTGCGAGCTTGCAATAATGCCCGATTTTCTTTTTGCTTAAATTCAGACGCAGGACGGCGCAACTGTGATAAAATTAGTCTAATTTTATCGCGATCTTCTGCTCCTCCCTCAGCATTGCCATAAACTAAATTTTCAGCAGCAATTCCGGCCATCCAAACGGTAAAGTATCGATCTAAAAGTTGAACGGAAAATGTACCTTTTTGCATTTTTGTAGCTAATTCTTGGTCTTCAAATCTAACCCCACCTTGTGCTGTTTGACCTTGTTTAAAAGCTTCCCAAGCGTTGAGTGCGTAGCCGCTAACGGGAATTTCCAATAAATAAGCAACTAGGAAATGTCCGGCTTCGTGGCGAAGGATGCGAATACCCCTCTCATCAGAATTTCCCGCCAACAAATCTGATAAAATAGCAGTACCTTGACCTTGCAATTGGAAAGTATCGAATGCCGCTAGTCCTAACAGGCAAAAAGTGGCGATCGCGGGTACTGCTTGCGGCAAATTTAAAGCAGGGCCTAGCAAAGTGGAAATTGTCACCGCGAAAATAGCGATCGCGATCGCATTCAGGGAAGTTTGTCTCATTTTACTACTGTCGGCTCACAAGTTACAGATAAATCTGGTACAAATTTGGTACAATTCTGGTACAATCCTACCTTGTCTATTTTACCAGCAATAGGCAAAGGATTCTTATACAAAATTGGCGTTGAAAACTATATCAGTCCTAGCGATTAGAAATCGCAGCTATACAAACAAAGTCCGCCTACGCGGACTATAAGATCGAACGGGTAATAAACCGGATTGATATGATACCAAATTCGGCTTAAATACCCCCTTTATTCTTTAGTCCGCGCAGGCGGACTTTGTTTGTGTAGTAGCGATTTCAATCGCCGAATGATAAAGGGGATATCAAACCCGGATTTGGTATCACTTATGCGAGAAACTCAGATCAAAACAATTAACAGTTAACAGTTAACAGTTAACAGTTAACAGTTAACAGTTAACAGTTAACAGTTAACGATCACCTGTAAGATTGAGGCTTGTCTCTACCTTTAAACTCGCGAGCCGAACCTGCATCATAACCTCCCGTCCGCAAGCGCCGATCTAAATCGCTTGCTTCCGGCGAAGCTTTTTCTGCTTCCTCAATTGTAATTCTTCCTTCAAGCACCAACGCATAGAGCACCTGATTGATAATTTGCATCCCCTCGTAAGTGTCAGTTTCCATCAATCTAAAAGCACTTTCATCATCACCTTTCATCAGATAATCGTGCATAGCAGGCGTATTCACTAAAATGTCGTGAACTGCCACCCGGCGATTATCCACCGTTGGCAACAATAGTTGAGCAACTACCGCCACTAACGAGTCACAAACCTGAATTCGCATCGCCTCCTGTTCATCAGGTGGGTAAAGGTTTAATAGCCGATTCACAGAATTAATCGCACTGCGAGTGTGGAGAGTACCTAGCACTAAGTGACCAGTTTGAGCGGCTTGCAAAGCTGTATTAATAGTAACGCGATCGCGCATTTCTCCAATCAAGATTACATCGGGATCTTCCCGCAAAACTGCCCGCAAAGCCTGTTCAAACTCATGGGTGTGTAAACCAACTTCCCGCTGACTAATTAAGCACTTTTTAGAAGGGTGAATGTATTCAATCGGGTCTTCAATTGTAACTACGTGCTTCGATTCTGTCACATTAAGATGGTCGATCATCGCCGCCAAGGTCGTAGATTTACCCGAACCCGTCGGCCCTGTAATTAAGATTAATCCTTGCTTGCGGCAAATAATATTTTTCAGAACTGGCGGCAAGCTCAACTCATCAATTGAAGGGATCTTCAAATTGATTAGACGCAATACAATTGCACCGCCACTTAAAGAATCAAAACAATTCACCCGACATCGCACCAAACCGGGGTAAAAAATCGCCGTATCTAACTCCTTAGCATCTGCAAACTGTCTGCGTTGGGAGGATGTAAGAATTTCTGCCAAATAATGTTCAAAAATTTCTGGCGTGGTAATTACCTGATTTTCAGGTACTACCATCTCGCCGCGAATCCGAAATCGGGGAACTTGACCGACTCGAATGTGAATGTCAGAAGCTTTGCTAGCATGAGCAGCTTTCACCATTTGCTCAACACTTGTATCTGGCAAATCTTCATGATGACGAGCAGCCTGTACCCCAGATGGCATCGGAGGTGGCGGAGGAGGTGGTAGGTGTGCCCTGCGGCCATAACCTTCAGCTCGAACGGGCGTAGCATTACTTAATTGGTTCATTTCTTTGTCTCCTGCTGTAAAACAGCATTAACTGCTAAAAATTGGCTAATTACTAAAGACTAATTAACGGCTAACGATTCAGAAGAATTTACAATTAACTATTAGCAATCCCCAATTAGCAATTAGCGCTTAGAAATGAATACCCCTGTTATCAGAACCGGTCATAAAATTGCCTACTGGCTAGAAACTCACTGGGTTGCCCCTGCCTACGCGGGTTGGCTGCTAGGCTCTCTAGCCTTATTCTTTTTTGGAGCTGCCTCAAATACGATGGCTGGATGGCTATATGTCATCAGCGGTGTAACTTTGGCAATGCTGGGGATGGCTGCTGTATTGCCTGTGCGATCGCTGACAACCCTGCAAGTCCGCCGCCGACCAATTGGGCCAGTCAGCGTCGGCGACCAACTAACGATCGAATTAGAAATCGAAAATACAACCGACCAACCCAAAACCCTGTTGCAAGTCGTAGATGTCCTGCCTTTTGTACTGGGACAACCCGCACCCCGTGCCATTGAAGTCATACCTTCTCAGGGTATTTACTTAGACACATACTATCATCCTACACAGCAGCGGGGTGTCTATCGGTGGAATGAAGTAGAACTGAGGACAGCCGCGCCTTTGGGATTGTTTTGGTGTCGCCGTAGCCGGAGTGCGAAAGCTACGGCAATTGTCTATCCTACAGTTTTGCCCTTGACCACCTGTCCTCTGGTGGATCGGATGGGTCAACAAGAAAGTCCGCAATTTTACGAGAGTAAGCGATCGCAAATGGCTACAGAGGGTATCACCCGCACACTGAGACCCTACCGACATGGAGACCCGACCCGTTTGATTCACTGGCGAACCAGTGCACGTTACGGAGAGTTCAGAGTGCGGGAATTAGAAGTTTCTACGGGTAGCCAAGAAATTATTATTAGCCTCGACAGCGCCGCTGCTTGGCAACATTCAGATTTTGAACAAGCAGTCATTGCGGCTGCATCCCTGTATTTCTATGCTAGCAAGCGTCAACTCAACGTCAAGCTGTGGACGGCGGGAACGGGGGAAGTTAGTAGTAGTAGAGGAGTTTTGGAAGCTTTGGCGGCTGTTAATGCGAGTGAAGATGCAGCGTTTGGTTTACCGAGAGCTCCTTTAGTTTGGTTGAGTCAAAATCCGGGGAGTTTGAGCAGTCTTCCCCCTGGTAGTCGGTGGGTGCTATGGTCGCCAGAGGAGGTTTTGGGCGAAGAAAAAATCCTAGGAAAACAGGATTTTCCAGGTTTGGAGATTCGCCGGGATGAACCTTTGGAACTTCAGCTTCAGAGGGTTCTGAGTCGGGTTAGGGGCTAGGGGCTAGGGGCTAGGGAAAGGAGGGAAAGAAGGGAATAGAGACACACTACTTACGTAACGCCGCCCTCTGGGCGGT
>NZ_JARFTR010000214.1 GCF_029167235.1 Kamptonema sp. UHCC 0994 | reverse complement strand
GAGGGGTAGGATTTGGGCTGAACCCTCACCTACAAATGTAACCAGTTGTCACTAACTGCCTGAGCAGCTAGGCTAACCGTCCCATAAGCTTTTCGGCTTATTTTAGGTTAAACGAATCGCACTTTTCCTAACTTATTCAGTAAGCCCTACATAGGATTACTGTGCATAGATGGTTAAAACAATATAGTGTTGGCGGTCTACCCGCACTGCTAAAAATCGGAAAATCAACTGGTAGACCTCGAGTAATCTCTAAAGCTGTAATAGCTGGATTATCAGAGAAATTAAGAGAGGAATCATGTGAATTTAAAAGTTATAAAGAAATTGGTAAGTGGGTAGAAGAGAAATATCAAATCTCAGTCAAGTATCAAACATTACACAAGCAATTACACTATCGAATGAAAGCTAAATTAAAAGTACCAAGACGTTCGAGCATCAAAAAAGACAAAGCGGCGGGTATAGAGTTTAAAAAAAACTAAAAAAATTACTAAAAGTCGCTTGGTGGTTGGAGTCTCTAACCCCTAAACCCGCAGAAAATGGGCTGAAATATTGGTGTCAAGATGAAACAAGAATTGGCTTAAAAACAATTGAAAGGAAAAGAATTACAGCTTTGGGGGTTAAACCAATAGGTAAAGTTCAATGGAACTTTAAAGCCTACTATTTATATGGTGCAGTTGCGCCACAAACAGGAGAAAGTTTTTGGTTAGAGTTCTCTCATCTAGATGGTATGTGCTTTCAAATATTCTTGGATCAACTAGCCGAGAAATATCCCGATCATTTAAATATTATCCAATTGGATAATGGAAAGTTCCATCAAAGTAGTAGGCTAAAAATACCCGATAATATTCTACTAATTTTTCAACCACCATACAGCCCTGAATTGAATCCAATTGAGAGAATATGGTTACACATAAAACAAGAACTGAGTTGGGGAATCTATGAAAATCTAGAGGGTCTTAAAGAAAAAGTTTGCGCTTTTCTGGGGGAACTTTCAACAGAAGAAATAGCATCTATAGCCGGATGGGACTATATTTTATCAGCCCTAGCTACTGTTGCATAACTTTAGAGAATTGGTATAATGTCATCCGTTCGGGCATAAATTTTAATGTGAACATCGCACGCTTTTCTTACTGAATCATACGTTCACAACTTAAATAAGATTGCTATAGCTGACAAATTTATCTCCAGGTACTTAAGAGTTGGATTGGTCAACATATATCTGCCACATTTGCTCATAGGCATTCTCCATCTCGCGGGTAAACTTTTCAGCATTCCACAAGGGAGATGTTTGCCTTGACTGCCGCAGTTTCCACGATATTTGTTGCCGCAGAGCCGCGTCTTTCCCCAACCGAATCCCCCATTCTACATACTCTTCATCTGTCCAAGCAATTCCCTCAGTCACGCCTACATTCATCATCATGGTATAACTGTTGCGAGCCGCAAATTGCTGCCCCACTCGCGTTACCAGAGGGATACACATCCAGAGAGTTTCCAGAGTGGTTGTAGCTCCGTTGTAGGGATACGTATCTAACACCACATCTGCAACGTCTAAGTTAGCTCGGTGTACGTGTTCTTGGGAAGCCTCTGGCAAAAACCGCAAGCGATCGCGCCCTACTCCTTCTTCTTCTGCTAGTTGATTAAAAAAGTTTTTAATCGATTCCTCATCACCCGATCCTTTAATTAAGAAATAACTATTTGGTACTTCCTTCAGAATCTTCATTTGGAGTCTAACTGTTCTCGGATGGCGTTTGTAACTTTTCTGAGAACTGAGATATACCACCGCATCTATCGGAATATCCAACTGATCGCGTCGCAGAGTCGGCAAACCTAACTCAAAACCACCTACAGCAATGTAGGTATCTGGCAAGCGCCAAATTTTTTCATTGTAATAGTCTTGGGCCGATTCCGGCAGCACATAAGGATCGGCAAGAAAGTAGTCAATTGCAGGCATTCCAGAAGCATCCCAACCCAACCAAGTTACTTGAATAGGCGCTGGTTTAAGAGCCATCACCGCACAAGTTACATCTAGAGTAATGCTGTCAAGGTCAATCAGAATATCAATTTCATCTTGATAAATTTGCTCGGCGATTTCTTGGTAGGAAAACCCCGCTTTATAAGCTTTATCAACTTTTTCTACATACCATTCTTGTAAAGGCTCCGATGTCTTTCTGTAACCGACAAAGTAACCATAAATCTCAAATTGCTCCCGATCGTGACACTGAAACAACCATCGTGCCAGCCAACCCACAGAATGTCTTAACAGGCAATGGGATATGTAGCCAATCTTGAGGCGCTTTCCCGCAACTTCCTGACTTTTGCGAGATAAATGTCCATCTCGATATCGCTCTACCTGCTCTTTCTCTTTATTTTGAATATAAACTTGGCATAACTGAGCTACTTGGTTGTGTATTCTCCTATTATTATCTGCCCGATCCTCAAAGTAGGGAAAAAAGAATGTGCTAGAAAACAAGTTTTGCACTTTAGCTGGGTGAGTCGCCAATGGTAGCGGTTCCTTTACCAGTAACTCCAACACTGATTCGTGTTCTTCCATGAACGAATCTACTTCTTCCCAGTAACCGCCTGCACTCATCAGCCCTCGCAGCACTTTGTGATTAGCAAAAGCTTTGTCTGCCAAGTCTTCAGATAATGAATAGCACAATTTTGCTATTTTTATTCCCTCATCATATTGCCCTAAATTTTGGTGAAAACTAGCCAGATGTGGCAAAATAGCCAACTGATTGAGAGTTTTGCCATACTTTTCCACATCTAAGCGGCGACAGACCTCTAGTAAACTAATACCTATTTGTGGCACGCGTAGGATGTAGCCAATTTCAACAGCAGCAGCAATTACAAGTTCGAGAAAAACAAGAGGATCGTGAACATATTTTATACAGGTTTCCGCTAATTCCAAAGAGGACGGCTGCAAAGGTGCGTAAGCTAACACGTTCTTCAATAGCTGCATTAATAGATCAAAGTCTACTTCTATTGGTGGCTCTGACCCTAGCATCTCAATCACACCTAAATCAGTCAGTTCCTCTCCTGTATAAGTTTCCAGCAGGATAGACAGACCGATCAAATGCAATAGGTTATTAATATCCGCCGGATTGATTTCTCTTATATGCTGGCGGATTGCCCATGCTGGCAAATAGTCACCAATCTCCCCCCGTCGCTCCGCTTCTGTTTGCAACACTTTGATCAGTTCGACCGTCCACAAATCAACTTGTTCCGGCTCCCCCTCTGCCATGCCTAGCAGCCAAGTCGTCTGAGCTTCTGTCTCCTCTTCCTGCAACAGCAACATCAACCCCAAATGCCAGTAGTGAGATTTAGTATCAGGTTCAGCTTGAATTGCCTTTTCATAGAGGTTGGCAGCTTTATAGAAATCTCCTTGAAGCAGATATTGATGGGCTTGCTGCTGCCAATAGGAATATTCAGTTGGTGGGTATTCAGTATTCATAGAGGCACGCTAATAAAAATCACTAATATTTGGTAGGATAACCGCTCAGAAGAAATCTAATTCAAGTTAATTAAAGAAAGCGGGTAGCGTAAGCGATACACTACCCACTTTCTTAACAGCTCCAAGCCAGCTCCGCTAAATACTTTCCAGCTCTGGCTGCTCTTCTACTTGGAGACTTCTGTATCAGGACTGACACAGGTAAGAGCATTGCCTGCCCCTGTAGCTTGAGCTGCTGTACTGCCAGCTTTTCCAGCTTCACAGAGGACTGCTATTGTAGTTGTCTCGCTTTCAGCACCAGCGCTAGTACCCAGTTGGACGGTTCCCGTGTAACCTTTCAGAGCAGGACCTTGAGGTGATCCGATGTTAGCAACAGCTTGGGTAGTGGTATCGGGTGTCGTTGGCGCGACACTATAGATATAGTTAGTGGTCTGAGTTTTGATGCCGAGTCCCAGATTGTCAAAGTCTGCAAATTTATTGTTCTCCGCATATTTGGCTTGCTGAGCTCTGTTCATTGAACCGGTATACTGCTTAGCTTCTGACTGCTTTGCTTTGTTGGCTTGGTTGAGGAAGGAAGGCAAAGCAATAGCAGATAGAATACCGATGATGATGATAACGACCAACAGTTCAATCAGGGTGAAACCTTTATCCTGTCTCTTTTGGTTGAGGTGTTGCAGGAATCTGGCTTTAAATTCGGTTTTCATGGTTTGTTTCTCCTAGAGGCGTGTGATGCTTGATTTCTAACTCGTAAGCTTAACTTACCCCCATTCCCTTGCTTTGATATCACCCCGTGCAAATTTTTTTGATTTTTTAAACTGATCGCTCCAAAAGCACATACAGAAAAGCTTCTAGCATACTTAAGAGTTCCTTCACTTCCTCAAAAGCTGTCTCGTGGCTCATTGGCTCTAGGGTGGCGGGGTGCAGCGGTCTGAGCTTGAGCCAGAGTTCGACTAGGGACATCATTGGCTGCGCTCCCTCCCACAAAGGCAGTAGACAGGCCGCCAGCATACTTTCGACTGCGATCGGCACTTGGGTAGGCAAAGGTATATAACTACTAATAATAAAAGGTCGTTGCTTGGCAATACAGTTGAGCAGGTCTTCTCTCACCTGGAGAGTCTTCAGTTGAGGATGTAGGTACACCTGCGCTGTCTCCCAGTCATATTCAGTCCATTCAGCAACGGATACAAAAGACTGCTCACCATTGGGATGACCGCACCAAAAGTCAATTAGACGATGGACGGGATGTAACAGTTCAAATAGATGCAGTCGATATTCTACAGAAATTTCTGGCAAGCTCATTGCTAGAAACGGAGGCAAATTCTCTGAATCTTGGAACAAATCCGTCACATCCCAGTGTCGCCAACCTACCATGCTGATAAACTCTAAATCAGCATTTCTTAATGCTGCAAACACTTCTGGGATAGTAAACCCCTTGTCTCCCTGTAGTAAATAGTTCATAAAAATCCATTCATCCTTGTCTGTAGGATTAGAAGTCCAGTTTCTTGATTTGAGAAGAACTTCATTTTTTAAAGCATTCATGGTTTCTCGGACTATTTCTATCTCTAAATCTTGGGGATTTTCATCCATCAAACCCATTGATTTACAAAATTCCTGAGCTCTAAAGAAACCAGATCGTTGGAAGTAACTATGTAAGTTTGTCCTAATAATTCCATCAGGCTTTAAAACTGACTTCATTGCTTGCAATCCTAAAACGGGATCGGGTAAAAGATAAAGGACTTCATCATTATTGATGAAATCAAATTCTAAACCTAAGCTAGATAAATCCTCTATTGATATTGCATGAAATTCTACATTTCTAAAACCGTGATGCTCCAAACGCTGACGAGCTAATTTAACGGATTCTTCTGATATATCAACTCCTACAATTTTAGCGCCAGGATTTGCTTCTGCCAAAATCAAAGCTTTATATCCACTGCCACATCCAGCATCTAAAATAACTTTACCTTCAGTTTCAATTACTTTTTGATTCCTTAAATAGTAAGGCGTAACTAAATTATGAATATAAAGCAGCACATGACTATCTTTGGGAGATTCTTCTAGGGGTGTTCTGGGATAGCAAACGGTATCGAATTGCTGGCGAATCTTCTCTATTTTATCTAATTCTTGATTTTCCATTATATCATCTCGCTTCTTAATTGAAAGTAGTAAATAATTCTCTTGCAATTCCGTAGCCACTTCCGCAATCTCCTCAGACAAGGGATACATATGCTGATACTGAAGGATTTGCTTCCCAATCAAGCCCAAACGCTGATGAAAACTTGGTAGATTATAGGGGTCAAGGAGTGGACTTTTATAAGGCTCAACATCAGCTCTCTGAAATTCAAAAGCTAAACTGATGCGTGGATGAGGGGCTTTTTCACTGCTACGCCCTCCCCAGTGTAACACTTCGTGATTCCAACACAAGACAGAACCCATTTTTGCAGGCAAAGCACGAATGTCTTGATAATTAATTTGTGTGTTGCTTTTTTCACCTTTTTGAACGTTGCGACTATAATTAGGATCGAGAGTGGCTGGGACAATGTACATACATCCATTCAGAGGAATGGCATCAGTGAGCGGTATCCAAATTGTGACACATTTTGGCATCCCGTCTGGTAAAAGTGTACCATTTAAGTTGTCACGATGTGGCTTCCATCCTCGATCTGTATTGTTTGTTTCAATGTGCCAAGCCCAAAAAGCAGGCAATTGTTTATAATCATCGCCAAGGATAGCCGATAATATCCTCGATAACCGACAAAATACTAGCCAAAATTCATCATAAACGAATACAAATGGTGTCGGCCATCCGGCTTGCAAGACTTGTTTAAGACTAACCGCCATGCACGAAATCTCTTCCTCAGATAGAAGAAAATCTATTTGAAAATAACCCTCTTTTTTGAGATTGAGTAACAGTTTGTCTAAGTTGTCTCGCTCAAATTCAATTTCGGTATTGGGTGGGAGAGTTAAACTTTCGCTGACACTTAAGTTAGGATTGAGGATTTTCCAAAATTCAGGATTTTGAGCTTTTTCTAAAAGAGATTTGACATTAATCATCGGTTTTAGCTACGAATACCCACAGTTGAAGCTGTACAAAATATGAATTTTTTGGCTGGATACACTGTTATTATAAGTGTAAATAAGAGATAAAATCCTCTTGGGTCAAGTTAAGGTGGGAAATCTCACTTGTGAACGCGACCCTGTGAAGTAAAGTTTACCCAAACTTAGGAAAAATCTTATCATCATTGTCTGCCCGATCGCGCTTTTTCCCAACCATGAACAGCAACACCGCATTTATCATCAAATTAGTCCTACTATCCGCCGCCCTCTCCCTGGCCATCAAATACGGCGGGCCCAGCTTATCCATTCCCTCCAGCAATGCGATCGCGCTGATCGCCATATTCACCCCTAGCATTATCCTAGCCGCACTCCTGGGCTGGAGAGCCATCAAACCACTTAAATCAAGCTGAACCTGGGAAATGCGATCGCCATCATCTGCTAAGCTGTAGATATCTCTGGGATTTTATGGGCAAGAAAAACCACAAAAAAGCAATTCGTTCACTAAATAAGCGCATTGCTGAACATCAAGAAAAGATTAGAATAGAATCTGAAAAGCATTCTCCCGATGCAGGTTTAATTAAGCATTGGGAAACTGAGATTAGCGCCTTTGAAAAAGGTATTCAACAAGCACTAAAACGATTAGGGAAATAATGTTATGCAGATTCGCGATCGCACCCTTCCTCTTGCCAGTTCTACTCTCCGTACATTAATTAGGGAGTTAGGCTCAGAATGCCAAAATGTCACAGCCTTAATCTATCAGCTTCAGTCACCTCACCTGAGTGCTAGACAACAAGCTGAAATTCTCGCAGAATTGCTGTCTTCTGCAATTCATTTGAATGTTCATTGTGGAGAAGATTTTCAGACATTAATGGCCGAGGAAATGGAAAAATTGCCCGATGATGATGAACAGGAGTAAATTAAGATCCATCAACTATACAGCACTTTCCAGGTAAGTGAAGTACAGAGAAACCGGGTTTCTTGAATAAAACTGATTTCTGGCGAGAAATAAGCGAAGAAACCCGGTTTCTAGGGTGTACTTTATAAACCTGGAATCCGCTGTATCAAGCTAAACCTGCGAAATGCGATCGCGCTAGCCAGAAATTCCTCTCCTAAACTCCCTCATCGCTTCCACACTCGAAGCCATCAGCAAGCAGCGACAAAGTAAATTAATATCTAAATCGGGTAAAACAACACTTGAATAAATTTTTTCATAACCCTCAGAACCCAAACAATATAAAGCTAACACACCATCTTCCCAGAACCAAACTTCAGAAACTCCTAATACTCGATAGCGCTGCAATTTTCTCACATTCCCGCTAGTAAAAACAACTTCAATACATAAATCAGGCGGAGAATTTGGGGTTATTCGTCTACCAATAAAGTAAGATTCATCAGCTTGTGCAGACACTACCCCTTCCTTTTCTTGGGTAAAGCTTCCCGTAGGTGCAAACTCAATTTCATTTTCGGCGCAGTAGATAGCCAGCAGCGTACAAATTGTCCGACTAAAAAATTCGTGTTCTTGCGAAACTGCCAAGATTTCTACCTCTCCTTTGTAATAAAATAACTTGATGCCAGGGGAATCAGAAAAACCCTGTTCAATTAGCTTGAACTGTTGCCAGCTAATCCCAGAATGAATTAGTCTTTGGTCTAATGGCTGTAAGAGTGTCTGTGTCATCGTGCGAACCTCTATCAAGCTTCCTTTTTAATTGATATTATCACAATTTATACCAGCTTTGAACCGCGATCGCCGGTTCATAAACAATTAGCATAAAAAAATCAACTGAGGCGGGTTTACTGGCTTTCTGGTTTGTATAGTACACCTTGGCAAACCTGCCTACCAATTTCCCAACACCTTGCACTATAATGTATAAATATCCCAAGCAACTGAAACACTCACCATGATTCAAACCTTACAAAAAGCAGTATCATTCGATGAATTTATTGACTGGTATCCAGAAAATTCCGAACATCGATATGAACTATACAACGGAGTAATTGTCAAGATGGCACAACCATTAGGAGAACACGAAGAAGTTACTGGCTTTTTAGCCTCAGAGTTAACCGCAGAGTTCAGAAAACTCAAACTTCCTTACTTTATTCCCAAACAAGCGTTAGTCAGAGCACCCGCTAGAGAGTCAGGCTACTTGCCAGATATTCTCATCTTAAATCGTTCTAATTTAGCGTCAGAACCTCTGTGGAAAAAAGCTTCAACGGTTAGTCAAGCTATTTCAATTCCTTTAGTAATTGAAGTAGTCAGCACTAATTGGCGGGATGATTACTTTAGTAAATTTACTGATTATGAAGAAATGGGCATTCCCGAATACTGGATTGTAGACTATCTCGGCTTAGGCGGTAAACGGTTTATTGGCAACCCCAAACAACCCACAATCGCTATCTGTGAATTGGTTGACGGCGAGTATCAAATTAGTCAATTTCGGGGAAGCGATCGCATCATATCTCCAACTTTTCCAGAATTGCAACTGACAGCAGAACAAGTTTTTAAAGAAGGGACTAGGGGCTAGGGACTAGGGACTAGGGAAAGAGGAAAAGATGGGGAGGATGGGTAATTAGCAATTAGCAATTACCAATTAGCAATTAGCAATTAGCCATTAGCAATTAGCAATTAGCCATTAGCAATTAGCAATTAGCCATTAGCCATTAGCCATTAGCAATTAGCAATTAGCCATTAGCAATTAGCAATTAGCCATTAGCCATTAGCCATTACCAATTACCAATTACCAATTACTTTTAAACTTAATGCGAACCATAGCCGAAATCAACGACAAAATCAGCCGCCAGCAGGCCGTAGTTTGGACAGTAGAAGAACTTAAAGCACGAGTTGCCGAAATCGGCACAACCCAAGCTGCTAAAGAAGTAGACGTAATTACCACCGGCACCTTCGAGCCGATGGAATCCTCCGGGGCAATTATCAACCTGGGACACACTGACCCCCCGATCAAAATCCGTTCCTGCTGGCTAGATGGCGTTCTAGCCTACTCCGGCTTTGGGGCTGTAGACCTCTACCTGGGAGCCACCCAAGTCGCCGAAGACGGCGAAGAATCGCGGGAACGGGGCGGCGGCCACGTCATCGAAGACCTAATCGCCGGTAAACCGGTACAACTTAGAGCCGTAGGCCAAGTCACTGACTGCTACCCTCGCGCCTCCTTTGAAACCACTATTACCCGTGACACGATTAACCAGTTTTACCTATTCAACCCCCGCAACATCTACCAAAACTTTATCGTGGGTGTAAATGGAGGCGATCGCACTCTCTACACCTACCTCGGCCCCCTACAACCCCATCTCAGTAACGCCGTTTACTCCAACCCTGGAGCCATTTCTCCCTTGCTAAACGACCCAGATTTACAGCTTGTGGGTATCGGTACGCGCATTTTCCTTGGCGGTGCGATCGGCTATGTCACCTGGGAAGGAACCCAGCATTTCCCACTACAAAAACGCCTTCCTAATCGTACTCCCATTGGCCCTGCTGCTACCCTAGCTTTAATTGGTGATGCTAAACAGATGAACTCTAAATGGGTACGCGGTTGTTACTTCAAAAATTACGGCCCATCTATAATGTTAGGAGTTGGAATTCCTCTGCCAGTTTTAAACGAAGAAGTAGTTGTCCGTTGCGCCATACAAGATAAAGACATTGTAGCACCAGTAGTAGATTTTGCTATCCCTCGGCGCGTGCGTCCTACCTTTGGTTTAGTGACTTATGCTCAACTCAAAACAGGCCGGATTGCGATTGAAGGTAAACCCGTCAGGGTGGCTCCCCTTGCAAGTTTTTACCTCTCCCGTCAAGTAGCTTTAGAGCTTAAACAATGGATTGAGGAAGGACAATTTACCCTGACTGAAGCCGTTGCTCAAATTCCGATAGAAAGGGCTTTTTTGCCTCAAGATTTATGGGGTAGTCAGGTGAGGATAGACTAATAAGAAGAAGGAAGGAAGGAAGGAAGGAAGGAAGAAGGAAGAAGTATTTAGTTATCTAGGAGATTTAATTTAGAATTGCTGATGCTGTAACTACACGATCGCGCCCTGTTGCCTTTGCTTCATAAAGTGCGCGATCGGCAGCAGCGATTAAATCTTCTGGGATTCTATTAGAAATTGGCATCAAGCTAGCCACTCCTGCGCTAACAGTGACAAATTTGTTAATTTGGGATGCGGAATGGGCAATTTGCAAACCGGATACAGCTAACCTCACCGCCTCCGCAACCTGCAAAGCGCCTTTTTCATCCGTGTAGGGTAGTATTAATGCAAATTCTTCCCCTCCATAACGGGCGACTAAATCAGCGGGGCGCTTAGTCGCGCCTGCGATCGCTTTTGCTACTGCTTTTAAACAATCATCCCCCGCCAAGTGTCCGTAAGTGTCGTTATAGGATTTGAACAAATCCACATCTACTAAAACCAGTGCGATCGGGTGTTTTTCGCGAACCTGTCGCAGCCACTCAGACTCTAAATATTCGTCAAACCTACGCCTGTTTGCTATCTGTGTCAAGCCGTCGGATGTCGCTAAACGCTGTAATTCTTGGTTTGCTACTTGCAACTGCTGATAGATTTCTGCTTGCTGAATCGCGATCGCTAGCTGACTTGCAAGTTGATTCATCAACTCTATCTCCAAATGCGGCCACTCGCGAGGCGTACTGTGATGCACGATCAACAATCCCCACAATTTATTGCCTTGCATAATCGGCATATCAATCCAAGCTTTTACTTGCCACTTCTGAAATAACTCCTTCTGCTGTCGGGAAATAGCTGTTTTCGAGATATCGCCCACAGCTCGAATATAACCAATTTGATAGTAAGAAACATAATAAGCTTCCAAACAGCTATCTAAACTTGTTCCCCGAATAGATACACAGTTGTATGCTACAGATTCAACTATAACAATGGCGCGGGTGAAATCGCAGCTATCATTATACTTGCAAGGTTCCAACTGCAAAATAATTGCCCGGTCAGTTTGCAAAAATTGCCGCACTTCTGCCACAGTAGTATTCAAAACTTCATCAAGGTTAAGAGAGTTGCGAATATGATTAGTAATCAACCTCATTAGTCGCTCCCGTTCCATTTGCTGTCGCAGTGCTTCTTCTACCCACTTACGCTGACTTATATCTTGTGCTGCTCCTAAAATTTGCGTGGGCAAACCGTCGTTATCCCTACTAAAAATTAGTTCTCTGGTATGAAACCACCGCCACTCCCCAGAACTGTTTTTTATGCGGTACTCCCATTCAAGAATATCGCTATCTCCAGCAAGGTTGAATTTAGCGACACGCTCTGGGATTTGGGCTAAATCTTCTGGATGGAGCAGGTTAGGGAATAACTGATAACCCATTTCTTTCATCTCTATCTCTGTATAACCAAGCATGGGAATTACTTGCTCATTGACATAGATATTTCGCTGTATTTTTATATCATAAAGATATACAATATTGGGAGTATTGTCCGCAATTTTTTGTAAAAAATTATGACTTTTTAGGAGTGTTTTCTCTATCTGTTTACATTCCTTGATTTCTTCCAAGGCGGAATCTAACATCCTGCTGTAGTCTTGAATTGAGTCCATCAGCTCCGTAACATCTTCCACGATCAAAAGAGCATAAAAAGATGTTGAAGTGGAGATTTGAGATGAAAGATTAAAATCTACTTTAAATTTGATTTTGTCGGATTCATAAAGTTGATAATTAGAAAAAAAAGTAGCTGTCGGTACAGGAGTTAAACTTGTGTTTTGAATGCGATCCCGTCCATCTGGTAGCTGACAGGGAATGACACATTTATATAATTTAGAAGAAAAAATTGTTGGGGAACTCTCTGAAAAAACTTGCTTTAGGGAATCAACGTATTTAGGCTGGTTTAGGTGGGGAAAATACATGAAAATATCTTTACCAAGGATTTCATTTCTAGAAATTCCCGTCCACTCTTCCATAATTCGGTTCCAAAAGTGAACAGCAAAATTTTCTTGGAGGACGCAAACTCCTTCAGGCATCAGATCGAGGATGCTAAAATCTGGTATAGTTATGTAAGATTCTTGATTCACTTTCGGTATGATTTGGTAATTTTTATGCTAATTTTACTCTTATCAAAATCTAGATGAATGGCATTTAGCAGTACCTCAAAGCAACAGGCTTTGAAGATAAAAAATCTCCCCTCTTAAGTTCCTTTATTCAACGATTGAGCGAATTTGCGCTAAAATCATGGTATCTGTCGCATCAAGGGGCTTTAATTTTAGCAAGTTGTCAACTTTACCCTGTCCATAACTTGCGAGCCAATATTCTAGTGCTGTACTAAGGCACTGGTGAGATAAGGCACAACTAATGTTGAGTACGATATATTATCTGGAAGAATACTTTCTTCTATTTTAACAGCATCAATGTCTATAGTGCAATAAAATTAGCGCCTGACGACGGCGGCGATAATCCAAGCACTTTCCTTCGCCAGTCGCGAAGCAATAAACAGGGTTCTAATACCATAGGATTGCCCAACTAGGCGATGGAAATCCGAAGAGAGATGCGTTTGCACCATCAAAACTCGTTTGCGTGGGTTTCTTGAATTAGAGGAAATCCAACCAGATTTGGTATAATGCTATTTTCTCTGGAGACAAATCATGGCTTATTTTTGGTTTAAAGCATTTCACTTAATCGGCATTGTGGTGTGGTTTGCTGGACTGTTTTATCTCGTGAGACTGTTTGTTTATCATGCTGAAGCTGCGGAACAACCAGAACCAGCTAAGACGATTCTAAAAAAACAGTATGAGATTATGGAGAAACGTCTTTATCACTTGATTACAATGCCGGGAATGGTGGTAGCAGTAGCGATGGCAATCGGTCTTGTCTCCACTGAACCTGATGTTTTGAAGGATGGCTGGCTACATTTTAAACTGCTGTTAGTGGCACTTTTAATCATCTATCATTTTTACTGCGGCCGGATTATGAAAAAATTAGCAGCAGATGAGTGTAAATGGACTGGTCAACAATTTAGGGCTTTGAATGAAGCGCCGACTATTCTTTTAGTATTGATTGTTTTGCTGGCAGTGTTTAAGCAAAATTTGCCACTAAATGCTACTGTTTTTGCCGTTTCTGGATTGATTATTGCGATGGTAGCAACGATTCAACTTTATGCTAAGAAACGGCGGCAAGATAAAATTAAATTGTCGGGAGAGATGGTTCAAGAATAGATTTAGCATGAGAGAGGGCGGGTTATAAGCTTTATCAAATAAAGACCTCTCCCCCCCCCCCCCCTTTTTGTTGTCTCTTTTACACAACTCCCCGCCCCCCAGACAAAAAACCGACTCCTAATCCCCCTTTTGCTTGTAAAAAAAA
>NZ_JARFTR010000294.1 GCF_029167235.1 Kamptonema sp. UHCC 0994 | reverse complement strand
AAAAAACTTACGGTATTAATAAACGTCATGCCAATGGTGTAATTTCATCGGCTAAGGGTGCTGTTGATGGTGCTAAGGAATGCCGTATTTCACACATAAAAACCTTAGAAGGCAAAGCTAAATCTTGTGAAGCTTGGCTGAAAAAAGCTGAGAGAAAACTTAAATTAGCTCGTAAGTTTTACGCTAAAAAGAACTGGCAAAACAGTAAAAGTGGCTGTGGATTTCCCTTATCTAGTGACCTAAAGTATCGTCAAACTAACTGGCAAAAATTACGTTTTCAGATACACAACAAAAAACGTAAGCTGACCAGGTATCGGCAAATATTATCCGTCTTAAAGTCAATCCCTGTAAGGGTTAGAGTACCCAATAATCAAGCCTTGATTGTTGGCTCTAAGGATGAATCTTACGGCAATCAGGTGTGTCAGTGGAATGGTGATAATTTAAGAGTTAGAGTGCCAGTTTGTTTAGAATCTAAGTTTGGTAAAAATGTAGATTCTCAGATTGGCAACTTCCCTCGCAATATTAACAGATTACCTGCTACGGGTGCTAAAACTTGGCACTTCTACTACAAGGATGATAAATGGTGTGTTGCGGTGAGTTTTACAGCGTCAGAGGTTGAGCGGGTATCTCGTTCTGTAGATTATGGATGTATTGGTATTGATATGAATCCTGGCTCAATTGGTTGGGCTTATATTGATACGGTCGGCAACTTGAGGTCACAGGGTCAAATCCCATTGCAAACTGGTTTGCCAAACGGTAAACAACAGGCTCAAATTGTGAAAGCTTGCCTAGAATTATCGGCATTAGCTATCAAGTTTCAATGTCCTGTAGTTTGTGAAGAATTAGACTTTTCAACCAAGAAAGAGCAACTTAGAGAACGTGGCAAGAAATACGCTCGGATGCTATCAGGATGGGCTTATTCTGAGTTTTTCAAGTTGTTGAATTATATACTTTCTAACAGAGGAATTGAATTAATAACGGTCAATCCGGCTTATTCCAGTGTGATTGGCTTAGTCAAATATTTAAGGATGTATGGCTTGGCTAGTGAGGTCGCGGCGGCGTTAGTTATCGGCCGCAGGGGAATGAGATTGTCCGAAAAAATACCAGGCTCCTTAACCGCCTTTGTTGAGGTGAATTCAACAAAGCACGTTTGGAGCCTGTGGCATCAACTGAATAAAAAAATCAAGCAATCTGGAATAATAACTAATAGACATAGTTACTATTCTAACTCTAACTGGGATTTCCTGGGCAACCTCGACATTGAGGAAGCGTAAGCGATAGGAAAGAATGCTTAAGAAACTTACACCGCTGAGTCTTGCTAGGTTTACCTAGATTTTTAAAAGCGGTTGGTGTGGGAGTATGTCACTTTTGCTCCCAATTGGGTTAAGCTCTATAGAGCATTACAGGACAGGCTGAAGTAATGGCAAGACGACAATCCGACAAATTCCCCAAACCACCAGCTAGGTACAACTCACTCCCAAATCCCCAGCCCGATTTAAGTGCAGCCGACGATCTCCCAGAGTCGCTAGTCTCTAGAGGCAAAGTGAAAGGGGGCAAAACAGGTTTTTGGCGATGGCAATTGATGTGGCTGGGTGTTCTCGTGGCATTTGGTCTGACAGGTGGTGGTGCACTGCTCTGGTTGCTGGCGGTACAGCCGCCGCCCAATTGCCAGCAGCTATCCCCTGTGGCGGCGGATGGGGAACGGCTCTACTGCGCTCAGCAAGCAGCGAAGTCCGGGAAGTTGGAGCAAATACTGGCAGCTTTGGCTTTGGTTGAAAGTTGGCCGCCGGAGCATCCTCTTCACGAACAATCTCTACAGCTTACTGAGGAATGGTCGAAAGCAATTTTGGGGCTGGCAAGTGCGAAGATTGAAGTAGGAGATTTGGATGGAGCGCTGGCGATTGTAGCTAAAATTCCCAAAACTAGCCCAGCTTACTCAGAAGTTGAAAAAGCGGTTGCTGGGTGGCAAAATAATTGGGAAGAGGGTCAAAAGCTCTACGAGAAAGCGCAAGAAGCTTTGAAGGCAGAGGATTTGAGGAAAGCTTCAGAGTACGCTCAAGCTCTGTTTAAATTGGATAATGTTTTTTGGGGTCAAAAACGTTTTAATGACCTTGTAGAGCAAATTACGCTGGAAAGACAGGGCTGGCAGCGGCTCCGAGAGGCTAAGGATTTGGCTGCTGAGGGAGGCCCTGAGAAGTTGGGAGAGGCGATCGCTTTAGCTGGCAAAATTGGGAAGAAGCTTTTTGCCTATACGAAGGGAGAAGCCCAAATCGTTACCTGGAGCCGCGCTTTGCTGGGCATAGCGCGTCAGCGGTTGCAGGAAAAAAACCTGGATGGGGCGATCGCAGCGGCTAATGTGATTCCGGCTGATTCTGCTCTCTATGCTGAAGCTCAAGATTTGATGCAGTTAGGTCGCGCTCAGGCTGTTACTTGGAACCAGTCGATCGGTACGCCGCTACCACAACATATTTTTGCGCTATTAGAAGGACAGGCGGCGGCGGCTAAAATTGCTCCCGATCGCCCTCTTTATCAACAAGCTCAAGACCAAATTAAAGATTTACAGGTACAGTTTGAAGATTTGCTACAACTCCAGATGGCTAGCGCGATCGCCAGTTTCGGGCAGCCGATCGCATTCCAGCTAGCTATTGACCAAGCTCAAACTATCGATCCAGGGCAACCGAGGCGGGTTCATGCCCAGACTTTAGTTGCTTACTGGCGCAAAGAAATCCTTCGTATTGAAGACCAACCATACGTTTTAATGGCTAGGCAGTTAGCAGCGCCAGGAACTTCAGAGGGATTGAATGCGGCGATCGCACAAGCTAGGATGGTCGCTCAAGGCCGCCCCCTACGGATAGAGGCGCAAACCCTAATCGCGCAGTGGACAAAAAGCATTCAAATCGTCGAAGACCAACCCCTGTTAAATCAAGCCCAAGCTCTTGCTAAGCTGGGCAAGCTTGGTGAGGCTATTGATCAAGCTTCCCAGATTAAGAACAATCGGGCACTATATGCTCAAGCTCAAGCCAATATCTCTCAATGGGTTGCCCAACAGCAAATCGCCCAAGACCGACCTATTCTCAATCAAGCATCTCAGTTAGCCGCTCAAGGAAGTCTGGGTGCAGCAATCAGTATGGCTGCTCAGATTGGCTATGGACGATCGCTCTACCCGGAAGCCCAAGGTGCGATCGATCGCTGGGCCGCAGAACGTAATGCGATTTCCGCCCCCCCACCTGTGGCAGAACCGGCTGCTCAATATACAGAACCCGCACCGCAAGAGGAGCCTTATTCGGCTCCAGCTAAACCAGAGGAACCTTATTCGCCGCCACCAGAGGAACCTTATTCGCCGCCACCAGAGGAATACTCACCCCCCCCACCCCAACAGGAACCTTATTCACCTCCTGTTCAACAACAGGAGCCTTATTCACCTCCGCCACCGCAAGAGGAATATTCCCCACCACCACCGCAAGAGGAATATTCCCCACCACCCGCTGAGCCAGAACCTGCTCCGCCTGCTCAGGAAGTGCCCGCTCCCGCTGAACCTCCGCCGCCTAGTGCTGAGCCTCCCCGATCTCCCGATAGTAATTTGCTTCCTGAGTAAACAGTAAACAGTTAACAGTTAGCAGTAAACAGTTAACAGTTAGCAGTTAACAATTAACAGTTAACAATTAACAGTTAACAACTTTATGACCAATTTGCAATTGTTGGTAATTGAAGGCGACCCCATTTTCCGGCTGGGTTTGCGGGTCGCTTGCGAACAGTACCCTGACTTGGAAGCGATCGCAGAGATAGAGTCTGGGAATGAAGTTTTGAATGCGATCGCTGCTCTTGGCGACGACAACACCCCCCATCTGGTACTTTGGATTTTAGACAGCCAGATTTCGCTCTCAGACGTTACTGAGCAAGATTTTTCCCTTCAGATGACACTGTGTCAGCAGCTCAAAACCCAGTACCCCAATTTACCATTATTGCTACTGGCGAGAAGTATCACGCCTGCTCTTTTGGCAAGAGCAAAGCAAGTTGGTGCTAATGGCTATTGTCTAAAAGGCATAGCAGTTGCAGAGATCGTAGCAGCTATTCGCCTAGTAGCATCTGGTGAAAGTTATTGGCCAGAGCGATCGCAGGAGCAAGAAAACGAGAGCAATACTACTCCTTTAACCGACTCAGTACAAGTAGGAGAAAGCGAATTTCGACCGGATGCTGCCTTCCCCAGATACTCTGTACATCGAAAGTTAATTGCTCATCTTTCCCGATCGGGAATGCGGCAAATTGATGCGGCGCTCGCAGAAATCAACACACAATTACAAGATTCGAGACTATTACAAAAAGAAAATTTTGTATCTCTGACGGATTGGGTTTTACTCAGCGGTCGCCGCCGCGAATTGTTAGCTGCTCGCTGGATTGTTAGTCAGCTATTACCTACTAATAAGGAACAGAAAGTTGCCGAAGATAAGAAGCAAATTAACCGCAGAATAGCCAACAATAAAATAACTAATTCCCCATTACCAACTCCCAATTTACTTACTGCAATTAGCACTTCAGAATCATCTCCTCAGTTGTCAGCCACAAATGATTTACAAGGGGCTTTATTTGGTGCAACGGCGGCAAAATTGCAGTCTGGTTTAGTTAACTTGACTGGCCTTCCACTGGAAATCGATATCTTTCGGCTAACTAAAAAACATGACTTGATGTATATAATCTTGCGAAAATTGCAGGATATCCTTGATGAATTGCGCTTTTCCGAAGTCCAGTTGCAGCAATTATCAGAAAAGCGTTCTACTATTGTCCAAGATTTGTGGCAAGATGCGATCGCAGATTTTTTCGGCAAATATTACACGCTACGGATAGAGAAAGGAAATGTTGGGGAGGTGGGAACTAGAGGAGAATCGCCTCTACAAAAAGAGACTGATATTGGGGAAAACTCCTCATTTGTTCTTCCTCCTTCTTCCTTGTTATTTTCAGAGAGACAAGAGCGAATAGAAGTTGTGCCAGTATTGTTGCAAGATGCTCAACTGGTTGAGACAGCCATTCTTGACAAAATTCCCCTAGTAGTAGAACTTTTTGCTCATTTACTATATCAAACTCCCCTGATAATTGATAATATTTCCTGCTCTGCTGGTAGTCCAGAAGCGATGGTTAGAGCGCAAGTAATGCTAGAAAATTTAGTGATTCAAGTAGCTAATGGGGTAGTACAACCGCTATTAAATAATTTTGCAGATTTAGAAGAAATCAAACAAAAATTTTATGACCGCCAGTTAATTTCTACGCGAGAAATTGAGAAATTTCGGAATAATTTGTCTTGGAAATATCGCATGGAAAAGTTATTTTGGGAACCGCAGGCGATTTTTGAAAGCCGCTTTTTGCTGTTAGCTTTGAATGAAATAGGAATTCAGAAAATATCAATTTATTCTCCTAGAAATCAGGAGTTGGCAAAACTTTCTGGCGTACCATTGGTAGTGACACTGGTATTAGAACTCAGGGACGCTATTTCTCCTCGTGTTCGAGCAATTATAGCTTTTTTTGGCACGGGAGTTGTCTATGTACTGACGCAAGTTATTGGAAGAGGAATTGGTTTGATAGGACGGGGAGTTCTTCAGGGGATTGGCAATTCTTTACAAGATAGTAAGTGGGAAAAAAAAGGTGACTAATTGGGCTGTTGCCAGTATTTATAAGCAGCATAAGCTAAGGTAACAACGCCAGTAAAAATGGCGGATTCATCAACATCAAATTGGGGGTGATGTAGCGGGTAATTGGGTTTGTCTTTGTGCCCGACTCCCAGGCGAAACATCATACCAGGGGTGGATTCGAGATACATAGAAAAGTCTTCCGCACCAAGGGAGGGTTCTGGTAGAATTTGCACGCGCGATCGCCCCCAAGCTTCCAAAGCTGAGGCTTCTACTAATTGGGTGAGGGTGGGGTCGTTTTGCACTCCGGGCACGCCTCGCTTGTAACTAAGCTCGTAATTAGCACCGTAAGCGCGGCAGATATTCGATACGATTTGTTCAATCCAAGTAGGGAGAGATTCGTGGGTTTCAGGGTGAAGCGATCGCACAGTTCCGAGCAATTTAACGCGATCGGCAATCACATTTGGAGCTCTGCCACCACTAATTTGCCCAATTGTCAACACGACTGGCCTTAAAGGATTTTGTGTCCGTGCGATCGCCTGTTGCAAAGTAGTAATCACCTGCGAAGCAATCCAAATCGCATCGATCGCTTCATGGGGACGAGCTCCATGACCAGATTCTCCCACAATCGTCAATTCTAAATCATCCGCCGCCGCCGTCAAAGCCCCATGTCGAATTCCCACTGAACCTGCGGGAATGCTAGGGAAAACGTGCAACCCCAAAATTGCCTTCACATCCTGCATCGCACCATCTTTAATCATCCAGCTAGCACCTTGAGCAATCTCCTCTGCTGGCTGAAACAAGAAACGGACATGACCTTTGAGCGGTTCTGCTAACTGAGACAATACCATTGCTGTGCCTAAACCAACAGTCGTATGGACATCATGACCACAAGCGTGCATCACCCCAGCCTTACGAGAGGTGAAATCTAAATCAGTGCGCTCTTGAATCGGCAAAGCATCCATATCCGTGCGAATCGCCAGCCATTCGCCAGTCTCCTTTACCCCTTTGAGTTCCCCAATGACACCAGTTTTGCCAATGGATTCTTGGACGTGGAGGCCACAGGAAGACAAAACACCTGCTACATAGGCAGAGGTTTGATATTCGCAACCACTGAGCTCAGGATGCGAATGGATGTGACGGCGAATTTCAATCAAGCGAGGTGCGAGAGTAGTAGCTAAATCTTTGATCCGGGGGAGCATACTAGGGGCTAGGGGCTAGCGAAGAAGGGGAATAGAGCGGCTAGGGGCTAGAGGCTAGGGAAGAAGGGGAATAGAGCGGCTAGGGCGTGTTTTCTTGCCTATCAAATGTGATGTAGGGGCGAAGCATTCGGGCGATAAATTTCTGCTAAAAACCAGTATTTTGTACCCAAATGCTTCGCCCTTCCAGGGTTTGAAAACTTCTTCCCTTCTTCCCTAGTCCCTAGCTATAAGTCCTATTGAAATAACCTAACCTAAAAAACAAAAGTGCGATTGCCCATAAAGAGCGATCGCACCTTTGCTAACTTTAACTCAGGCGAGCATTACCCGCCCAACTTTTTAGCTACCAAACTGCCCAACTTTACAACAAAGTAAAGTTATTTGCCGTCAGAGTCACTACACCACTGAAGTTGGTAATATTGAATCCGCCGCCAGCAGTAGTGCCATTAGAATCAAAGGCCAATGCGCTACCTGCACCGCTGTTATACAGGATGAAAGCAGGCCCAGAAGCACCTGACTGCACAGCGAACTGATCGATCGCCTGCGCCAGAGAGGTGATAGAGGCAACTCCGCTGAAGTCCACAAAATTAGCACCCACAACGCTAACGCTAGTATTAGCAGCCGCCTGGTAGGTAACAGAAGTGAATCCGCCGAAGTTCGCAGAGCTGAAGCGCAATACATCACCCGTCACGAAGTCGGTAATCGTATCGCCACCCTCACTGGTAGAGCTGTAAACAAAGACATCATTGCCTGCGCCGCCAGTCAGCAAGTCAGCACCAGAACCACCGCTGATAATGTCCGCACCAGAGCCGCCGTTGAAGATGTCATCACCGTCAAAGCCGTAGAGCGTATCAGCGTAAGCAGTAGCCGTCACATTATTGATGCCAGAGCTACCGACAAAGTTCACAGCTACTGTACTGCCGCTGAAGTCGTAAACGCCAGGAGCAGAAGCATTGAAGGTGATAGGAGTTGTGCTAGCTGTGGTTGTAGTGCTGAGAGAACCACCGCCGAGGATTTGGATATCGCTTGTTCCCAGAGAAGTGACACCTAATAACGTCACAGTGCCGTTATTGTTCAAGTTCAAGACAGCATCGCCACCGCTGAAGGATACGCTTACCGTTCCAGAGGAAGTGATTTGCAGCTTATCAGTACCCGTCGCAAAACCGGAGATAGTATCGCTGCCTTCGCTTAAGCCCACAGTTGTGCCAAAGACAAAGACATCAGCACCATCGCCACCTGTCAAAGAGTCATTGCCAGCACCACCACTGAAGGTGTCATCGCCAGCACCACCGCTGAACGTATCAGCGCCAGCACCACCGTAGAACAAGTCTGCGCCGGAACCACCAGAGAAATTGTCTGCGCCGGAACCGCCAGAGAAGATGTCAGCAAAAGCTGTACCTGTCACTGAGCCACCAGTAGCACTAGAACCGTCAAAGAATATCGGCCCTGTAAAGGTGCTGTAATCTCCGTAGGCTGTCAAAGTTGTCTGAGTTGCACTCGTGCTCGTCAGGCCAATCACAGAACCACCACCGAGGATTTGGATATCGCTTGTTCCCAGAGAGGTGACACCTAACAACGTCACAGTGCCGTTATTGTTCAAATTCAAGACAGCATCGCCACCGCTGAAGGATACGCTTACCGTTCCAGAGGAAGTGATTTGTAGCTTATCAGTACCCGTCGCAAAACCGGAGATAGTATCGCTGCCTTCGTTTAAGCCCACAGTTGTCCCGAAGACAAAGACATCAGCACCGTCGCCACCTGTTAAGGAATCATTGCCAGCACCACCACTGAAGGTATCGTCGCCTAAGCCACCGCTGAAGGTATCAGCACCAGCACCGCCGTAGAACAAGTCTGCACCGGAACCACCAGAGAAGATATCTGCGCCGGAACCACCTTTAAAGATATCTGCAAAAGCTGTACCTGTAACTGAACCGCCAGTACCAGTAGAGCCATCGAAGAATATTGGGCCTGTAAAGGTGCTGTAATCTCCATAAGCTGTCAAAGTTGTCTGAGTTGCGCTCGTCAGACCAATTACAGAACCACCACCAAGGATTTCGATATCGCCTGCTCCCAGAGAGGTGACACCTAAGAGGGTGATAGTGCCGTTATTGTTTAAGTTCAACACAGCAGAAGAACCCGTGAACGATACGCTCACAGTTCCAGAAGAAGTGATTTGTAGCTTATCAGTAGAGCTGGCGAAATCTGAGATGATATCGTTGCCTTCGTTTAAGCCAACAGTTGTCCCGAAGACAAAGACATCGGCACCATCGCCACCGGTGAAGGTGTCATCGCCTGCACCGCCGTTGAAGGTGTCAGCACCAACACCACCGCTGAAGATATCAGCACCAGAGCCGCCGTAGAACAAGTCTGCACCGGAACCGCCATTGAAGATATCTGCGCCGGAACCACCTTTAAAGATGTCTGCAAAAGCTGTACCTGTCACTGAACCGCCAGTACCAGTAGAGCCATCGAAGAATATTGGGCCTGTGAAGGTGCTGTAATCTCCGTAGGCTGTCACAGTGGTCAGAGTTGCTGTGCTGCTCGTCAGGCCAATCAGAGAACCGCCACCCAGGATTTGGATATCACTTGCTCCCAGAGAGGTGACACCTAAGAGGGTGATAGTGCCGTTATTGTTTAAGTTCAGCACAGCAGAAGAACCCGTGAACGATACGCTCACAGTTCCAGAGGAAGTGATTTGCAGCTTATCAGTAGAGCTGACGAAATCTGAGATGATATCGCTGCCAACATTTGTCCCGAAGACAAAGACATCGGCACCTTCTCCCCCACTGAGGGAGTCATTACCTTCTCCACCTTCGAGTAAATCATTGCCTTGAGCACCAACGAGGGTGTCGTTGCCAGCTTCACCTTTGAGGGTATCTTCGCCCTGTTCGCCTAACAGGAAGTCGTTGCCAGCACCACCCAATAGAGAATCACTTCCTTGACCACCCCATAGTGTGTCGTTGTCAGCGCCGCCAACGAGAGTGTCGTTACCCTGTTCGCCGTCTAGGAAGTCGTTACCTTCGCCGCCTTGGAGGTAATCATTGCCTGGCCCGCTGAATAGGAAGTCGTTACCACCTCGGCCGTCGAAGTTGTCGTTACCAGCAAATCCTTGCTTTCTGTCAGGCCCGTTTGTACCCGTCCAAGTAATATCACCTTGTTGTGGTGTTTCCAGAGTGTCATTTCCTGGGACATTTCCGGGGAGGTTGATGATGACAGTTAACTTATTTTGCTGGATAAACTGGATAAAGGCATTAACGTTTGCTGTCGGGATGTCGCCGCGTGCCGCCCCAGTTTTGAGGAAGAAGAGGAAGCTACTGTTACCTTCAACTTTGAAGTTCTGTCGATAGTAGGCGACATCAAATAAAGGGTTGATCTTCAAGTCTTCTTTCAGACCTTTTTTGAGCAGGTGTTCAATTTTGTTCTTGAATTTACCTGCTTTGATGTCAATGTCTACTTCAGTATTCTGCTGGCTGTAAAAATTGAGGTCAATCAAAGGATTAAAGCTTAATCCTTCTTTAATCCCTTTTTTGAGGAAGTGCTCAAATTTATTCTTGAACTTCCCGCCTTTGATATCGGTGTCTACTTCAGCATTCTGCTGACTATAAAAGTCGCCATCAAAAAGAGCTGTGGGGATGTCGCCTTTGTCAAATCCTACTTTCAAGAAGTATTCAAAGGCACTCTTATATTTCCCTGATTTGACGGCTGCGGACGCTTCTGCGTTAGTTTCTAGATAAAAATCAGCGTCAAATAAGGGGCTAGTAGTATCCCCTTTTGCCATCCCGACTTTGAGGAAGTATTCGAGGGCATCCTTGTATTTGCCTGACTTGACAGCGTTCGCTGCTTCTGAATTGCTGTCTAAATAAAATTCGCCATCAAAAAGAGGATTGGGGTTATCACCTTTGGCCATCCCTTTTTGGAGGAAGTATTCAAAGATGGTTTTATATTTACCTGACTTAACAGCTTCCAGTGCTTCTGGATGCTCTTCTTGGTAAAATTTATCATCGAATAAGGAAGTGCAGATGTCACCTTTTTGGAGACCTTCTTTGAGGAAGTATTCAAACAGGCTGCTATATTTCCCTGATTTGACTGCATCCTTTGCTTCTGAATGCTTTTCTCCATAGAATTCGGTATCAAAGATGGCGTTGGCGCTGAATCCTTCCTTTAATCCTTTTTTGAGGAATTGGTCGAGGAGATTGATGAATTTGCCGTCTTTGATGTCTTTGTCTGCGCCAGGATTTTCTTGTTCGTAATAGCTAAGATCGATCAGGGCGTTGGGGCTAAAACCCTCGAAGTATCCTTCTTTGATCCATTCCTGAAAAGCACTTTTGAATTTGCCTTTTTTGATCTTGTCGTCAACTTCAGGATGTTTGGCTTTGTAATAGTTCTTGTCGAACAAAGAAGTGCAAATTCGGCCTTCTTCTATCCCGTATTTTAAGAAGTGCTCTGCGGCACTCTTAACTACGCCTTTGTCAATCGCTTCTTTGACTCCGGGGTACTTTTTCAGGTAAAATTCGGTGTCGAATATTGCAGAGAAGCTAAGTTCTTGTTTAATCCCGAACTTAAGGAAGTGTTCGGCAGCACTTTTTACTTCTCCTTTTCCCATCGCATCTTTGACGCTGATGTTCTTCTCCTGATAATAGCTACTGCTGAAGAAGATGCTAGTCTCGCGTTTGACTTCGTATTGACCAAACTTAAGGAAGTGTTCTACGGGATCTTTTACATCTCCTTTTTGGTAAGCTTCATCTACATCTTTGTTGGCAGTAAGATAGTATTTGGCGCTGAAAATGAAGCTAAATTCGCGCTGCTCTTTTTTACCAAATTTGTCGAAGTGTTCCTTGCCATTTTTGAATTTACCTTCTTTGATGGCTTCTTTGATATCTGGATTTTGTTCCAGATAAGTTGTTTCATCATACAGCGAATCGAGGGTGACTCCAGTGGTACTGTCCTCGATAGCAGTTGTGGTGAAAATTGGCGTGAAACTTGTGGAAGTTCCCGTTGAATTGTTATCTGATATGGGGCTAGGTGTAGTCCCTAAAGGATCGCTTAATATGGGGCTAGGTGTAGTTCCTAAAGGATCGCTTGATATGGGGCTAGGTGTAGTTCCTACAGGATCGCTTGATATGGGGCTAGGTGTAGTTCCTACAGGATCGCTTGATATGGGGCTAGGTGTGGTTCCTAATTGTTGATTTTCTAAGTCCATAGGATATACCTCACAAAATTAAGCAGAAGAAAGCTAGTCCAAAAAACAAGTGCATCTCAATACCCCAGAAGTTAAAACAACTTTTACCCACAAATGTTGTGGATATATGGAGTTATGCAACAGATATATTTGCTGCTTTTGAGATGCACCTATATATTGACTATGACTAGAGGTAAAAAAAGTTAGTTCCCAAATAAAGTAAAATTTTTTATAAAGTTTCCTGATTTGGTATTTACGTAAATTCACGTAAAAAGTATAGTTCAAAGTTAATGCAATTTATTCGCGTTAGAGATGATTCAGTTGAGGTGCAGAAAAGCAAAAGCTTTCAAAAGTCTTTTGGCAGCAGCAATGCTTATAGTCTAATCTTATCAATGTAGATATTGCGAATTTTGGCAGCAAAATAGGGTGTTTCCCTCGTTATATTTGCGTATTGCTACCAGTCTTGGTATCCCGATGATTGCTAGTCTAAGTAAATACCGCAAGTATATATAAAGTTATGAATTTACTCGCTTTCAAAGCTGATAGGATAATTTTCTATAAAGGTTAGCAAACATAAAATTAGAAATTTTACATCTAACTTTAGGCTTAAATAAATGAAAGATACATAAAAAGTCAGGCTGCTACATTTCCCCCCGAATCCCAATCTTTTTAAAGGGGGTAGAAATCGGATTTTAAATCTGATTGGTTAAGTCCAAATCAGTAAAAGTGCCTATTTAGATAATCATTACCATTCTAATGATTCCACAGATTTAGGTACTGCGGCTGTCAACACTTGATGACCATCTGGTGTTACTAACACATCATCTTCTATACGAATGCCAATTCCGCGCCATTTTTGATCGACTTCTGGTTGTCCTTCTACTGATTTTATTTCTGGAGAGATATAAATTCCCGGTTCGACTGTCAAAACTTGTCCTGGTTGCAAAAGTTGGGGATTTTCACCGTACTGATAAACGCCGACATCGTGAACGTCCAATCCTAACCAGTGTCCAGTCCGGTGCATATAAAATGGCTTGTATTTCTCTTCTTTAATTATCTCTTCAATGTCACCACAGAGGAGGCCTAAATCCATTAAACCTTTTACTAGAACTCGCACAGCAGTTTCGTGAACTTTGCTGTAAGGATTTCCGGGTTTAACTTCGGCAATCGCTTGTAATTGTGCCTCTAAAACTAATTCGTAGATTGTCTTTTGTTCGGGAGTAAATTTGCCACCTACGGGAAATGTGCGGGTAATGTCGGCGTTATAGTAACCGTAAGCACAACCTGCATCAATTAGTAACAAGTCTCCATCTTGAAGTTGACGATTATTTTCAATATAGTGGAGAATACAAGAGTTACGACCTGATGCGACAATTGAAGGATAAGCAGGGCCGTTTCCACCCCGTAGGCGAAAGATATGCTCGATTTCGGCTTGGATTTCATACTCGTAACGCCCCGGTTTTGCGAATTCCATTGCGTGATTGTGAGCGTCAACTGAAATATCAGCAGCTTTTCGCATTAATTCTAATTCAGTTTCGCTTTTAACGAGGCGCATTGGGTGTAAAATTAGATTAGAATCTTCAATGGCTGTTGGCCCAGTACCGCGTTTAGGATAGGTTGCCATTAAACGCTGCCAGTGTTTGAGGAGGGTTTCGTTGAAAACTCGATCGCGCCCTAAATGATAGTAAATTCGCTCTGCTTTTTCTAAATATTTAGGTAGTTTTTCATCTAACTCATTAATTGGATAAGCTTCATCTGCACCGTAGATTTCTTTTGCGCCTTCTACGCCAGCGCGATAGCCATGCCAAGTTTCTTTTTCGGGGTCTTTTGGCTGGACAAATAGTACAAATTTGTGTTCTTCGTGGTGGGGTGCAAATACTGCTACAGCAGAGGCTTCATTGAAACCAGTTAAGTATAAAAAATCGCTATCTTGGCGATAGGCATATTCGACATCATTGTGCATTACTGCCATTGGGGCACTGCGAAATACTGCGGTTCCGCTGCCAATTTTAGCCATTAACTGTTCGCGCCGTTGCCGATATTCTGCTGGATTTATCATAATTGTTAATTGTTAATTGTTAATTGTTAATTGCTTGCTAAGGTGATGAGGAAAGATATTCGTAACGCCGCCCTCTGGGCGGTTTCTTTAC
>NZ_JARFTR010000042.1 GCF_029167235.1 Kamptonema sp. UHCC 0994 | reverse complement strand
TGACGGCAAAATTATGGCTCCGCAAGTGAAGAAAACCAGAATTTATCTAACCTAAAAATAGGTGTCAAAGTCTTGTTAGCGGCAAACTTATGGTTCTAGTAGCGGCAAAATTATAGGTAAAGTTACAATATCCATCATAAGGCATAAACGTCACACCATTTGTGGGGATTCCAGCAGCATTCCGATAGTAGGCATTAGCCGTAGTTGCAAGGGAACCAAGGGTTACGCCGTGAAAGCCATTGGAAAAAGAAATAATATTAGTTCTTCCTGTGACATTTCGGGCAATTTTCAGGGCTGCTTCCACAGCATTTGTACCTGTTGGCCCGGTAAATTGAAATTTATAATTCATGGCTCTGGGGCTGAGAATAATTGTTTCAAAAGCTTCGATAAACTCCCTTTTTGCCACAGTTGCCATATCAAGACTATGGGTAATACCGTCAGCAGTTAAATAATCTAATAAACGTTCTTTTAGTTTCGGATTATTATGCCCGTAATTTAAGCTACTCGCTCCACTAAAAAAATCAATATATTTCAAGCCTTGTTCATCTTCGAGAATAGCTCCTTGTGCTTTCTTAAACACAGTAGGGAAGGAGCGACAATAGCTTCGTACATTAGATTCTAGTTGACTGAATATCTTCATACCGAATTCACCAGATACCTTCATGCGGATTGTTTTATTATACCTCAAATCAGAATATTCGGCCTGCTGGGAGTTAGGTTTGAGGGGGGGTTAGGTATGAAGCAATGGGGGCAGTCAGGATGGATAAACGGGAAACAGCGATAAATTACAGTAATAGGCACAAAAAGCCAAAATCCGGGTTTTTTTGCCTAATTCCTAAATTATTCATTATTTTTCCCCAATTATTTCTGGGATTCACCTTTCTTTCCCTAACAGGACTTATGCACGATTACGTAACGCCGCCATCCTGGCGGTAAAGATACCGCCAAGATGGCGGCCGTACTGTGATTTTGCGTAAGTCCTATCTGAATTGATATAATGTTAAAGCGGTGTATGCCGCCTATACAGAATTGTCAACCGTTAACCATTAATACCAATTATTGTAACTAAATCCACTCGCCAAATTTCTACCCAAACAATACAGCCACCGATACACTAAAACCAGGTAACAAAGGACTGGTTAAATTATCTTCTTTAAACAAAGTCATCGCTAACTTCAAAACCCCATTTTCCCGGCGATAAACCTCAACTTTCTGCTGTAGTCGATCGAAAATCCAATATTCCCGCACACCTTGAACTGAATATAATTTTAACTTAGATTGTCGATCGCGCTTCTCATTTTCCTCACCCGGAGACATCACCTCGATCGCTAACTCCGGTGCCCCCCGCAAATGTCCCGATTCATCTAATATTTCTGCTAAACGTTCATTACTTACCCAAACCACATCAGGGATAACATTATCACCATCCGTGAAGATCAGACCTGGAACCTGTACAGCCTTACCTAAACCCGTCTGTCTTGACCAAATAGTTAACTCAACGCAAGCATTGTTAGCAACGTTTTGATGTTCCCAGCGGGGTGCTCTTGTCACGACTAATTCTCCTTCAACGATCTCATAACGGTTGCCATTATCAGGTAAAAATTCTAGATCGGCGCTTGTCCAACGGACTTTTTCTGTAGTTGACATAGCTTTAACTCCGCTCGGTTCTGTTTTAATTATAGTACAAATACAGCCATAATCAGAAGTAAAAATCAGGAAGCTATTACCCTCTTTGATTCAAACTAAGTTGCTCCTGACAGCGTTCGATATAGAGAGTCGCAACAGTATCTCCAGGATTTTGTTCAACAATTTGCTGAAAATATCCCAAAGCTGCTACTAATTTACCCACCCGCCATGCTTGAATTGCCTTCTTAAATAGTGGCTGAGTTACAAGTTTACCTTGAGTGGTAGCATCTATTTGTGTCCAGACTTCGTAAATATGAATAATCTGTTGTTTCCCGCGAGGTATTGTTTTATCAATCCATCGATAATGGTAATTAGTAATTGGTAATTGGTGATTGGTAATTGATAATTGGTAATTGGTGATTGGTAATTGGTAATTCTCCCCCTGCTCAAGAGATCCCCTGCTCAAGAGCTCCCCCGCTCTTCTTGCATGAGCGATCGCAGCTTCACTTACAATGATTGGACAACCGTAAATCTTGGTCAAACCTTCTAAGCGAGAAGCAGTATTTACTACATCGCCAATTACAGTAGAATCCATTCTGCGGTCAGATCCTAAAGTGCCAATCATGCCAATCCCAGTATTAATGCCAATACCGATATTGACAGGAGCTTTTAAGTTATATTGGTGGCGGTTAGCATTAAATTCCTGCAAGGTTTGTAGCATCCTAGTGGCAGCAATAATGGCATCTTGAGCGTGGGAACCTGGTTTATCAAATACAGCCATAATCGCATCCCCCAGGTACTTGTCAATAAAACCCCGATGGGAGGCGATACAAGCACCCATTTGGGTAAAAAAACCATTAAGCCATTCAAAAGTTTCGCGAGCAGCTTGGGATTCTGCGATCGCAGTAAATCCCCGAATGTCGCAAAATAAAATTGTAATTTCTTCTTCTGTAACGTTCCCCAACTGAATTGATTCTACTCCTTGCGGGGCAATCCGTTGGAGAAATTGCTCTGGCACAAATAGCCGAAACTTTTCTGATAGATATTCGTTCACTTCCCAAGCTGCTATTACCTGACGTTTAGTTTGTTCCTTTTCCTGTTGTCGTACTTGAGAGGAAAGTGCTTGCAATCGCATTTCGCTCAACTGCAAAATATTTTCAACTTTTGCCAATAAGAGGCGACTGTTAAATGGCTTAGTTAAATAATCATCTGCCATCATTTCTAATCCTTTCAACCGCGAACCATCATCGTTAAGAGCAGTGATAAATATTACTGGTATTGTTTTTAAACTCTCATCTTGCCTTAGACGTTCGCAGACCTCAAAGCCATCCATTTCTGGCATCATCACATCTAATAATATTAAGTCAGGTCGAGACTCCCGTGCAATTGAAAGTGCTTCGACACCACAGGCTGCCGACATAGTGGCATACCCTTTTAATTGCAGCAACTCTTCTAACAGAATAAGATTAGTTGGTTCGTCATCCACCAGCAGAATACAGGGTAATTTATTTAACATTAGCAATTAGCAATTAGCAATTAGCAATTAGCAATTAGCCAACGGAAATCTATTTCCCTTCAACAACCGATCAAAGAATGAATAGTTGCGATCGCAGAATTGAGATCCAAAGGCTTACTTAAATAAGCAGATGCACCCGCCGCCAAACACCGATCGCGATCTCCCGGCATCGCCAAGGCATTCACAGCAATCACTGGCACCGATTGCCATAACTTGTGAGTCTTGAGTTTGTGCATCAACTCAAACCCATCAATATCTGGCAGTTGAATATCCATCAAAATCAAATGGGGCAGGGCTTCCAGCGTTACTAAAGGCGAGTTAATCGCTTCCTGCATTGTCTTACCGTCGCTGATTAACTCCACTTTGTACCCCTCCAACTCCAACAACTCAGAAATTAGCATTTGGTTAAAAAGCTGATCCTCCACTACCAAAACCCGCTTGCTACAAACAGATTCCGATTTCGGAATAGCCGCAGAAATCGATGGAAGATCGGAACTAGGCGTGGAAAACTCCGATCGCATCTCCGTCAGAGGCAGCCAAACCCGAAAAGTGCTGCCAAAGCCGCAAGCAGATTGAAAAGAGATAGTCCCGCCATGCAGTTCCGCCAGCCGCTTGGTCAAGGCCAGCCCCAAACCCGTCCCCTCATGGCGGCGTGTCAAGGAAGAATCCACTTGCTGGAAAGGGCGAAATAGTAGATGCCAACGTTCTGAAGCGATGCCGATACCGGAGTCTTTCACCTCTAAGCACAAGTAAGGTGTACTCGCATTCACAGGAGAACAATCGGGGCGGTAATCGTCTTCGATCTCGCTACCGTAAGCTAAGCGTCCGCTCAGTTTAACTTGACCCGCCTCCGGCGTAAACTTGATCGCATTCGATAGTAAATTGATAATTATCTGCCGCACCCGTCGTTCATCGACCAGTACCTTTGTCAGGCGGTAGTCTAATTCTAAAGATAAAGCGAGCCGCTTTTTGTCAGCGCGGGGATGAATCATTTTCAAACAGTCGGTACAGAGTTCTTGCACATAGACAGGCTGTAAATCTAACTCTGCTTTGCCCGCTTCGATTTTAGAGAGGTCGAGAATTTCATTAATGAGCTGCAACAGATGTTGACCGCTTTTTTCAATCAAACTAACATGATTAACTTGGCGATCGCTCAGCGGCCCCGAAATTTGCCGTAGCAGCAAGTCAGAAAACCCTAAAATGCTATTGAGTGGTGTTCGCAATTCATGGGACATTGATGCCAAAAACTCTGACTTCAACTCCAAAGAGTGTTCTAATTCCTCATTAATTTGTTGTAGCCGTTCTTGAGACTCAGCCCTTTCAATTGCCACTCCCAAAGTGCGGCAAGCCGCCAGCAGCATATCTTTCTGGGGCACATCTTGCAGTCGATGCGAGTTGCGCGACTCCAAAGTTAAAACCCCGATAATCGTCCCATTCGTAGCGGGAATCGGAAATATCCCCAGTTGACCGATAGCTGGATGGCGGAATGCTGGTACAGCGTTGGGTTGGGCACTATAATCATCAACAAATACGGGTTTACCCGTTTCTACTACTTGCCAGAGCATCCCTTCACCATAGGGGATGCCTTGATTGAGCATTTCTTGCATTTTGGCTACTGCTGGTTCGCCGTAAGTCGCAATAAATTGAGCAGAAATCTTATTGGTGAGGACTCTCGCTTGCTTAGTCAGACCTTCACCGCTAATTACTTTAACATCTCCGAAGGCTGCATTCATTGCCTCCACTAGATAGCTGAGAGCAAATTGCCCTATTTCCTTGAGACTATCGGAGTTTTGCAGACGTTCGTTAAGACCTAAAAGAAATCTCAGCCGCCTCACTTCTGCATTTAAACTGGCTTGAGAACGCTGGTAGATGGTAACATCTCGAAAGTTAAACAGTCGTCCGCCACTAGATGTTACTGTGGTGTAAATTTCCCAACAGTCACCATTTGCTTGTTCGCAGTAGAAAGATACGCTCTCAGATTCACTTTGTTGTAAAGCTTGTTTAAATTCCTGCAACTGTTCGCTAGACCAGTAGCCTTTATTGACAATTTCGGCAAAAAAGAGGTCGGAACAGGGTTTTGTTGCCAGCCACTCTGGAGAAAGCCCCCAAGTTTTAGCTAGTTTCTTATTGAACAGAACTAGACTCTGGGAAGAGTCGAAGAGTGCGATCGCATTGTCTACTTGGTTAAGGATGAGTTGCTGCTCTTCCCTCAACCTCTGCAATTCCATCTCCATCATGGGAATTAAAAATTAAAAATTAAAAATTAAAAAAGGAAAAGAAGGAAATTTACGAATTTTATAGCAACCGCCAAGACCATTAGGACATACATCCGTAACGCCGCCTTCTAGGCGGTTCAATTACCGCCTAGAAGGCGGCGTTACGTAAGTCTTAATTGCCAAGAAGGTTGCTATACTACCGACTTTCATCAATTCTCCTCAATCTAACAGATTTAACTATGTCTTCGTGCCTATGCCAAAATTTCCCAACTGCTATAAAATAAATGAATTGTAAAGATTTGTTGACACTAGCTCAGTCAATCTGAAGCTGGTTACTCTGGGCTAGCATACAAAAGCCGGAAAGTCAACCCCAATACATAACTTTAGAGAGGATTGAACACAATGGCATTTGAACTTCCCCCCCTACCTTACCCCGACAACGCCCTAGAGTCAGGCAATATGTCGGCGAAAACCTTCTCATTCCATCACGATAAACACCACGCGGCTTACGTGACGAATCTCAACAAACTGATTGAAGGCACAGAATTAGCTGGTAAATCACTCGAAGAAATAATTCATGCCTCCTTCAAAGATTCGTCCAAGGCAGGTATTTTCAATAATGCCGCTCAGGTGTGGAACCATACATTTTTCTGGAGTTCCCTAAAACCTGGTGGCGGCGGAGTTCCTACTGGTAAACTAGCTGACAAAATCACTGCTGACTTTGGCAGCTTCGACAAATTCAAAGAAGAATTTAAGAATGCTGCTGCAACACAATTTGGCAGTGGTTGGGCGTGGCTAGTTTTGGATAAGGGAACTCTGAAAGTAACGAAAACTCCTAATGCAGAAAACCCGTTAGTTCACGGACAAACTCCGCTGCTAACTTTGGACGTATGGGAACACGCTTACTACCTGGATTTCCAAAACAAGCGCCCTGACTTCATTGGGAATTTCCTAGACAATTTAGCTAACTGGGATTTCGCAGCAGAAAATCTAGCAAAAGCTGCTTAGAATTTGAGCTAAAGGCGATAGCGTCTTCAAAAGCAAAGACTAAAGACAGCCGCAATTAATAACGCGGCTGTCTTCTTAAATAGCAAATCTATTTGTAACGCCGCCCTCTGGGCGGTAAAAATACCGCCCAGAGGGCGGCGTTACGAAAAGCGTGCGTAAGTCGTAATTATATTTCTGTGAAAAAATGGATAGTAAAGAATTAGCCGAATATATCGAAGCGACCGATGGTATTTCCAAACCTTGGCTGTTAGTACAACTCCGTATGAAAAAACTTCAAGAACGAGCTGGCGAACTTTCCCCAGAAGAGTATACAACTGCGATCGCAGATATTCACAAAGACTTAATGAATTTAGGCGAATGGTGGATAGGCATCGAAGAGGAAGAATTTGGGAAATCCTTGTGAATATCTGCGATCGCGATCGCAGTCCCTTTTAAGTTAAAGTTTATTCAAAACCCCTCGCAGCTTGCGAGCAAACCAGGAAGCTCTAAACACTCAACTCTTCCCAGCCATGTCTAAGAGTAAAAAGACTGCGACCAAAACTCCTGCTGAAATCAATCTCAGCGACCACCAATACTACTTCAACCGAGAACTGAGCTGGTTAGAGTTTAACAGCCGGGTACTGCACGAAGCCCTCGACCCGCGCACCCCTCTGTTAGAACAGCTCAAGTTTATGGCCATTTTTAGCTCAAACTTAGACGAATACTTCATGGTGCGGTTAGCGGCCCTCAAACAACAGGTAGAAGCAAACGTCAGCCAATTAAGCCCCGACGGCCGCACTCCTCAAGAACAATTAGACGTAATTAACAAAAGACTCTTACCGCTAGTTTCTCAACAACACGCCTATTTTGAGCAAACAGTGCGGCACAAATTAGCAGCTAACGGTATTCATATCCTCGATTACATCGACCTCAATCAAGAACAGCGGACATACCTGCACCGCTATTTTGAAGAACAAGTATTTCCCGTACTCACACCTTTAGCAGTTGACCCCAGCCATCCTTTCCCCTATCTTTCCAATCTCAGCCTCAATCTGGCCGTAGTAATCAAAGGCCCAGATGATGATGAAGAATTATTTGCCCGCGTTAAAGTCCCTAAACTTTTGCCCCGGTTTGTGCCTTTGCCAGCAGATTTACAATTGCAGCAAAAAAGTCAGTCGGCAATTTGGACGGGAGTTCCATTAGAACAGGTAGTAGCTCATAATTTGGAGTCCCTATTTCCGGGGATGAACATTCAAGAATACCATCCTTTTCGGATTACTCGCAATGCTGATTTAGCAGTAGAAGAAGACGAAGCGGACGATTTGTTACAAGCAATTGAACAAGAACTCCGTAAACGTCGTTTTGGGGGTTCTGTGGTGCGACTCGAAGTTCAAGGGAGTATGCCCGCAGTGCTGCGAGATATGTTGGTTGAGGAGTTGGATTTAGGAGAGAAGGATGTTTATGAGGTAGATGGGTTGCTGGGTTTGGGGGATTTGATGAGCTTTATGGCATTGCCAGTACCGGAACTCAAAGATCCCCCTTGGACTCCCGTAGTTCCGCCTCGCCTGCGGCGATTAAGTGAATTGAATGTGAAATCTGGCCAATCAGATATTGATGGGGAAGAAGATATTTTTGCGGTGATTCGTCAGCGAGATTTGATGCTGCATCACCCTTATTATTCTTTTTCAGCTACGGTGCAGCGGTTTATTACGCAGGCGGCTTTTGACCCTGCTGTGTTGGCGATTAAGATGACTCTTTACCGCACTTCTGGGGATTCACCAATTGTTAATGCTTTGATTTCGGCGGCGGAAAATGGCAAGCAGGTCGCAGTGTTGGTGGAGTTAAAAGCTCGATTTGATGAGGAGAATAATATTAATTGGGCTCGGAAGTTGGAACAGGTGGGGGTTCATGTTGTTTATGGTTTGGTGGGGCTGAAGACGCATACTAAGATTGTGATGGTGGTACGCCGGGAGGAAGATAGAATTCGCCGTTATGTACATATTGGCACTGGAAATTACAATCCGAAAACTGCCCGACTTTATACAGATTTGGGACTGTTAAGTTGTCGGGAGGATTTGGGGGCGGATTTGACGGATTTGTTTAATTTTTTGACCGGCTATTCGCGTCAGCATTGTTACCGGAAGTTGTTGGTTGCACCGGTGAATATGCGCGATCGCTTTTTGGCGCTGATCCGCCGAGAGGGGGAACACTGCAAAAATGGTAAGACGGGTAGGATTGTGGCGAAGATGAATGCTTTGGTCGATCCGCAGATTATTGCGGCGCTTTATGAAGCTTCGATGGTGGGGGTGAAAATTGATTTAATTGTACGTGGTATCTGTTGTTTGCGCCCCGGAGTTGAGGAGGTTAGCGACAATATTAAGGTGGTTAGTCTTGTGGGTCGCTATCTGGAACACTCGCGGATTTTTTACTTCCAAAATGGGGGTCAGGAGGAGGTTTATATTGGTTCTGCTGATTGGATGCGGCGCAATCTTAGCCGTCGAGTTGAGGCGATTACTCCCGTTGAAGACTCGGAAATTGCTAAGGATTTACAGGAGATTCTGGGGATTATGTTAGCAGATAATCGTCAAGCTTGGGATTTGCAGACTGATGGCCATTATATTCAGCGTCGGCCTTCTCCTAATAGTCCAGAAGTCAGTTCTCAGCAAATTTTAATGGAGATGGCTTTGGATTAGTTAACGGTTAACGGTTAACTGTTAACTGTTAACGGTTAACGGTTAACGGTTAACGGTTAACTGTTAACTATCAGGAAAGGTGCGCTTGAATTCTTCGATCAAGTCGTCAATTTCTTCGATAGCTTGACTTACATCAATTTTGAGAATACCTAAATCGGGTCTTTCTAGTAGCCGCACTAGGGTTTCCCGCTTGCTTTCGATTGTTGCTACCCGTTCTCTAATTGTTTGTGCATCCATTGTCTGTTTCCTTTGCTACTTTTAACAAAAATATATAACTATAACAGCCAAAAATTGCTATTATACTCAGCGAGAGAATTGAAGCTGATTGAACTCAGCGGAGGAAGGGAGGGCGTTTGGTATTTGCAGGTTTGTTCTTAATCATCTCAGACAAAAATCGCTTCAGTGCTTTCTCGCGATTTTTCATAAAAGCGGCCCAGAATCCCGGTTGATACTCATCCATTGTCTTAGCTAATGCCCAAACATCGATCGCTAAGATATTGTAGAGCCTTTCATCCTCGCGTTTGAGGGAGTTAATCTGCTCTAGGATTGACCTATTTTGGTCAACTGGTGGTCTATTGACAGTAGTAGCTTGTCGATTTTCATCTTTGAGCATGGTCTGAGATGGAGTTAAGAGGGTTAGGTTTGGCGATCGCAAGCTGCGATCTAGATATCTTGATGATACTGGCGATCTGGATGGCAGTCCCGGATTAACCCAGAATAATTAATTCTTAACTGCTGAGTTTATGTTAGCTCTAGCGGAAATGGCGATCGCTTGACTCTACACCCTGATTTGATGATGATACACCATTGAGTTGAGCGTTGCGAAAATAGTTGCAACTAGACGGGAAACCGACAGGTCTAAGCTTACACCAAACTCAACTAGCAATAGTTATTTTTGCTTGCAGACAAGGATTGTAATATCATCATAAACCTTTTAAGTGCCGATACGATCCAGCAGGTCTGCGATCGCGGCCTCTCTGATTTCTAATGCTGACTTATGACAATTTAGCCTGACCGATTCACACAGCCGCTTTCTGCTAAACTATTATCAATCTGGACTTAAGCATCAATAACGGTTCTTAATTAGCAATTAGCAATTAGCAATTATCCTGTTCTCATGCAACTGAAAACCGCTATCTTCTCTGCATCCCGCAAACTAACCTACTGAATATGTTACGTCAAATTTCTTTAGCGATCGTCGGCTTAGTTGTCGGCGGTATTTTAACACTTGGTGGATTTTGGGCCTACTTCGCTGGTAATCCTACCCTCAATCTGGCAGGATTTTTTTACGGAGTTCCACTGCTACTAGGAGGTCTAGCCTTGAAAGCCTCTGAACTCACCCCAGTACCTTTTACCACACCCACAACTCCCGAAGTATTGGCCCTGCGAGAACAGCAGGCTACGCCTACTCAAAATCAAGTTCGTAAGGATGTAACTCGTTATCGCTACGGTCAAGAAGCTCATTTAGATGATGCTCTTAAACGCTTGGGTTTATCTCCCACAGGTGAGGAAAGGCCTTTGCTCAAAGAGTTGCAAGAAATTAGCATTGATGGTGCTTATACTTTAGTTCTGACATTTTATTCGCCGTTATTTCCCCTAGAAACTTGGCAAGAAAAACAGGACAAAATTGCTACTTTTTTCGGCCCTGGTTTAAAAGCTCAAGTTACTCAACCTGCTGAGAATCAGATTGATTTAGCTTTAATTGCAGTCAAAGCTTAGGGAAGGAAAATGTAATAAGGAAGAAGGGAGATGAGGAAAATGGGAAGGCTTTTTCCCCAATTAGTAATTAGGAATTAGCAATTAGCAATTAGCTATAAATCTTACTTTTCCAACCGCACAGCATACCATTGTAAAAAGTTTCCAGGCCCAACATCTAATTCACAATAAGTGTCGATCAAATGTTGAGCTTGAGCTTCCACCGAAGTAAATTTTTGCACTTCCCTTGGCACATCATCCTGTCGTTGAGCTAAAATCAGCTTCAGCTTTTCTAACAGTTCTGCGGTAGTCAAGAATTGCTCTGGCTGGTTTTGCTCCAAGACTACAAAATGGTTCTCTTCATACATTAATGAATCTGGCATTTTTGTTCCTCTATCAATTATTCGTAACTCACGTAACGCCGCCCTCTGGGCGGTCAAAACACCTTCTGCAAAGTCGCCTTACCGAGCAATCTTAAATTATTAATGACGATCGCAACTTCGCCATGCCCTCATGTTAAAATAAAATCATTGAACACAATTCCCACCGGATTACCGCTATTAATTTTCCTACTCAAGCATTTTTGAGTGATTTTGTCAAGGAATATACAAGTAAATTTTCTGATTACAACTGGCACTGCATCCATGACTCAAACTCCCATCGCTCCCACCCAACGCAAGCTTTCTAAAGCAGAAGGCTGGAAAGAACGCAGTAACTATCTGCGGGAACCAGTTGCAACTGAGCTGTTGCAAGACACGACGCATTTCACCGAAGACGGCATTCAGATCCTCAAATTTCACGGTTCCTACCAACAGGATAACCGCGACAATCGGGTTAAGGGTCAGGAGAAAGACTTTCAAATGATGCTCCGCACCCGCAACCCTGGGGGATTCGTGCCACCGCAACTCTACCTTACCTTAGACCGACTCTCTGAGGAATATGGCAACGGTACGCTGCGGGCCACAACTCGTCAAGGTTTCCAGCTACACGGCGTTTTGAAGAAAAATCTCAAAGTCGTGTTCTCGTCAATTATTAAAAGTATGGGGTCAACCCTAGGGGCTTGCGGCGACTTAAACCGCAACGTAATGGCACCGACAGCACCCTATAAAAATCGCCCAGACTATGAGTTTGCCAGAAAATATGCCGATAATATTGCTGACTTACTCAAACCGCAGACTGGTGCTTATTACGAGATTTGGCTGGATGGCGAAAAGGCAGTGACGGCCGAAGAAGACCCAGCAGTAAAGGCCGCCAGACAGCAGAATAAGAACGGGACTATCTTTGAGGACAAGGAAGAGCCGATTTACGGGGCGCATTATATGCCCCGGAAGTTTAAGTGCTCGGTGACAGTACCGGGAGACAATTCCATTGATTTGTATTCCCAGGATCTGAGTTTGGTGGTCATCGTTAACTCCGCTGGGGAGTTAGAAGGGTTTGACGTATTTGCTGGCGGGGGATTGGGCCGCACTCACAATAAAGAGGAAACTTTTGCACGGGTAGCCGATGAAATTTGCTATGTGGCAAAAGATGATGTTTACGATTTAGTTAAGGCAGTTGTGGCGACGCAAAGAGATTATGGCGATCGCGCCGACCGCCGCCACGCCCGGTTAAAATATCTGATCAATGACTGGGGCGTGGAGAAATTCAAGGCCAAAGTAGAAGAGTATTTTGGCAAACCCCTGTCAGCTTTTAAGCCTTTACCTGAGTGGAAATACTATGATTTCTTAGGTTGGCACGAACAGGGTGACGGCAAACTTTTTGTCGGCATTTCCATAGAAAATGGCCGAGTTAAGGATGAAGGCGGATTTCAGCTAAAAACGGCGCTGCGGGAAATTGTGCAGAAATACAACTTGCCGATGTTAGTTACACCGCACCAAAATGTACTAATTTACGAGATTTCAGCGGAACATAAGCAGGCAATTCAAGCAATTCTCGATCGCTGCGGAATTAAATCGGAAACTGCGATCGACCCCTTAGTGCGCTATTCAATGGCTTGTCCGGCAATGCCGACTTGTGGGCTGGCGATTACTGAATCAGAACGAGTAATACCGGGAATTTTAGACCGGATTCGCGCAGTTTTGGAAAAATTGGGGATGCCACAGGAGCATTTTGTGGTGCGGATGACTGGTTGTCCCAATGGATGTGCGAGACCTTATATGGCAGAATTGGGTTTTGTTGGGAGTGCGCCCGAAGCCTATCAAGTTTGGCTGGGTGGTTCTCCTGACCAGACGCGGCTAGCAAAACCTTTTGAGGAGAAAGTGCCTTTTAATGGCCTGGAAGCTTTTCTAGAGCCGATTTTTGTTTGTTTTAAACAAGGACGGAATTTAGGAGAGAGTTTCGGGGATTTTTGCGATCGCGTTGGGATGGAATATATCCGTCATTTTGTAACCAACTACCCATCTGCTGCCTCGATGACCACTGAGACCAATGAATTAGAAGTTACTGCCAGTAACGACAATGGGGATGAGACAGGCCCCGCAGGTGCTGCCAAAGTCCGTCGTCGAATTAGCGTTCGCGATGAAATCTACAATGAGCTGAAAGATGAAGCAGCCCGTCAGGGTAAGCCGATAACACAGCTAGCTACAGAGGCAATCTCGGCTTACTTGAAACAAATCAAGGAATAAGGCTGAGCCGATGGTAGGTTTTAGATTGTAGATTTGAGATTGAATAAAGTCTTGGATTGAATATCTAAAATCTAACCTCAAATGGCCCAATTACAACGATTAGCGATCGCTCCTTCTCAACTCCAAGATCGACAAATTCTCCTGACTGCACAGCAGCAGCATTATTTGTATCGAGTTTTGCGGTTGAGAGAGGGCGATCGCTTTTTAGCGATGTACGGGCGAGGACATTGTTGGCTGGCTGAGTTAGCAGCAGTAGATGCAGTTGCCGTTATACAAGAGGAAGTTTTTATTAAAAGTGAGTTGGATGTAGAAGTGACGCTGATGCCAGCTTTACCCAAGGGGAACGGCTTTGACGATGTTGTGAGGCAGGCGGTAGAGTTGGGGGTATATTGTATAATACCTCTGGTTAGCGATCGCACCTTATTAAAGCCGAGTTCTCAGAAGATTGAGCGGTGGCGGCGGATTGCGGCTGAGGCGGCAGAGCAGTCAGAACGGGAAATTGTGCCTGCAATTTTAGAGCCAGTTTCCTTTGCAGTTGGGGTAGAAAATTGCGATCGAAAATATCGATATATTTGCGTTGCTCGCGGGAATTCTAGACATTTATTAGATTGCTTATTAGATAATAAAATAGAAAAGGAAGAATTCCCAATTCCCAATTCCCAATCAATTGTAATAGCTACAGGGCCAGAGGGAGGATGGACGGATGGTGAGGTAAAAAGTGCGATTGAGTTTGGTTTTCAACCTGTTTCTTTAGGGAGTAGGATTCTGAGAGCGGTGACAGCACCGATTGTTGCATTATCAATAATTGCCGGAGTATTAGATAGGCGATAATCTAATTTCGTAACGCCGCCCTCTGGGCGGTAAAGTCACCG
>NZ_JARFTR010000148.1 GCF_029167235.1 Kamptonema sp. UHCC 0994 | reverse complement strand
CTTGGCGGTAAACCAACCGCCAAGATGGCGGCGTTACGAATTACTTATCACCTTTGATTATATGCTATCTAAATGGTTTTTACTGCAAGGGCGCTCTATTTTTTTGTTATTGGTAGGGTTCGCAATCCTCACACCAATCGGGTTAAACTATTATGTAAAAATATTTACCAATTCCTACCGCTACAACGATCCTAACAATATTCCCTCTGAAACTGTTGCCATCGTTTTTGGAGCCGGAGTCTGGGCAGATGGTACACCTTCCCCGATGTTAGCAGATCGAGTGCAGGCAGCCGTCGATCTCTACAAACTGGGTCGTATTCGCAAAATCTTAATGACAGGAGATAACAGCAGTCCTTACTATAATGAGGTGAAAGCAATGATGATTTACGCTGAGAAAAACGGCGTACCAAATAAGGATATTACTTTAGATTATGCAGGTTTTAGCACTTACGAGAGTTGCTATCGGGCGAAAGAAATTTTTGGTGTGAAACAAGCAGTTTTAATTACGCAATCTTATCACTTACCACGCGCTGTTTACACCTGCCGCGCGTTAGGGGTAGAAGCAGTGGGTTTAGGAACGCCTGATTGGGGGAAATTCCGCAATAATTCCATGATTCAGTATAGTGTGCGGGAGGTATTTGCAGTAGTAAAAGCGCTTTGGGAGGTACACATTACTCGTCCAATACCGACTTTTATGGGTTCATTTGAGGGGATTCCGGGAACGAAAAATCCTAATTAAAAATCTAAGACAAATATCTCGAAATTTAAACAGCAACGTCAAACATAATTTTGTTTATAACAATTGTCAGGACTTACGCACTTTAACGGTGTAGCCAGGGTTGGGGATTGCTTCGCAAGGCTCGCAATGACAGAAAATCGTAGTAAGTGCGTAAGTCCTAATTGTATTTCCCTTCTTCCCTCTTCCTTCTTCCTTCGACTATAAAAGCGATCGCGTTCTCGATCTCAATTTTAGATCGAGAACGCGATCGCTTGTTTATAGCAACCGCCAAGGCACTTAGGGCAAACCCAACTCTTACCTCTGGTTCATAATCTCTTAGGGAGTAAGCTTTTCCCTCTTCCCTAGCCCCTAGCCCCTAGCCCCTAGCCCCTAGCTATACTTGGATTTATTCATATCTGCCAGAGTCCAAGTTAGACTCGTCATCGCTAAACGGGCAAAAGCTTTCAATCGATCGTTGTGGGCAGATTCCATAATTTCAATTACGGGTGTCGGTTGAATAGTCATAGGCAATTCCTGGGCGGTTTCCGCTGGGTTTTCTAACTGAGCTTTTGCACAAGATTCCGGTAAGCTAACTATCTGTATTTGATTTAGTCCTGTGGTCATAGTCGGAACCACCTCCTTGAGTTCTTCCAGACATACCACTATCTACAATGATGATCTATTTCTATCCGGTATTTGGTGATGAAAATTTACTGTTAGCGTGACAATTCTCTAAACTCTCAGTGACCGATATCACTAAAATCTTATTTTTACTTAATTCTAATTTTTGACCAATACTGGTATAGTTAAAGTCACTAGCTAATCATTCAACCGTAATCTATAGCGGTAATTCAGGGTTGGGCAACTGCAAAACTGAGGGGCAAACAAAAAATGGCAATTTATCTAGATTCTGCAATTATATCTGAAGCTCAAGCGGCTAGTAAGTTCGGTTGGATATCGGGAATTACTACTAATCCCACACTTTTAGCGAAGACTAATTTACCACCGGATACGACACTTCAGAAACTGGCACAATTGATTTCTGGGGAGATATATTATCAACTTATGGCCTCTGATTTTGAGGGTATGGTTGCTGAAGGAAAAGCGGCCTTTGCATTAATTGGACGGCAAACCGTGCTCAAGGTTCCAGCGACGGCGGCGGGTTTCCAGACTGTGGCCTATTTGTCGCCGGAGATTCCTTGTGCGGTGACGGCGATATACGGTGCGTCGCAGGCGGCGGTGTCAGCAGCAGCGGGGGCTAAATATGCGATCGCTTATGTGAATCGCGCCACTAGGCTGTTAGGGGACGGTTTCGCCTTAGTGCGCGATATGGCAAGTGTACTCAGGGGAAGCAATACGGAGATTTTGGCCGCTAGTGTGAAATCACCAGCAGAGGCGGTGGCGACTTTACAAGCGGGTGCGGATCATTTGACGCTACCATTTGACGTATTGCAGGCGATGGCAGTTCACGAATTATCACAGCAAACTGTTGATGAATTTGCGAAGAATGGTCGAGGAATTTTGGGTTGAGAGGGTTTTAGGCCGGTGTCTGGTGGATTTGTTTTTGTATAATCGATCGTTAGAGGGCTAAAGCCCAACTACATACCTCGTTTAACTGATAATTACTATAGCATCTACTAGGTAGTGCAGCAGTCAACTAGAGGTTCTTGGGCGATCTTTTCCAATCCTACTGACTTTAATAATTCTGCCCAAGCATTAGCTAAAGGCACGTCATTGGGTTTTGACTTCCGTAACTGTGCTAAGGCTGTTAGAGTATCATGCCAAATACCAAACTGGGCATAAATAGCAGGGCGATCGGTAGGTGATGCTTGTGCTAATTCTTTAGCTAAATTAGGAGTTAATTCGACTCGGCGAGTCCATCCACTCACTACACTGTCGCCGCTGCGATCTTCGCGATCGCAAATTACTTCAAAATACCAGCGGTAATATTTGTTCAGTTCCAGTGGTAGAGCGTTTTTAGGAAGAGTGAAACTAATAATACCGGGAGTACCTGCGATCGCAAATACCGTCTGGTAAATTTTCTGTTCTTGTTCGTCAACGAGTTCAAACTCTACTTCAAAAGTCTCTCTCACATTCGAGTTACTTACATTTTGGTTGCAAGCAGAATCATCTTTTTTGTCTACGGTTTTAGCAGCAGTAGCGTGAGGGACGTATAAAAAAAATGTTGGGCGATCGGTGGTAGTTAGTGCCAAACTTGTAGGGGGTAGTAGTGCCGTGAGAGTATTTACAGAATTGTAGCAAGGACAGCGCGATCGCAACTCTTGCCGTCTTGCTAGAACCGGCGCAGACTCGTCTGGCGGGGAAAAATGAATTTCACTTATACCCTTTGACGGGGACTGGGAAAGGACAATTGTCGGTAAAAGCAAGGTTAAAGCTAGGGAAAATAAGGCTAAAGCAAGTATCTTTAGATGTAGCGGAAACTTACTCTTAGCCATAACAAATTAGCCTCCAAAATGTTTAAAATTAAAATAATAACTCTGCTGACAGATTTTGGCTTGAGCGATGTCTACGTAGGTGTTCTCAAAGGTGCGATCGCTCAAGTCAACCCACAATTAACAATCATAGACCTAACACACCAAATTCCACCCCAAAACATTGCCGCTGGTCAATTTTGCCTGATGAGTGCGTACCCTTATTTTCCTACGGGAACCGTACATATTGCTGTTGTCGATCCGGGAGTTGGAAGTAGTAGACGCGGTGTCGCTGTGGAATGTGCCAATTGCGTGCTCGTTGGGCCGGACAATGGTTTGTTTAGCGGGGTTCTAGGTCAGGAGAATGCGATCGCGGCCGTAGAATTGACTAACCCCCAATATTGGCGGACACCTCAACCTAGCAGAACTTTTCACGGTCGAGATATTTTTGCAACGGTGGGAGCTCACTTAGCTAGTGGTGTTCCTTTGGAGAAGTTGGGACGGGCCATAGATCCTGACACTCTAGTGCGATCGTATCTACCAACTTGTACTCTCACAGCGGACGGTGTAGATGGCTATATTCAGTATATCGACTACTTTGGAAATTTGATTACTAATATTCCCGGAACTTTGGTGGCGGGTAAAAATTGGTCTGTCGCGATCGCGCTGGCAAAAGTTGGCAATGAGTGTAATAGATATTTTACCATATCCAGCGGCAAAAGTTACAGCAGCGCTGAACAGGGTAATCTTATTGCTTTAGTTGGTTCTCATGGTTGGGTAGAAATTGCCATTTATGGAGGTAATGCTCAAGCTTTTTTAGGGATAGATTGGAATGCAAAAGTACAAGTTAAAATTGCTTCGACTAAATAGATATGATAACTGTAGGGGCGAAGTATTCCGGTAGTAAATCTCTGCTTTTAACCAATAAATTATCTGCGGTCATGCTTCGCCGACAAAATTGGGATGCTCCCATCTGCCTTATTGAGTTAATATCATTATACTCGAAAATTAGGATTTAGATATGACTCAACAATGGAACAATTTTCTAAAAAATTTAGGAGTTTGGGAAGGTTCTTTTACCCAGTTCTCACCCTTGGGAGAGCAACTTGAGGATATCCCTAGTATTCTTTCCCTAGAAGGCATAAACGATCGCAAAAGTGTGCGCCTGACTCTCCGCCGCTTTTTGCCTAACCCCAGCGGTGATTCGGAACCAAAAGTCAATGAATTGGTGCGAGAATATCAGTTTTTAGGCAGGGATATTCTATTTTTTGAGAATGGGGCTTTTTCTCAGGGTACTATCCAACTCGCGCCATTTTCAGAGTTTGGAGGAGAGTGGGGATTTATCCATAATAACCGCCGTTTGCGTCTCGTGCAACTATGCGATCGCGATGGGAATTTGGTTAATTTAACACTGATGCGAGAAAAATTGGCGGGTAAAGATGTCCCTGAACAACCTCCTTTAAAGGTTGATGATTTAATTGGCGAATGGCGAGGAGAAGCAGTGACAATTTATCCAGATTGGCGACCATCTGACTCTTATCCTACCTCGCTGCAATTGCACCGCGACGGCCCAAATCAATTGGTGCAAAAGATAACTTTTGGTACTGGTATTGATGTTAAGACAATTGCTTCTAGTGCTTTAATTGATGGTTCTATCCTCCGGTTTAATGAAGGTTCTCAAGCAATGCAAGTGTTATTGCTTCCTGGTGGTGCTTCTGCTACTACTCCGATGCCAGTTCAGCGCAGAAAATCTTTCTTTTTAGAAGTAGGTTTGCTGGTAGAGCCAGACTTGCGGCAGCGGATGATTCGCTCTTATAATGAAAAGGGAGAATGGGTGAGCTTGACCTTAGTAACAGAACACAAAATCCATTGAAAATATGCGTTATAAAGTGACTAGATTATGTGTGAAACTTGACTTTTACCTGGAATTACTAAAAGAAATAAGATAATTAAAGCAAATGATGAACCTGTTGATAAAGGTAATCTTAAATCTGTCCTAGAACGGCAAGACAATCTGAACATTAGTTTTGGTCATAGCAACATTATTGGCTATATCAACGTTTGTTCCGATCGCCCCACTGCGGCCCCAGATGAAAATCAGCCTAAAAATCCTAACTTTCAGGAGGCAAAGGATAAAGCCAAGATTGAAACAATTGGGAAGTTGCGGCAGTTTGGTTTGAGCAATGAGCAAATTGCAGAGTCGCTAGGGCTAACCTTGGAAGAGGTTCAACTTTCAATTAGGTAGGTACTGCTTTTAATTAGCAATTAGCAATTAGCAATTAGCAATTAGCAAAATGTTGCAACCTCAAACTAAGGAACATCGACGCTGTAAGGCTTTTTTCAGTAGAGATTGATACTGTTTGTTATTGATAATATAAGAGCCAAATCTTTCTAGGTGGGGGTTTGTCATCTGCGCGTCAAAAAGGACAAAAGAGCGATCGCGCAGTCGTTCAACTAATTTCACCATTGCTACTTTTGAGCCTTCGGGAATCCTGTAGAACATCGATTCGCCGATGAATGCGCCGCCGATCGCAATTCCCAGAATACCGCCTGCGAGCTCGTCACCTTCCCAAGTCTCGAAGCTGTAAGCCCAGCCTGCTTGGTTGAGAGCATGGTAAATTTCTTTGAGTTGGGGCGAAATCCAGGTTTCCTCGCGGTTGGCGCAACCTTCAACTACGGCCTTGAAGTCGCGGTTAATAGCGGTGCTGAAGCGATTTTGATTCAGGGGGCGGCGAAGCGATCGCGGATAGGTAAAGCGCTCATCTAAGGGAATTAGCGATCGCTCCCTGCTAGAATACCAATTTAAACTATCTTCGCCTTCATTTGCCATCAGGAAGTATCCCGCTGCATATCCCTGGATAATTGAGTCAATATCTAGCTGCATCGCCATTCACTTCTGGTATAATTGATTATACGTTTCAGTAAGTTTATCTGTTTAACGTTGTCCTGTAGCTTGAAAAAGCGTTATGAAAAGTTTTGATGCTTGCCCGATGCTGGAGAGTACCTTAAGAAAACTTCTCGATAAAACCGAGAAAACTTGGGGTTACTTCCAAATAAAAAAGAGAGACAATGCTTATATTTTACACCTTTCGGGCAGCAACGAAGATATGCTGGTCTTCACTCCCAGTGAAGCCGCCCACTTGTATCGCCTTTATTGGTACGGTCATCCCGATCCTTCGGTGTTTGTAGAAACAAAATCTAGTAAACTTTTTGATAAATCTACCCGTTCTTATCAAAAGCATAAAGATTATCAAGTTTGTTACAAACTTAACTCTAACCCGTCAATTACTGCTATTAATAAAATGTTAGCAGAGTTGATCAAAGAGCAGATGACTCAGTTTTACACTCAAAAAATAGGAAAAGATGAAAAAATGCCGATCGTCACCTTAGCTGCACAATAGTTTGTTAACTGTTAATTGTTAATTGTTGACTGTACTTATTAATTACCCTATCGCCCTTGTTGTAGTCAATGTCTGAACCTATAATAAACGCAATCACCTTACCTCCTGCCAAAAATCCGCAGCAGGAAGGGGAATGGTTGCAAAAAACCTTGCAGGTATGGCTTGATTCCGAATTTCTCCCTGAACCCGCTAATCATCAAATTGCCCAAAGAGCGGCCCAAATCTATGTCCGCCAGCGGATGGAAGGCGAGAATGATTTGGGATCTCTGGTAATTGCGATCGTCACGGAAATGGAGGCGTTTGACTTTTCTAAGAGTTTTTACGGCGAGTTTGCGATCGCCAATGCTGTCAGCGACTTACTCCTAGATAGTCTGGGAATTGACCGCTGCTGCGGACAATGAAGGAAGAAGGAAGAAAGATGAAGGTAAAAACTAACGCAAAAGGCAGGCAAAATTCTCCCCCGCTCCCTTCCTCCCCCTCTCTCCAAGCCAAACTACCAGCTTGACTTGACAACACCTGGTAGCAAACCTTGGTGAGCCATTTCGCGAATGACGTGGCGAGATAGGCCGAAGTCCCGGTAATAACCTCTGGGTCGTCCAGTAGCCCAGCAGCGGTTCCGTAAGCGAGTCGGACAACTGTTGCGGGGTAGTTGTTGAATTTGGCGGTGGATGGCAACTTTTTCCATCTGCGAGCCTGCGACGCGGAATTGCTCCTTGAGGTCTTCCCGCTCGGCGGCGTACTTATCTACGAGCTTCTGCCGTTTTTTTTCGCGCTCGATCATGCTCTTTTTAGCCATGAACTGTTTTGGTATCCTAAATAAATTGACACTCCCACCCCTTTAGGGGGATGGGATTCTTTAGAGTTTGGCTCTAAATATCCCTTTTTCAAGGGTTCTTGGGCGCAATCCTTTTGCCTAAAAAGGCGGTCTGCTATCCTTAGTCTTTCAACAAGCTCCTCAAGCGTAGACTTTCCCCCAGTCCGGGGGTAGGTTTTAAAGTCTTGTACTGACGGACTTATTGTAGCACATCCATCAATATTGAGTAATTTCTATAACTTTGGCAGAGGGACACAAATCTGCAAGTTCACAGACATCACAAGCTGGATTTCTGGCATTGCAAACGGCTCTACCATGATAAACCAGACGAATTGACCAGTTTTCCCAATCTGGTTGAGGTAGCAGTTTCATCAAATCTCGTTCGATGTGAATCGGATCTGCGTGTTCTGTTAAACCTAAACGGTTGCTGAGACGTTTGACATGAGTATCGACTGTTACGCCCATATTAATACCGTAGGCATGGGCGAGAACAACGTTAGCTGTTTTGCGGGCAACTCCGGGTAATTCTAATAGTAATTCCATCCGTTTTGGCACTTCCCCGTTGAATTTCTCTACGATTAGATGACAGGCGGCTTTGATATTTTTAGCTTTGTTGCGATAGAAGCCGGTGGAACGCACGAGGTTTTCTAGTTCTTCTATATCTGCGATCGCCATCGCCGCAGCATCGGGGAAGCCTTGAAATAAGGCTGGCGTGACTTTATTTACTCGCTCGTCAGTACACTGAGCTGAGAGTATTGTAGCCACAAGCAACTGCACTGGGGTTTCATAGTTGAGGGTGCAGGTAGCATCGGGATAAAGGCGTTTAAGTCGGATCAGAATTTCGAGCGATCGCTGTCGCAAACTCAATTTTTTGCTCATTGCTCATTGTTAACGGTTAACTGTTAACGGTTAACTGTTAACTGTTAACGGTTAACTGTTAACAATTAACTAATTATTGTTGTAGAAGATTCTTCATCCATTCTACGCCAGCCAAGTTAGCCGTATCGCGAATAATCAAGAAAATTCCCAAACCTAGCAACAGGATTAAACCTGTCTGCATCACACCATCTTGAAGTTTTGCCGGTAAAGGTTTACCGCGTAATCCTTCTATTAACAAAAAGGCTAGCTGACCGCCATCAAGGGCAGGTAATGGCAAGATGTTGATAATAGCAAGGTTGATGCTAATTAGGGCAGCAAACTGAAAGAGATTGCCTGCATCCGACCGCGCGATATCTGCACCAATGGCGACAATAGCAATTGGCCCGGAAAGTTGGTCAGCAGTTTGGCTGAAATTGCTAATTAGTTTGATGAAACCTTGAACTGTCAGAGTGACAATGCGCTGAAATTCTGTCGCTCCAGTGCTCAATGCTTCGATAATATTGCTAGCTCTGCGCCTGACAATATTGGCATCTAATTTGAGAGCAATGAGTTCTTGGCTTGGGTCTGGTTGGGCTGTTACCTGAATATCCAATTTTTCACCATCGCGCTGAATTAGCATTTTAATGCTTTCGTTGGGATGGCTTTGAATGACTTGCATTAACGCTTTTATAGGCGAGGTTTTAGTTCCCAATTCCTGACCGTTTGCTGCTAGGATAACGTCTCCGGGTTTGATGCCGGCGGATGCTGCTAAACTTAATTCTGGTAAAGGTTCGATCGCAACTCCAGGTTTGTCGCCGTTGGGAGCTAGTTGAACGCCGATGCGACCCTTGCCGTCGGGGCCGGCTTCTGGTTTAAGTGCGATCGCCAGTTTTTCATTCCCTCGCTGAATTAAAAATTTAATGCTTTGGTTGGGATGGCTTTGAATGATGTCTTTTAAGGACTGGACAGCGGGCACGTCAGTCGCTAATTGCTCCTCATTGACTGCTAAAACAATGTCTCCCGACTTAATGCCGGCTTGTGAAGCAAGGCTCAATTGCGAACTAACTTGGGAAATGGCAACTCCCGGCTGCAATTCCTGTATACCTACGGTGGCAAATTGTGTCACTAACAGGAAGTAGGCAAAGATCAGGTTAGCGATCACGCCGGCACTGATAACGATCGCGCGATCGAGTACGGGGCGATTTCGCAATAAATTGGGGTCATCGAGGGGAATGTTACTTTCGGGGTCTTCGTCGGGGAAACCCACGTAGCCGCCCAAGGGGATGCCTCTGAGAGCATATTCGGTTTCTGGCCCTTGGTATTTCCAGAGCACGGGGCCAAAGCCGATGGAGAAGCGGTTGACGTGGATGTTCTGAAATCTCGCGGCCAGGAAGTGGCCGAGCTCGTGTACGACGATGAGGAGAGCTAGAACTGCGATCGCGGCCAATACTGACATGAATGATTACTGTGAAACTTTGCTGAACTCTTTTATTTTAGGTCATCTTGTCTGTCTAGGGCGTGGGGCATTAGCTCAATGGCAGAAGAAATAGCTATAGTACCTATTAAATGGGTACTCTGAAGTCGATAGTACATATAAAAATATCTAATATAAAAAATAGGAGGTACAAACTATGGTAAATCTCAGCCATTCTGCCAGGACTGAAAATCAAAATATGGGTGCAGTTCGAGTTACAGTCAAGTTAACGAATGCGATCGATGAAGAGTTAGTACGTCGAGGATTGCTTAATCCTGATTTGTTGCGGGTTTATGAAGCAGAAGCACTAATAGATACAGGTGCAGTACGCACTGCTATACCTGCGGAGGTAGTAGAATTTCTAGGTTTAAGAATTCGCAACCAGGAAATAGCTAAGTATGCTGATGGCAGACAAGAAGTAGTAGGTTTGACTGGGCCTGTAATCATTGAAATACAAGACCGTCAGACAATTGAAAGTGCATTGGTTTTAGGCGATATAGTGCTAATTGGTCAGACAGCATTAGAAACCTTGGATTTCCTAGTAGATTGTAAGAATCAGCGCTTAGTCGCCAATCCAGAAAATCCAGAACGCCCAGTATTTAGAATGTAGCTGCAAAGTTGGTAATTAGTATACATAGATAAAAATATGTAATCTCAAGAAGATGAGGTATAAACTATGGTAAATCTCAGCCACTCTGCCAGGAATAAAAATCAAAATATGGGTGTAGTTCGAGTCAAAGTTAAATTAACGAATGCGATTGATGAAGCTTTAGTCCATCGAGGACTGCTTAATCCCAATTTGTTGCGTGTGTATGAAGCAGAAGCACTCATAGATACAGGTGCGGTACGCACTGCTATACCTGCGGAGGTAGTAGAATTTCTGGGTTTAAGAATTAGGAATCATCAAATAGCTCAATATGCTGATGGTAGAGAAGAATCAGTAGGATTGACGGAACCTGTAATCCTCGAAATAGAAGGTCGCGAAACCACTGAAGCTACTCTCGTATTAGGGAATATTGTGCTAATTGGTCAGACTGCATTGGAGACGTTAGATTTGTTAGTAGACTGCAAGAATCAGCGTTTAATTCCCAATCCTGAACATCCTAATTATCCAGTATTTCGAGTGTAGTAATTTATAACGTATGGTGGGCAAAACTGTTAAAAATTCAGAACTTACGCAAATGACACATAACAAAAAGGTATGTAGTTGCGCTTCAGCGCTCTTTCATGGCCTAAGAGCGCTGAAGCGCAACTACATACCTAAAAATCAACTCCTATTTTCTGACACTTGCATAAGTCCTAAAATTGTCACAAAAAGTGAGAGATGATTGCGGACTTTGCCCACCCAAAAACTTGAGATTGCTTCGTTTCACTCGCAATGACAAGGAATTAGCTCACTCGTATTTACAACACTTCTCGCCCCATATAAACTTGCAGCGCTTCTGGTATTTTCACAGTCCCATCCGGTTGTTGATAATTCTCCAAAATTGCGGCCATTGTGCGGCCTACCGCTAAACCTGAACCGTTCAAAGCATGAACGAATTGAGTGCCTTTTTTACCCGTTTCTTTAAAGCGAATATTCGCCCGCCGCGCCTGAAAATCACCGACATTAGAACAGCTAGAAATCTCGCGGTATTTACCAGCAGAAGGCAGCCAGACTTCTAAATCGTAAGTTTTAGCTGCACTAAATCCGATGTCACCAGTACACAATTCTATCACTCGATAGGGTAATTTTAATGCTTGCAAAACTCCTTCAGCATCCTGCACTAATTTCTGATGTTCTGCTTCTGATGTACTGGGATGTACGAGTTTTACTAATTCTACTTTATTAAATTGGTGCAGTCGAATTAATCCTCTTGTATCTTTGCCATAACTGCCAGCTTCCCGGCGAAAACAAGGTGTATAAGAACAGTGATAAATCGGTAATTGTTCGGCGGCTAAGATTTCATCGCGGTAAAGGTTGACAACTGGGACTTCTGAGGTAGGAATCAGCCATAAATCGTCTTGGTCGCATTTGAAGCTTTCCTCAGCAAATTTGGGTAATTGACCTGTAGCAGTGAGGGATGTGCTGTTAACTAAAAATGGGGGAATTACTTCCACATAACCTGCTGTTGTATGCCGATCCAGCATCAATTGAATAATTGCTCTTTCTAAGGCTGCACCTGCTCCTATTAAGGTGACAAAGCGAGGTTGAGCAACTTTAACTGCGCGGATAAAGTTGATAATTCCTAGTTTTTCGCCGATTTCAAAGTGTGGTAAAATATTAGAATTTTGGGGAATATATTCGTCTCCCCAGCGTCGTACTTCGACATTTTCTTCTTCACTTTTGCCGATGGGTGTAGAGTCGCTGGGTAAGTTGGGAAGAGGTAATAATAAGGCGTGAATTCGAGCTTTTAAATCCTTTTCTTGGGGTTCCAATTCGCTTAATTCGGCTTTAATTTGGTTCCCTTCTACTTTTAAGGCTTCAATTTCTGCGCCTTTGGGGTCTGATTTAATCTTTTGACCGACGAGTTTGCCGATTTCGTTGCTGCGGGCCTGGAGTTGCGATCGCTTCCCTTCTAAATCCCGCTGCTGTCGATCTAATTGTAAAATCGGCTCGATGTCATAGTCCCCGCCTCGGCGGTTGAGGCTTTCCTGTACAGCTTGTGGGTTTTCGCGGATGAGTTTGAGGTCTAGCACAGGTCGATTTTAAGGTTAAGATTTTTAAGGGTACAGCTTTTGGACAGCTCCAACCCCTAATTTTACCTCGCGATCGCTTCCCTCTGACACTGGGTAGAGATAAAGCTGATGCTTATATAAGCTTTATCGATATTTTTTCATTGATAAATAATTTATTGTCATCTATTTTTCTTACTTTTTGAGGTTGTAGTGAGGGGTAACACCCTTCAGGGGTGTTATACTGTGAACATAGTAGATGCACCCTGATAATTTTCTACCCTCAGTCACTTGTGGCCGAGGGCTTTTTATTGGTAATTTTCCGTAGGAGAGGATTTCTGTAAGGTTAAAGTCTGCAAAGTAGAGCGATCGCACTCTGAGTATAGATTACGGTAGCGCCCACCTTACAAAATTAACCGCATTCCGACAACACAGCGTGCAGCTTAACGACATTGCCAATAACTGCGATCGCGGGTGCAGCAAACTCAGCCGCCTTCATTTTCTCCCCAATTGTAGACAAACTACCGATTAATTCTTCCTGTTCGGGCCGCGTCCCCCATCGTACCAAAGCGATCGGAGTATCCGCACTCAATCCTGCGGCTGTCAACTGGTCAATAATATAAGTCAAATTGTGAATACCCATATAGATCACAATAGTTTCTGAACCGTGCGCGATCGCACTCCAATTCACCTCCGGCCGATATTTCCCCGCCATCTCGTGACCGGTTACAAACGTCACCGAAGAACTATAAAGCCGATGAGTCAGAGGAATTCCCGCATAAGCAGGCGCGGCAATCCCTGAAGTTATCCCCGGTACAACTTCCACAGCTACGCCAGCTTTTACCAACTCTTCCATCTCTTCGCCACCGCGACCAAAAATAAACGGATCGCCACCTTTTAACCGCACAACTATCGCATTATCTTGAGCTTTTTCTATCAATAACTGCGTTGTTTCTTCCTGCAATAGCGAATGGCGACCCATGCGTTTACCCGCATCAATTCGCTCTGCTTGCGGATTAATCATCGCCAAAATTTGGGGACTGACTAAAGCATCATAAATAACAGCATCAGCGCACTCTAAAAGAGTTTTACCCTTCAATGTCATCAAACCAGGATCTCCTGGCCCTGCACCGACTAAATAAACTTTACCCAAACAGTGATTCTCCTTTTTGTTTGCTGTTGTAAGGTTCATTTCTCAATTAAATCCCGAATTAAATCTGCCAATTCTACACTTGCTCCCAGAGGGTTAGCCAGATGCAATTCTACAAGTGGAAACTGCTGCTTTAGTTGTCCCACAGTTTGCGCGATCGCATCAGTGATTCCCCCCTCAAATAAAAAATAAGGCACAATCCCTATTTTTTGATGTCCACTGTGAACTAAACTTGTAATTTGTGTTTCCAGACTCGGCGCTACAGACCAATAAGCAGTCACCGCGTTAACTTTAGCTGCTATTTCCTCAACTGGCAAATTTCCACCCGTGCGACGACTCCCGTGAGATAGTAAAATCCATGCCTGCATTCTAGCAGATGTCATCTGCCCTGCCACCCAGTTAGTTAAACTTGCGCCCTGGGAACCCAAATGCGATCGCAACTTAATTATCACATTTTCGCCCATAGTTTGCTGTGCAATTTTTACCTCTGTCGGTACATCTTCCAGAAGATGAACTCCAGGCAATAAAAACATCGGTAACACCTGTATTTCCTGCAACCCAAGAGATAGCGTATATTCCCCAAATTGACAGATTTGTTCGTGCAATGAACTCTGCCCAAATTCCAGCGTAGCAGTTCCCACAACAGGCGAAGTTGGGGAATAATTAGCCAATACAGCCAAACGTTCAGACAACAATTTAGCTAATTTTTCCAGACCTAATTGTGGTCTAGGATCGCGACTACCGTGAGTAACTAACAAATAAGTTGAACGCAATTTTTATACCAATTTTATTGTGATCCCAATTGTTTGTAACGCCGCCCTCTGGGCGGTTCAATTACCG
>NZ_JARFTR010000311.1 GCF_029167235.1 Kamptonema sp. UHCC 0994 | reverse complement strand
CCTTGCCGAAAGTTCTTTTTTCAGGCATAAGCGTGCCTGTAGTCAACGGGAACACCACCTTATGTGGTTGATTTTTCGTACTTGACAAGGCTAGTAGATCTAAATATCAATAATTTTAAAGGAAAAGTTTGCCGTTGTGGCAATCTTTTCCCTTAAGTCACAGTAATGCCTTGATTAAGCGACTGTTAAGTATTTCAAACGCAGATAACCTCGGCTCACTTAAGGATAACCGCGGGCTAGTTTTGGAAACTTTGGAGAAAATTATCGTTGACAATCAGGACGTAATTGAATATATAACTGAGTTTCTGTACTCCAGCCAAGATGAGGGTGTTTGTTTAGAAGCTATCTCTATTTTAAAAAAAATTGCCCCTATCAACAGAGGCGCTATTAGCGTTCTAGCTCAATTACTTCACCCTAGTCAGAATAAGGATATTCGCCTAGAAGCAGCTTTAAGCTTGGCAGAAATTGATATTGGTAATTTTCAAGCACTTGCAGCTCTGATTGAGCTACTTCAAACTTACCTTAAAGCAGAAAATTATTTATCAAACTGGGGTGAAGTTTGGCGAATTAAGTCTGCCTTAGCTAATATAAAGCCAGAGCAACTAAAATTAAACAACTCTTTAACAAAACTATTAAGTATAAAGTATGATAATTTAATACGGTTAGAAGCTGCTAATATCTTGTTAAGAATTGGCAATCCTAGAACTAAAGTAAGTCAAACTTTATGGGATTTGGTAGATAAGTCTCAATCTACGTATATTATTACATCGGCTTTAGAAACATTGGCTAAAATTGAAACTGAAAATTTTCAAGGCATCTCCGCACAGATGATCGATATTTTTAAATATTGCTTACAAAATAGCCAGCCAGATGAAAAGGGTTGTCTATTTTATGCAGAAAGATTAGGCAAAATCAACCCTGGTAATTCAGATGCAATTGCTGCATTATTAGAGTTATTACAAACCAGTAAGGATGATGACATTCATAAAAAAGCTATAAAGGCTTTAGGAGAAATAGCTTTTGGCAATTCTCACGTAATCGAGGTTTTGAATAAATTACTACATCCAATTCAAAAGAATTATATCCGCTTTGAAGCAGCAAAAAGCTTGTGGAAAATCAACCCTGATAACTTGGATGTCATTGAAACTTTATTTTACTTGATGGGCTGTAATGAAGAGGTATTGTTACCAAATGAAATAGCCAAGTATTTGGAAGAAATCGCCGTAGGAAACTCATTAGTAATTTCAAGTTTAATGGAACTATTATCAACTGCTCAGGGTGGATGTTGGTGGCTTCCTGAAATCTTAGGCAAAATTGTTGTGCACAGGCAAGAGGCAATTGTTACTATCAAAAAGCTATTACATTCCAATCAAGATGAAGAGAGCCGTTTATTAGCAGCAGAAAGCTTGTTGGAGATCGACCAAGATAATCCAGATGCTGTTAAAGCTCTGACTGAACTCGTAGATAGCACTCAAGATTATAGTATCTGTTGGTGTGCGGCTAAGGACTTATGGAAAATTGGTTACGGAAATGAGAAGACACTTAATATTTTGATTGAGCAGATTTGCGACAGTACCTCTGATGAATATGGGTATAGCTATACTCGTAGCCTGTTGTTGGACAACCTTGCTAAAAACGAAAGCCTGGATGTTATCAATCCTATAATTAATCTTTTTGAAGATACCAGCAAAACCCAAGATGCACGTCTTGGAGCCATCTGGATTTTAAGGGAAATTGGCAATGACTGTTCGGAAGTAATCACTGCCTTAATCCGTTGTCTGAACACAGAACCCGATCTTGAAATTCGTCGTTCAGCAGCCTCTACTTTAATAGCAATTAGTGCCGACAATCAAAGATTTGTTGATATCTTAACTGATTTACGGGACACTGACCCAGATCCGAAAATCTGTTGCATGGCTGCAAATACTCTGCTAGAGAGTAGCCCAGGCAACCGAAAACTGCTCGAGCAAGCTATTGAAGCTTTGACTAAGTGGTTGTTATACATTTCTCAGTTTGAGGATGAGCGTCTAGATACTGCTAAAAATCTGGAGCAAATCGATCCTGGCAACCCAGATGCTATCAACGTAATGGTTGAAGTGCTGCTTTTCAGCGAAGATTGGGAAGGTATAGAGTATGAGTATTATTATCGTCGTTCAGCGATCGAAAGTGCTGCGGCTCATTTGAAAGACATTCGCAAAATCGAGGGACTTACCATAATAGTCAAACAATTAAAAGACTGGTTGCTAGATAAAAATAATGAAAACGATAAACGACGACGAAGTGTATGTTTAGAAGTTCTGTTGCACTGTGCTCAGAATATGTCTTACCTAGACTTTTATCAAGTATGGCACAGTCAACTTACTTCCACCCATCCTGAAACACCAGACAACATTCCTGTTGGTAACTCTGCTGAAGCTCAAATCCTCGAACTCCAAAACATAAATTTCAAGCAACTGCAATCTACTGACTACACTTTTCCGTTGATAATCAACTTACTATCTTTCAAAGAAGAGACAGAACAAGAAGCGATCGCGCAAAAACTCTGCAATAAAATCTACAAGCATCAGGCTGTCGAAATTCCAGGGAAACCCCCCACAGTCAGAAATGATGCTGAACTTCAACAACACCTCTTCGAGATACAAGAAAAGTTGCAGCACCTAAACCTAGCTTTGGTTTTGTACATCAAAGACGCTAACGATTTTCATGAGCCAACAGAAGAAGCGAGTACATTCTGCCAAAAACTTGCCGATCCAGACTTGGGCATTCACATTGCTTGGATTACCAACCAGTCTCTTAAGCAACCGTTGAAGGATATTCAACCTGATCTACCAAAGCTGATTAGCAAGATTCAAAGCTGGATTGATGAAATTGTATAGAATTACATCTTGGTTTCTTACACCCAGTTGCTAGACGCACCATTACATAAGTTACTCGATCTGGCTCAAGCCACTCGCGAAGCAGTGAGTAGTGGCTCAAGTTGAGTGTAATATCCCCAAAATTACCATCTTGTTAGACCACGGATATCATCCCGACCATCTGACAGATGAATTAAAAAAAATCTACCCACATATCCTGACCAAAATTAAGTTTGAACTCTCAGAGGAACCCTCAAAAAAACAAAAAGAAGCTCTAGGAAAATCGGGATTTGTTCCAGTAAAAGCGAGGTGGATTATCGAACGCTCAAATGCTTGGATAGAAAGGTGTAAAATCCTCACGAAGAATTTCGAGAGAACGTTGGATAACGCAACTGCCAAACTGAATCTTTGTTTTGTTAGGTTGATGATGAAGAGACTGGCATCTTCATCATCAATCTAATAAAACACAATGTTTTGAGGGTAATTTTACATCAATAAAATCATGCAAGGACAACCAATAGCCTTTCCCTGTTGTGCTTGAAACTGCATCACCTCCAAAAAAAAGCTAATTGGATGCCGATTGCCTGTGGTGCTCGCCAGTGCCCGTGACTGAACCGATCGCGATCGCTATAATGCTTAAACGATCACCCCTTGTTGAGAGATCGTCCGTGAGTGGCCAATTGCTCGCAGCCGGAGCTGATCGCACAGGACTCAGGCGATCATCAAAAAAATCTCAAATGGGTTCTATAGAGGCACACTCCAAATAAGGCCCTATCGCGATCGCCCTTCTCACCCGCTGATAAAAACCGAGACAGCAAATATCGGGGACTCTCATAGCGACGGATCGGGTTTTTATAATCCGAAATCATCTTTGATGGGATTAGGATAGCCGCTGCTACAGGGGAGGCTTTGAGTGCGGCTGACTATGCTAAAGCTGCTCGTCAATTACAGTTAGAGGCACGGAAAATGGGCAATTTTTTGAAGAATATGATGTTTTGCTGACTCCCACCCTTTCTCAACCTCCAGTTCCTATTGGTTCACTTCCACCGCAACGGAGAACTGTCCTTGTGTCAGCTTAGCCCCGGTTAAGTTAGCTCCAGTCAGGTTAGCGTCATCAAAACTCGCCCCTCTTAAATCGGCAAAGCTCAAATTCGCGCCTGTCAAATCTGCCTTGTCCAAGCAAGCGTCATTTAAGGAAGCCTTAAAAAGATTAGCCCCTCTGAGGTTAGCAAGGCTGAGATTAGCCCTAGTTAGGAGAGTTCTATGCAGAGAACTCAGACTCAGATTGGCTTCATTCAAAGAGGCATCGCTCAAGTCAGCCGACGTTAAGTCCGCTCCACTAAAATTTACCCCACTCAGATTAGCCCAATTGAATTTAACGTAACTTAAATTGCATTGACTCAAGTTCTGCTTAACAAGAACAGCACACCTCAAATTAGCGTTGGCGAAATTCCTTTCACCTGCTGCGTATCGCCTCAAAAGTTCATTCGTACTCAATCTAGCTAACAAGGCAGTGGAAGCTCCTTGATAACACCAGGACGCTCCTACCAAGTTAGCCGCCGCGTTCACAGCTTCTTTGTCAGATGAAGGTACGACAATAGCGTTGCAACCATCCCATTCACCACCGAGCATAAATGCAATCTCAGAAGCAGCAGCGGCACAGTCAAACAACAAAACGTCACTTGTACTACCTGAGAATAACTTCATACTCGTCAATTGGTTTAGGGCGGAGGAAAATCGTTTTTGTAGAATGTTTTTCATCAATAATGTCTCGTGAGGTAAGAAATAGCCACCATAATCGAGCGATCGCTCGCATCCAAATTGTGCCTAATGCCAGCCTCTGTATCCGTAGGGTATCTCTACTTGGCGAGTAGAGATTTCTCTCCTATTCTTCAAAAAACGGCAAGCGCAACAGAACATAGTCCCGTTTGCCTGACAAAGAAGTGCTCGCGCATCCTTGCAACACCCGCTCAAAAGTCGCCGCATCAATCCCAGTCGTATCCCGATATTTAGCTACCTTCTCACCCTTGATATCCGTTCTGTTAGAAAATAAATGCTCAAATCCTTGCTGGCTCTACAGTTGAAAATTTGGCTCTGATTTTTGTTTTCCGAGAGTGACAAAATAGAGATATCGTGCGCTCGCAACGAGTTTCATTGTTAATTTCTCACTTTGCTAGTAATTTCCTTAAACCTTTTCTTAAGAAATAAGTGCATCTTTTCCCTCTGATTTTTACTCAACCATAAAAACTTATTATGTAAAGCCTTATGACAAAGCAAACATACCCCAAAAATATCCTCACCAATTTTCTCTTTACCTAAATTTTTATAGCTTGCATGATGACTCTCTGCTGAGGGAGCGAGACAAATACAGCACTTATTGTCAGTTGCAGCGCGACACTTTATTGAAAGCTGTTTCCATTTTTTAGATTTGAGGTATCTTTGGTATTTGAGAGAATGTAACTTCAACTTTAACACTCAAACCCTTCACCACTAAGAATAGTTTTATATTGGTTTTCAGCAGCTTTATATCGTAAATCTGTCCCACTCCTTTCTAACCCCCAAACCTCTTTAATAGTCCGAATTTTCCCAATTCCAGAGTATTTATAATCTAACACCACATCTTTAAGGTGTGGAGAAATTTCGTCAGTAGGATTAGGGAATTCCCAGTTTTTTGGCAGTAAAGACTGTGGAGATGTGGAGACTGTAGATTCTGTGGAATCGATGTGCATCAAAGGTTCCAGCGTGTGGAAACCCGAATGTGGAGAGTGTGGAGATGTGGAGACTTCACCAGCATCCTCAAGCTCTGCATCAGCCACTTGAGAAATCCAAACTGCTCTATCTCTAGGTGCAGATGGTGGACTGCAATCATTACTAATGGTAGCCTTTTGAGAACTCATACCCCCATATTGAGATGATTCCTGAACTTTGTCAAAAGATAAATATTGCACTGGATTACAATAACAACTTTGAACCCGCGTTAACCTCCCAGCAATCCTCACCAACATATCACCCTTCCCCAGTAATTCCTCACCCCCAGGGATAGCAATTGCCGCCTTAGAATTATGGCCATCAATCACCTTAAGACAAACTCTAGCCTGCAAATTTGAAACCACAGCCCGCGATATTTTATCTTCCGTGCAACGTTGCAAAGCCAATATCCAATTAATCCCAAAACTTCGCCACTTTTGCGCTGCGGGTTCCGCCAATTGGTCAAATTGCTGCTTATAAACAGAACTTTTAGCACTCAAGTCCGAGGTTTCATCACTAAATAGAACCAAGCGTGGCATAAGTTCTACTCCCGCCAATTGGCAATACTCTTGATAATTAGAAACTCCGTTCGCTCTAAAAATAGCTTTACGATTTTCCATCTCATCATTAACGGCTTCGATTAGCCTTAAAGCACCTTCAGGTTCATAACTAGGTTTCCTCCACAGCCAAGGAATATTACCCCAAGTTCGTTCTGGAAATGTCTCTTCTTTCAAGTCAACAATAACGAGCTGCACCTCAGTCGGCTGATGCCGTAGAATCAAAGAAAGAGCAGCGCTTTGTAGTGTCACACTTTTGCCAGAACCAGATTCACCAACTACTAACCAATGAGCAGAATAAGGCTCATCTAAATCCCCAAAAACAGGTTGAAAATTAATATCAACTCCTATAAGCATCGACATTTTCCCTTTTTGCGCTGCTGGTAAATATGGCAAAACACTCTCTAACGGGATAAGTTGACGGTCAATGCGAGGTAGCTCAATTTGAACACCTTTAGAAGAAGGATTAACTAAAGGCTTTTGTTCTAAACCCAAAAAAGTTTGAAGTTCTGCTGTACAGTTAGCAATTTTCGCAACAGTCGCTGGAGCCTCCGGTAATAGATAAAGAGCTACCGTACTCGGCCCCGTAACTACCTCCAGACATTGCGCTTCTATGCCATACATTTTTAAAACCCGTAAGACATTGGTAGTAATGTCGGGTGAATAAGGGGAAGGGGAAGGGGGAAGAGAAGATTTTTCTTCTTCTACCCCCCTTCCTGTTGAGTCCTGTGTGGAGGAAAAGCTAAACGTATTTGGGGAATGCGTTGCTAATTGTGCTTGAGATTGAGATGCAGACGGGTTCCCCTGAGCGGTTCCCGAAGAGTTGTCCAAAGATTGAGAAAGCTTACTCATCAAAATCTGTTCAGTAGCGCTTTTAGCCATCTGCTCCTGTACAGCTTGCCGATGAGCAAAAATTTTGCGGCGTTTCTCCCGTTCCATACGAGCAAGAGGTTCATCGTGGGCCGCAATTGCACCACCAATCACTAAAACCACACCACTAAGTGATTGGAAAATAAAACTACAATTGTTCGCTACCCGATGAGTAGCATCCTTGGAATTGGAGTATAAAAATGGAACCAGCGACCAAACCGCAACATTGACACCAATTAACGTAATTCCAGCAGTATAAATACAGTAACGAATCCCATTTGACACCCACTGTCGTTCAATACCAATTTCAAAATCTAATTCTTTACTCTCCATTACCCCTACCCAACCAATAAACCATTAAAAATCCTACTAACACCAGCACCACTGCTAACCCACCCAACCAGTACAAAGCAATAATCCGATGCAAAGCAAAAGCAAAAATTGTCACCGTACTAATTAAACAAATTAAACAGAGAATAGCTCCCCCTCTCACATCAGTGGGTTTAACTGCAATTGCATTCCCCACAGTTTCATCAAATAGAAGAGAAATAGTAGTCGCTAAAATTAAAATTATCAATGCCGCGTAGGAAAAACTTTGGATTTCCCTATAAAACTTGCTGTAGTAACACGCGGCACTGAGCGGGCCAGAAAGAAGAAAAAACATCCCTCCAGCCATCAGTGCTTTCGACATTATTAGAAACCTCCCACCTTTTCGTAACGGTCAGCATCTAAATGAATTTGCATCCGAGCGCTATCAACCGAGCCTTGCAAAGCGTAGGCGTTTTGATTGTGCCCAATTGCCATGTTTGCAGCCGCAGAACCAAATTGGGCGTTAGCTTGTTGTTTAGCAAATTCCGCCTGCATCCGCTTAGTTTGATAGGAACCGTAAGCTCCCACCAGTTCAGCAGATTTAACCTCTATTTCTGCCGCAGCTTGCAGAACTTTTTTGGCATTTTCTACCTTTTCGCCAACAACTTTAGCACCTTGCTCGGCTTGCATTGCCGCAGCCTTAGTTGCCATTGCCAGCACTTTATCCTGCTTGATAGCAGGCACTATAAACCCTGGCAACTGCTTAACCTTACTAGGGTCTAAATCGCTCTGATAAGGCTTAAGCAAATGGCTGGGTGTCAGGTTATCAATCTGATTCTGAGATATCCCAGAATGTCGTTTACCAAACAGTGATTGAACAAAATTCATACAGCTTTCCTCCAATCTTGTACGTTACCGTTGCTATCAACTTAAACCCGTTCCATAACAACGGGGGCGCTCTTGCCCCAAATGTCAATGTATTCATCGAGCAAAAAGTTGAGTGAAGTAAATTTTACCCTGTTTATTTCTGGCAACTCCTACACCAATTTGGCTGTAATTACCGAGCAGATTTTTATTATGACCATCACTTTTCTTCCACCCATTCATAGCAGTTGTAGCTGGATTTTTAGAGCCATAATTCATCGCCACATTTTCAGCAATACTTTCAACTCCCAAGTAAATTTTGGCTGTTTGTGCGCGACAGTTAAACCCCCCATGACCAAACCCAACTCGTCCTAAAGCCATATCTTCGCTATGCTTTCTTGCTAACGTTGACAACCGAGGATTAACGAATAATTCGTCTTTGCCTTTATGACTCCGATAATTGTTAGTCAACCAGACAACACTTTCTTTGATTGTGCTTAATTTTGCTGATTTCTCCGAGTGCGATTTTAGGTTTGGCTGCGATACCGCTTCTCGAACAATATCGCAGCCAGCTATCCCAAAGCAGGATAAACCTATTAGTATTAATAACCCCGATGCTTTTCTCTTCATTTTTTAAACCTTCAAAGTCTCAACGAAAACTCGATTATTTGGAGAACCTAATGGCAGTAAAGATGGTAGAGCAGGTATTACAAGTATCGCTATTCTCATCAAAATAAAACCTACTCCTACCAAAGCAAATCCATTCTTAACGCCAGACATAATTTCTTTGTTGGTCATTGGCAATTTTGAGGTTTATGTTGACGATTAAAAGTTTGAGAAATCCAACTTTTTGCCGCAGCAAGGGGGTTATTTTCAAACTTACCTCGAAGTTCCCAACCAGACCAAGTACCAACAAAGAAACCAAAGACTAAAACAAACATCCAGACTTTCATGTTTACTTCCTATTAATCAAATTACGGGTGTGAGTTACGAAGTGAATTACTCGGTGAACTATTCTGTGACTCTGGTAGCGTTCGCATTCTTCCCAGCGTGTAGCATAACGCTATTCCACTTGCTGCTATTAGCAGCAAAACCAACCAATTTGATATCTTGTTATCCATTGATGCAACTACCTAAACTTATTCAAGTTGCTAACGAGACTTAGACAAAACCGAGCCGGAAAACAGGCTTAAACTTAGTCATAGAAAAAGTTTGAGTTTGATTGATGCTTTTTCTGGCTGTGACTGAGTTTGAGCCTGCTAAAACCCCCTATAACCCTATTAGCTGCGATTTGTCTAGGGTTTTTACAGTACAGGCACAATGACTGAGTTTGAAGTTTCTAAAGACTGAGTTTGAGCCTCCTAAAACCCCCTATAACCTAAATCGTGCCAGAGAGGGATAGAGCCTGATTTTAGCTCCTAATTTCTCTAACTTCCGCTAATAAACTTGTTTCATACAAGCAGTTAGCAATATCTTCATGCGGTCGATTTTCGCGTAACTGAATTAGCAGAAATATGATGGTTGTTCCAATTGCAAAAAATGTGTCATAGTCACTGCGATAGCCGTATATTGCGTGCCATAATTTACCAATTTCAGTCCCTAAATCCGAATCCCTATTCAACTCTGCATTGTATTCGGCAGATTCTACAATGCTCTTGACAAAATCTATGTTTTCCTTAGTGAGTCTGATTGCGTATCCCATACAATTCCTAATTGCTTCCTTTGTAAGTTGACACCTAGCTATTCCTACCTAAAATTCAGTTCAAGCTGACGAAATTGCTCTTCAAAATCAGTTGGAGCAATGGGAGGAATAGGAGGAATAGGAGTAATGGGTGCAATAGGAGGAATCACATTAGCTGAGCTATTGGAAGTAACAGCAGTAGTGACAATACGAGTGTATTTTGAAGGAATGCTAGTAGCTGGCGGTAAAGAGTGGCGATTTTCCCATTCAGCTAATTGCTGTTGCGTTGTACTGTGTGCTTCCAATCGTAAAAAATCGCCCTCATTAATGCTATTTTGATTGAGCAATCCAGCAGCACGAGTTTGATATTCAAACTGCTTAATTCGATTCGCTAACTCATCAAATTGACCAAAAGCAGTTCCAAATTCCCCAGACAAAGCCTTATCCAATTCCTGCTGAGTTTTTGCAGCCCGCACCCGCATCGTCAACTCAGCTTTTTGATTTTTATACTGACTGACTTTAGCCGACAAATCTTCATACCGCACCCGATATTCCTCAAATTTGGGAGCTATTATTGCCAGAGAATTAGACAAACTCTGTTGCAGCGCAATCGCTTCCTGCTTTTTCATGGCTGCGTGTTGAGCAAGCTGTATATTACGTGCCTGCACTGCCAATAAGCCTCGCTGATGCCATACTGAAATCTCTTTATTTACAGCAGCTAGCTTGTCTTGAGTTTCCATGTAAGCAGCACCAACGTTGGCAATCGCATTCTTGTGCTGAATTAACTCACGCTGCATCTGTTCAATTGTCTGATTCAGCATCAATTCTGGGTCTTCGTGAGCGGTTAAAAAGCTCCCAACTTTAGCTTTGATTATGTTTAAAACTCGATTGCCGATTCCCATTAAATTATTCCTCCAAATTTTGTTGATTGAATGGTTTAATAAATGCTGCTACAACACCGGCGATTGCTCCCCCTAAATGCCCTTGCCAAGAAATACCTCTGGGTACAAGTCCCGGAACCATCCCTGGCCATAATTCTCCCCACATTTTCACTGTTAAGTAAGACGTAACCGCCATGATAGTAAACTGCCCAAAACCCTTAGCTGACGGTTGTTTAAACGTGGAGAATAGAACGGGTAATGTCCGAATAATCAGGTAAGACCAAAGCCCGTAAATAACACCGGAAGCACCGACTGCTACTGTTCCAGGTGGGGTAATCGCCCAAGCAATTAAACCCCCCAGAATTACACAAAACCAAAATACAAAAGGGAAGTTTTTCCAACAGAGAACAGACAGAGGAAGGTAAGCAAAAGTGTTGCCGATTAGGTGTAACCAACCTGCGTGAAGGAAAGGGCAAGTTATAATCCCAACTAAGTAGATTCCTCCTACACCTGTGTACAGGCCAAACCTTCTCAATTCCCCGGCATATATTTCCTCATTTGCTATCTGTATTGCCCACATCAAGGCGAGATACACAACTTGCGGTGATGTGAGTATTTTGCTAATCATTGTGGGATACTACCCTGCTGATGTTTGGCATTTCCACCCCCAAAGATTAGACTAAAGAAATCAGAAAATGGGTTAGCCTGAGCTAACTTTTGAGGTGAGGGATTAGCTGTTGATAAAAGGTAAAAAGCTAATCCTAGTAAGACTATTGGCGTTAGATATTTCATGGTATGGTTGGTAAAACTGGTAAAATTCAGGTTTTTTGGGAAGGATTGCTGCCACAATACAAACAACAGCAATCCAGCACAATGAATGTGGTTGCATGATTAGCTTTTGACGGAATTAGAGGGAGCAAAAGAGGATTCTATAGGTTGGCGATTGCCATTACGATTACCGCCGCCAGAACCATCACCAACTTGCAGAAGGCCAATAGCTCCTAAAGCTAGTAAAAATAAAGCTGCACCAGCAAAAATGCCAAAGGATGAAGTGCTCTGAGTTCTTTGCTCCTGTTGAAAGGAAAACCCAGTTTTGAGCGTGTCTTCGTTTTTAAAGGGATTGTTCATTGAATTTCCTCTTCGATTTGAATGTTGTTAGTGTCTTCGATAACAGATGGGTTAGCATCTCTTGGCTGGTAATTATTAGAGAAATGTCCTCTGTTAAATACCAGACTTAGTAACAGAAATGCTCCGAGTACAAATGAGGCAAATTTGTAAGCATTGAATTTGTAAGTTGTAATTTTCTCAGTCTCAACTACTACTCGATGCCTAAGTTCAGTCTTTTTGTCCCAAAACACATTATTTATCACCTCCATTTTCTGGATGTAAAATATGGTTGAACTCAGTTATTTGCTGGTATGAAAATGAGCAGAAGTAGAGAGTGCCCGCAATCATCACTAGGCTGGAACAAGCAACCAGAATAGCTATCCAAATATTTAACAACCAGTCTTGTTTGCTACTATCGGAACTTAAGTCTTGTTTACTGTCACTACGCCCCACTCTTAATAAAGTTTCAAGCAGTAGTTTGGCAAGAAACGCTTCCAGAAAATTGGTCATAGATTTACCCCAATCTCATTAAAAAACTGAGTTCCTCCCACATAGAAATTGTGCTTTTAGCCTCCCATATTGTGAAAACGCTTGCTGAGCGTCTCGCCCTGAGCTTGTCGAAGGGTTGCCGAAGCATAGAACGGCAAGCTTTTCTCAGTTTCTGCCAAACAGTTTCGACTGTTTTCACTTCTACTATTACAGCGGAAACATCAACAATTTGCACCATAGTATCCTCCTGTGAAATTAATGAACTTTACTCAACCAAGCCGCATAATTTGAGCAAGTTCTTCTCCATAATTAGAGTTGTCACTTAACCCAGGCTTGATGTTTTTAGAGAGAGCGCGAGCCGTCAATTTGCCAGCTAATCTAGCCAAATAACTAGGAGTACGCCTCTCTTCTTTCAACCGTCTCTCTAACTCACCAACTCGCTTTCTAAGAGCGTCGATTTCCGCACTTTCTCTGCTGATGATTTGTACTTGTCCAGCAGTTCTTTTGAGCTGTGGATGTTGACAGTTGCCGCACTGCTGTAAATCTCGTTTGGGAGTGGCACACCCAAGCTGGTTGCATACTTAGAAGGGTCAAAACTTTCACTATCTGCCAGGAGTTCTTTCTGATTTGCTGCTATTAGCCATTCAGTAAAGTTTTGCTTACCTTGCTGAAGGGTTCTCAAACAACTATCGGCATAGACTGTGACAAGTTGTTCGCCTTTAATTGCCCCCACTACTGCTGCTTGTTCCCGCAATACTTCATCTAGTGTTGAGTTTTGGGCGGAAGCTGCTTTTAAATCGTCAGCAATTGCGTTTGCTGATGATTCGATGTTTTCCTCGCTTTTATTGGTAAGGCTTCCTACTGGGGTTTCCGATGGGGTTTTTGAGGTAGGTGGAGTCGGAGGTAGATTTATTTGTGGTTGTGGCTGTGACGGTGTTGCACTTGCTAATTGGGCAAATATTCTGTCTACTTGTTCTTCTGAAAGTTGGTCAAGATTGGGGTCAATTTCGATATCTGCCATCGCATCTAGGATGTCTTCAATGGGAAGGTTCCACTCTTGACTTAATTGAGATTTGGTGTAGGGCATAGTTGAATGTTTCCTCGCTAAATATTTGTTTTCCCTGTTGGCTTTTGAGAAACTGTGTGATTTTGTTGTATGTCACCCTTCCATAAGTTTTGTACTGGTAAAGGGCGTTTAACAAACGGTGGCACCAGTTAGAGTCGATTAAGGAGTTGCCCCCTCAACCTCTCGTTCAGAACCGGACGTGAGACTTTCACCTCATCCGGCTCCTTGATAATTCCACCCTTGTTATGGGTACGAGTTAGAACGGTTAATCGTCGTGATTCTTGTTTAAGGAACCGTCAGAAACCGTCTTTGTATCGTGGCAATGTCTATGCAGAAGTTGATAGTTATCGTAGGCATCTTTACCGCCTAGACTTTTTGGTTTAATATGGTCAACTTCTACACTGTCTGATTCGGTAAAATACAGACCACAGTGGGAACAACGACCCTTTTGTTTCTTAAGTAATTTGGCTTCCCTTGTGGGAGTACCAGGGTATGTTCCCCTTCGTGCGCTCCAATAAGACCAGTCTCCGTTGTAAGGACTAGCTTCACCTCTTACCTTTATGTGTCTTACTATTTTCGTATCTGAGTGTGAGGTTAATTCATGTCCTTCATTGGTTCTGAAACGTTTGTTAGTACCTACTCTTAACCAGTATTTGTTGTACCAATTCCCGTCCCCTTTTACCCTCGATTTGCCCCAAGCTCGCAACTTGTCATAGATTAAGTGGTCAACCTTTGAGTAGGTTGCCGCACTACAGACTGCTGAGTAATAGTTTGACCAGCCCTTGATAATTGGATTCAGCTTGCTTATTAGTGCAGCTTGTGGGGCGGTTTTATGGGTATCTATTACATCAGCAATCTTGGATAGATGCACCTTTATTTTTGCTTGGGATGGGGTAATTAGTGTGTTAAAACCGAGCGGTATACCATGTGGAT
>NZ_JARFTR010000231.1 GCF_029167235.1 Kamptonema sp. UHCC 0994 | reverse complement strand
TTTACCGCCCAGAGGGCGGCGTTACGTAAGTATTCCTTTAGAGGTATAGACATTTATTATCTTTTGATAGATGATAGGATTGTGTGAGGAGTAAGTTTAAGTTCTAAATTAAAAGAAAAAGCTCTTGGGGTCGAAACACGGCAAGACTCCCAAGGGCTTTTTCTGCGTTTGGATGGTAATTGACCGCAAGTGAAGGCGGCGTTACGTAAAGCGTGCCTAAGTCTTATGTAATTACCAATTAGCAATTAGAAATTACCCTGCGATCTTGCAACCGAAAACCTATATATTCGCCTTAAAATTTAAGCGGTAATCCATCCTGAAATACTAACAGTTCTCCCGGCTCTATCTGTGTCCAAACTTCATTATCAGTAAGCGGAACAGTAGCAATTAAAGCCACGCGATCGCTTTCCCCCGTCAACTCTCGGAAATCTAAAGTTAAGTCTTCGTCAACTAAATGAGCAGTACCAAAGGGCGCTTGACGGACAATATAACTTAGCAGTGTTGAGCAATGTACAAATAAGTGTTCTCCATCCGAAAACAAATAGTTAAATACACCCTTTGCTGCCAAAATTTTACTAATTTCTGCGAGAACTAAATAAAGTTCTTTTAAGGGAGGTTTACTTTGAGGAAAGTTTTGCCGCAAAGTTTCTAGAATCAAACAGAATGCTCTTTCACTATCAGTTTGGCCGACGGGTTGATACAAACCTGCATTTTCAGGCTCAAATTCTGGTAAATTGCCGTTATGGGCAAACACCCAATAGCGCCCCCACAGTTCCCGCTGAAAGGGATGGCAGTTTTCCAAGGCAATCTCACCCTGGGTAGCTTTACGGATATGGGCAATTACATTAGTAGAGTGGATGGGATAGCGCCGCAACAATTTGGCCACCGCAGAATTGACGGAAGGTTGAGCTTCTAAAAAAATACGGCATCCCAAGCCTTCAAAAAAGGCAATACCCCAACCGTCAGCGTGAATATCTGTTTTGCCGCCTCTTGCAGAAAACCCCTCAAAAGAAAAGCAAATATCCGTTGGCACATTGCAGTTCATTCCTAGCAGTTGGCACATGGATTTTGATCTCTGGAATTGAAATTAATAATTATGTTTAATATTATCTCTAATATTATCTTTATTTTATGGGTAAAGGCGAACTATTTGCGCCCGAAATTCTGGAAACAAAGAATTTTCCTGATGCAAACACTTCGCCCTTACACATTGTCAGAAACTAATCTAAAGCTTCACTTCAATATCCACACCGGCTGGCAAGTCCAGTTTCATCAAAGCGTCAATAGTTTTAGCGGAAGGCTGATGAATGTCGATAATGCGGCGATGAGTACGAGTCTCGAAGTGTTCCCGTGAATCTTTATCAACGTGGGGCGATCGCAGCAAACAGAATATCCGCCGTTTCGTAGGTAAGGGAATTGGGCCAATCGCAGTTGCCGCAGTCCGGTTTGCTGTATCTACAATCTTCTCGCAAGATGCGTCAAGAATACGGCGATCGAAAGCTTTGAGGCGAATGCGAATTTTTTGTTGTTGGATAGTTGCCATTTGATTTTCTTTAGTTTTCTAGGTTCAGTTGTTTTTTTAACTGTTAACTGTTAACTGTTAATTGTTAACTGTTAACTGTTAACTGTTAACAGCAAACTAGAAGAGCAGAAAAGCTGATTTATATTTTATAGCTTTTCTGCTCCACCTAATTTTAGCGGAGTCCTACTTGAGGATTTTGGAGACAACGCCAGCACCTACGGTGCGGCCACCTTCGCGAATAGCGAAACGCATCCCCTGTTCAATAGCGATCGGGTTGATCAGTTCCACTGTCATCTTAATGCGGTCTCCCGGCATCACCATTTCAGCTTCGCTACCATCATCACTGGTGAACTGGTTGATCGTACCAGTTACATCCGTTGTGCGGACGTAGAACTGAGGGCGGTAGCCGGAGAAAAACGGCGTGTGTCGGCCGCCTTCTTCCTTCTTAAGGATATAAACCTCAGATTCAAACTGAGTATGAGGAGTAATCGATTTGGGCTTAGCAATTACCATGCCCCTTTCAATATCCTTCTTTTCAATCCCCCGAAGCAGCAGACCCACGTTGTCGCCAGCCAGACCTTCTTCCAAGGACTTGGTGAACATTTCCACGCCGGTTACGGTAGTGCTGCGAGTATCGCGAATACCAACCAATTCGACAGTTTCGCCGACCTTGATTTTTCCACGCTCGATCCGGCCAGTAGCCACCGTACCCCGACCAGTAATCGAGAATACGTCTTCAACTGCCATCAGGAAGGGCTTGTCAATTTCGCGCTCTGGCGTGGGAATGTAAGCATCTACCTCTTCCATGAGCTTGTAGATCTTATCTATCCAAGGATTCTCGCCCTTCTTGATCTTGGGGTTAGCAGTCATCGCTTCTAGAGCCTTCAATCCCGAACCAGTCACAATGGGGATATCATCGCCTGGAAAATCATAAGAGCTTAGGAGTTCGCGAACTTCCAGTTCCACCAGTTCCAGTAGTTCTGCGTCGTCTACCATGTCTTCTTTGTTCAAGAAGACAACAAGGCTGGGAACGCCAACTTGCTTGGCAAGTAGGATGTGTTCGCGGGTTTGGGGCATGGGGCCATCTGCTGCTGATACCACGAGGATACCGCCGTCCATTTGAGCAGCACCAGTGATCATGTTTTTCACATAGTCAGCGTGACCCGGACAGTCTACGTGAGCGTAGTGCCGTTGTTCCGTCTCATATTCGACGTGAGCTGTGTTAATCGTAATACCCCGCGCTTTTTCTTCAGGCGCAGCGTCGATTTCATCATACTTCCTAGCTTTAGCCTGACCCAGTGCAGATAGGGTCATGGTAATTGCGGCAGTTAAAGTTGTTTTGCCGTGATCGACGTGACCGATAGTGCCGATGTTTACGTGGGGTTTATTCCGTTCAAATTTTGCGCGTGCCATTCTTGATTCTGTTCCTTTGTCAGTTGTCAGTTGTTAGTAGTTAGTTGTTAGTAGTTAGTTGTTAGTTGCTTTAACAGGACTTACTTACCAATTTCGTAACGCCGCCCTCTGGGTAGTGAATTTACCGCCCAGAGGGCGGCGTTACAAACAGTTTTTCGTAGGTCTATTTAAGTTGTTCACAACTAACTACTAACCCTACCACTAACAATTAGTTATCAGTAGTTAATTGTTAGCGATCGGTAGTTAGTTGCTTTGAGTTTGCAACTAACTACTAACCCCTAACCACTAACAATTAAGAGTTCCCTTTGCTCTTGGCGATGATGGCTTCTGCCACGTTGCGGGGGACTTCTTCGTAATGGCTGAATTCCATTGTGAAGATCCCGCGACCTTGGGTTTTCGAGCGGATGTCTGTGGCATAACCAAACATTTGTGCCAAAGGAACTTTGGCAGCAACTTTGGCAAGTCCTTGTTCCGTCTCTTGACCTTCAATCTGACCCCGGCGAGAGTTGAGGTCGCCGATGATGTTCCCGATATAATCTTCGGGCACTTCGACCTCTACTTTCATCATAGGCTCTAGCAGCACGGGCGTTGCTTTCATCACGGCTTCTTTGATGGCCATTGACCCAGCGATCTTAAATGCCATTTCGGAGGAGTCTACATCGTGGTAAGACCCATCTACCATCGTGGCTTTAAGGTCGATCACTGGATAGCCAGCGACAATGCCGGATTCGCAAGCTTCTTTCATCCCTTGTTCTGCGGGGCCGATGTACTCTTTGGGTACAGCGCCACCAACAATTTTGGAGACGAATTCAAAGCCGGTTCCTGGTTCCCCAGGTTCCAGTTCGATGACGACGTGGCCGTACTGACCTTTACCGCCGCTTTGACGGATAAATTTGCCTTCAGCGCGGACGGCTTTGCGAATGGTTTCGCGGTAGGCTACCTGGGGTGCGCCGACGTTGGCTTCAACTTTGAATTCCCGCAGCATCCGGTCAACCAGAATTTCCAGGTGGAGTTCGCCCATGCCGGCGATGACTGTCTGGTTGGTTTCGTGGTCAACTCTGACTCGGAAGGTAGGATCTTCTTCGGAGAGAGATTGCAGAGCTTTGGAGAGTTTCTCCATGTCGGCCTTGGTTTTGGGTTCTACCGCTACGGAAATCACGGGTTCGGGGATGAACAACGATTCCAGAATAATTGGGGCGGTGTCATCGCAGAGGGTGTCGCCGGTAAAGGTGTCTTTGAGACCCAAGGCTGCTCCTAAGTCGCCGGCACGAAGTTCGTCTACTTCGATGCGATCGTCGGCTTTAAGGACGATTAAGCGGGAAATCCGCTCTTTTTTGTCCTTAGTGGAGTTCATCACGTAGCTGCCTTTTTTGAGGATGCCAGAGTAAACTCGCACGAAGGTCAGGCGACCGTAGGGGTCTGCCATGATTTTGAACGCCAAGGCAGACATTGCTGCATCGTCGTCGGCTCCCCGTTCGGCTGTATCGCCGTTGGGCAAGGTTCCCTGAATGGGGGGAACTTCTAAGGGGGAGGGTAGGTAGTCGAGCACTGCGTCTAGCAAGAGCTGCACGCCTTTGTTTTTGAAGGCAGAACCGCATAGCATCGGGACGATCGTACCTGCGATCGTGCCTTTTCGCAGGGCTGACATGATTTCTGCTTCTGTGAGCTCTTGTCCTTCAAAGTATTTTTCCATTAGATCGTCGGAGGTTTCTGCCGCCGATTCGATCAATTTGGTGCGGTACTCTTGGGCTAGCTCTTTGAGGTCTTCAGGGATTTCGGTTTCTTCAACGTCGGTGCCGAGGTCGGTGGTGTAGATGTATGCTTTCATCTTTACCAAATCGACAATCCCTTTAAATTCGCTTTCGCTGCCGATGGGGATCTGGATGGGGACAGCGTTGGCTCTCATGCGATCGCAAATCTGGCCGTAAACTTTATAGAAGTTCGCACCTGTGCGATCCATCTTGTTTACGAATACAATCCGAGGTACTTTATAGCGATCGGCTTGTCTCCAGACGGTTTCGGATTGGGGCTGGACTCCGCCGACTGAACAAAATACGGCGATTACTCCATCCAATACCCGCATCGAGCGCTCGACTTCGATTGTGAAGTCTACGTGACCCGGAGTATCAATGATATTAATCTTGTAATCTTTCCAACTGGTAGTAATGGCAGCGGCAGTAATGGTGATTCCACGCTCCCGCTCTTGAGCCATCCAGTCGGTAACTGCTGTTCCCTCGTGGACTTCACCCATCTTGTGAACCACGCCGGAATAAAACAGGATTCTTTCAGTCGTTGTTGTCTTGCCCGCATCAATGTGGGCGGCAATACCAATATTGCGTGTTCTCTCAAGCGGGACGGAACGTGCCACAGCTACCTCCTTTAGTTTGTGTTGCTGTTATATTACAATAATACTACATAATATCGAGTCATAACAACCGATATTGCTGACTCGTACATGGAGTTTACTGTTACATTTTAATATTTTTTGCAAGATTTGTTCACACAAACATTTGCTAAAAGCCCAAGGCAACTGGGGAAGAGTTGGGAGTTTTGAGAGATGGCTACAGGTAAGCTTTATTCCTCTCTTGCCAGCATCCCCAGTCTCTAAAATTAGTACCGATAGTGGGCAAAAGCTTTGTTTGCTTCTGCCATCCGGTGGGTTTCTTCGCGCTTACGAATGGCACTGCCTGTTTCATTGGCGGCATCCATCAATTCATTCGCTAGCTTAATCGACATGGAGCGACCAGCTCTAGCCCGTGCAAACCGGATCAGCCAACGCAAGGCCAAAGCAGTGCCTCTGTCGGAGCGCACTTCCATTGGGACTTGGTAGGTTGCGCCGCCTACCCGCCGCGCTTTGACTTCTACCAGAGGTGTTGCATTTTTGACTGCTTTTTCAAACAGATCCAGCGGATCGCCACCCGTCCGTTCTTGGATGGTTTTCATGGCATCGTAAATAATGTTTGAGGCAACTGATTTTTTGCCGCTTTGCATAATGCGGCGCACCATCATTGTTACCAGGCGGCTGTTGTAAACCGAGTCAGCGGGAATCGGACGTTTTTGAATAACCCTACGGCGAGACATAGTTTAATTTTGGATGCGTGATTTTTGATTTTGGCTTTTTGATTTAGCCCAGATGCGTGAGATCAACACAGGCTTTGAGGGACTTGGCTGGCTATAGCTGAAAATTGAGCGGTAAGCGTTGTCACCTTCAACTTCACAAGAACGGTTAAATTCTTATTTTTTGGCACCGGCTTTAGGACGTTTAGCTCCATACTTGGAGCGTCCCTGTTTCCTGTCTTTTACTCCGGCGGTGTCTAAAGTTCCACGAATAATGTGGTATCTCACTCCCGGCAAGTCTTTGACCCGACCGCCTCTAATCATCACGACTGAGTGTTCTTGTAGGTTATGACCAATGCCTGGAATGTAGGCTGTCACTTCAAAACCAGAGGTCAGTCGCACCCGTGCTACCTTCCGCAGTGCTGAGTTTGGTTTTTTCGGAGTGGTCGTGTAAACTCTTGTACAGACTCCACGACGCTGAGGGCAACTCTTGAGAGCTGGCGATTTAGTCTTTTTCTGCGTTTCTTCTCGTGCAGACCGAATAAGTTGCTGAATAGTGGGCATGAGTTAGGGCTCGTTTAGCTTTGTCGCTAGTTTCTACTTTAAGTGGCATCCGCACTGAAATACCCTTCCCCTTGGCTAGGGATGGGATTTTGGGGGAAATATAGTCAGGTGGGGATACCAGACCTTCCATTATAAACGACTTAACTGTTTTTGGCAAGAGATTTAGGAATTTGGACGTTGAGATTGAGGGCTGGGGACTGGGAAACTTAGACGTAGTGAAGCAAAACTCTCAAATTGCAGCGCTTTGCGCCACGCTGCGCTCTCGGCTTCAGCTTTTGGCAACGGCGCTATGCTTGAGACGATCGAGCTTGGCTCGTAATGACATAATTGCGTCAGTCCCGACCTTTTGGGGCTAGCTCATTAATAATATAGCAATCATTATCAATGACTGTTATCACAAAACATAGTGATATCGATCGTTTTTTTCCGTGATTGAGATCGCTCTAAACTTGATATTCCCATCACTGACTATAAGAGACTTCTATCAGCTTTTAGGGACAAAAGTATCACATTAAATTGCTGATGGCTGTCACATAAAGTTTGCCAAAGTTGCCCGATATTAAGGGGATAGATGTTCTTCACTGCAAATGACAACTCAAGCGCTTCTCCCAGAATTTACAATTTCAGAACTCTACTTTACAGCCTGGAAGTCAGGTCGCATTAATCGGCAGCACCGACAACAAATTGAGTCAGCAATATTAACCAATTCTCTCAGCGAACCAGATCGCAAAGTTATCAGTAGATTGCTCTACGCTGTACGCCGGGGATGGCTATCAGTGGTAGATTAGCTTGAAATAGAGTGCTGGAAAAAAAGATAACTACCAGCCTCTATGTTCAGAATTTTATCATAATTATATCAATTAAATTTAATCGGTTGTGTACAATACTTGCGTAGCTCGCAAGTAGCGAAGCACAAAATTTAACACAGAAGATAAGTCAAACCTATGGCACTGATTACAACTGGATCGCAGATGATTCGGGATTTAGAGAAGTCGGGTTCCCTGGCCGTCTACGTCCCCTTAGAGGGTGGATTTGAAGGGCGCTACCAACGGCGGCTGAGGGCTGCAAGCTACAGCACTCACAATATCACGGCGCGGGGTCTAGGGGACTTGGCTGCTTATTTAACAGGGGTTCACGGTATCAGGCCTCCCCACCTGGGGAAGAAAACTACTGGCAATGAGGCCTCAGTCGGCTACGTTTATTATTTGCCGCCAGTAGTAAATACTCAATTGGAACACTTGCCTCCGAAAGCCAAAGGGTTGGTATTGTGGATTATGGAAGGGTTTGTTTTGTCCCGTCAAGAAATTGAATATTTGACAGTTTTACCTAGTTTAGAGCCACGAGTGAAAGTTGTGGTGGAAATGGGAGGCGATCGCGCCTTTCGCTGGACTCCCCTAAAAGATGCCTTAATCGCCGCAGCTTAAACTCAAGCTGAATGCGATCGCGCAATTTTTAAAACAGTTAACCGTTAACGGTTAACTGTTAGCTTAATTCCGCTTCCCTTTCCAAGTGATGTCTCGAACACAGCCAATTGCTAGGAAGTAAAGAAGGCCAACCCTCCTGCAAAGCTTCTATACAAACTGTCCGAACCGTCAATTGACAGTCTAGGAGTTCTACACCTGCTTTTTCAACCTGCTTATTACCAATCTTTAAAATCGATTCATCATTAAATTCAAAGGTCTTATGACATTGAAGACAGACTAAATGGTGATGATGATGAGATTGAGGCAAATTAAGCTCATAATGTTTGTGACCCTCCGCCAGTTCTAGTTCCCTAAAAATGCCAATATTAGCCATTAAATGCAGCGTTCTATACACAGTAGACAAACCGATAGTTTCTCCTTGATCCTTCAAAATATTGTACAATTCTTCGGCACTTAAGTGATTGCCTTCCGGCAAGTTTTGAAATACATTCAAAATAGTTTCTCTCTGGGGAGTCAAGCGACATCCCCTTTGATTAAGTTCAGCCTTGAGTGAGTTAGTTTTGTAAAAAGACATATCGAAATCCTCCAAACAAAATATTACGATTAAAACTTACTGCAACGTTGCTGGCAAGCATTACAAGAACTGGTTTTTGGTTCAAAGTCAGAACAGCCAATCGCCTCCTCAGTACAAGCACTAAAAGGTCGCACCGTACATTTAAGGCGATAGTCATTAGTAAAAAACTCACAGTCAGAACAGGGAATTTGATGCAGCCGTCTGAGTTGGTAAATTCCCTCTCGCAACGCCTGCCAAACACTCCATAAAAATAGAACAAGTAGCGTCCAAGTACAGAAACAGCAAATCGCAACATTCATAGACTAATTCTCTCAAGTGTATAGAAAATTTCAATAAATATTGATTTAGAAACAGGGTAAGGCAATTCACCAAAACCCTGTTCTATATCAAAATTTTTTAGTTGACAACACCTCGCAGAATTGCATCAATGCCCGCAAAGTTCTCTAGCAGTAAATAAGCCAAAAAAGCTCCACTAGAACCACCCAGTACAAAACCACCTCGGAATAAGCTCCAATCTTCAGGTGTTTTTTGCCAATAGAAAACCTTGCCTTTTTCCCGCTTTCCCTGCTCATAAATAGAAAGCAGCATTGCCAAAATTATGACTACTGCGAGGGTAGCAAGCAACCCAGCCAGCGGAGCTAAACTCTTTTGTTGCAAAGGAATCAATACCACAAAGATTCCCACCAGAAAATATCCGTGAGCCAAGCTCACTTCTAACCCTCTGACAATGGGAGATAAACCTTTGCGGTAAATCGGTAAATTCCGCAATAAAGTTACACTCACATCAGAAAAGCTCATTGAACCCATTGCAGTTTCAACTTGAATATCGCTAGGATTTTGTTTCACAAACTCCCCAGAACGAAAATCAAATCCCACCGCTTTTGTCCGCACGCGCAGCGCGTGCCAAATGTGACCGCATAACACTACAACTGCTAAGACAAAGTGAGCTGTTGCCAACCAAGTCCGGGAAGAAATCACAACCGCATCAGGGTCATTTAAACCCACAGGGCCGTAGAAAACCTCTGGATAAACGGTGTTATTTACAGTTACGAAATAGGCTGCCAAAAAGCCCATATAAGCCAGAGCACCTAAACTGTAAGAAAGATAGGCTTCACCTGACCAAAACAACACGCGCTCGGCCCAGCGAAAAGGCTTAGTAAAGATGTGCCAAAAACCGCCGCTAATACAGAGAATCCCCACCCAAATATGACCGCCGATGACATCTTCAAGATTGTTAACTGCGGCCATACCTTGCGAACCCCAGAAACCAAAGAGATAGCCAAAAATCCGACCAGGATTAAGCGTAGGGTTAGAAATAACTCGAACATCTGCGGCGATGGGGTCATAAACACCGCCCCAAAACATTGCTTTCCCTACCAATAACCACGCACCTAAACCTAGCAGTAATAAGTGAATGCCAATGATAGTTGTCATCTTGTCTTTGTCTTCCCAGTCGTACCCAAAAGAGCCGAAAAAAGTATTATTTTTCGGTAAAATGCTAGGGCCAAGTAGGGAATGATAAAGACCGCCAGCACCCAGAACAGCAGAACTAATTAGGTGTAAAACGCCGATAACAAAGTAAGGATAAGTATCGACAATTTGGCCGCCAGCACCAACGCCAAAGCCTAACCGCGCTAAGTTGGGAAGCAAGATTAAACCTTGGTCAAACATCGGCTGTGCGGGGTTGAAATTGGAGAGCTCAAACAGAGTCATCGCCCCAGCCCAGAGTACGATTAAACCGGCATGAGCTACGTGGGCTCCTAAAAGTAGTCCTGAGAGATTGGTGAAACGGGCATTTCCAGCCCACCAGCCATATTCTTGTTCTGGGTTTTCTGTTGGTGGTATTGATGTTGAATCAGCTATTGCTTGCATTTGTACTTAACTCCTAAATTGAGCAAAACTGAGGGATTATTGACCGCCCAGAGGGCGGCGTTACAATGGTTAAATTGCTGGATTCATCGCGACTTGACCTTCAGGCTGGATGTCTTCGCGGGTAGACTGCACGACTTTGCCTTGGCGGAAGTCAAATCCTGCGGCTCGCAAGGCGTGCCAAATATGTCCTTGCAACAGGAAGAAGGCCAGCCAGAAGTGGGCGTTTGCTAACCAAACGCGAGAAGTGAGCATTTCACCGCGATGGAAATAAGGGAATTGCTCGAAGCCGATATTTAAAGCCGGGCCAAAAAATTCTTCTGGGTAAACCAGGGTGTTAACTGATACAAAATAGGTAGCGATGAACCCCATTAAGGCTAAGGCTCCCAGGCTGTAGGAAAGGTAGGCTTCCCCTGACCAGACAAATAGCCGTTTTGCCCAAGGGAAAGGCTGAGTGCTGATGTGCCAGAAACCGCCGCCAATGCAGAGGATGCTGACCCAAATGTGACCGCCGACAACATCTTCGAGGTTGTCAACTCCAGCAATCCAGTTTTTGCCGTTGACTCCGAAGAGGTAGCCGAAAATGGTGGCGGGGTTGAGGGTGGGGTTGGAAATCACCCGCACGTTCTGGATTGTGGTATCATAAAGGCCACTAAAATACATGGCTTTGGCCACCAACAAGGCAGCACCTAGACCCAACAAAGTTAGGTGAATGCCGAGGATGGTGGTCATTTTGTTTGCGTCTTCCCAGCGATAACCGAATAAGGGGGTTCTTTCTTCTAGGGTTTCGGGCCCTTTGAGGGAGTGAAAGATGCCGCCGAAGCCGAGAAATGCTGAGCTAATCAGGTGTATGACTCCGATGGCGAAGTAGGGGTAGGTATCAATAATTTGACCCCCGGCTCCAACGCCAAAGCCCAGCCGCGCTAGGTTGGGCAGCAGGATTAGACCTTGTTCGTACATGGGCTGTTCTGGGTTGAAGCGGGAGAGTTCAAACAGGGTGTAGGCTCCCGCCCAGAGGACGATTAGGCCTGCATGGGCAACGTGGGCTCCGAGCAGGCGGCCGGAAAGGTTTGTTAAGCGGGCATTCCCCGCCCACCAGGGAAAGGATTTTCCTTCGCCTGGGAAGGATTTTGCGACCATGTTTGTCATGGATTGACCTCTTGAGTACAAGTCAGTGGGGTTTTAAGCCGATCGAAGCTTATTGAAATTAATAATCAATAATTTCTGCTGTTTTGTCAAGAGCTATTTGTAAAGATTTTCATTAACTGCGGGTAAAATTATCTGTAAACTATTTTGCTAATGGCTTTAACTGATATACAGCAGGCTTTTTAGGCTTGTGACTGCCTAGTTTGCCACGTTTGAGACAAAAATATTTTTAGAAATTGTTGACAAATAATTTTAGTAAGCTTAGAGTGTTATTCAGATGGCTATGGATATGTTCCTCTCTGATAAGACAAGGTTAGAGAACAAGCCCGCTGCTGTTTGCGGTGGAAATTTTGCATAGGTGGGCAAACGGCTAGTTTTTCTAAGCTTGGGAGTTAGGAAGCGAGAGTTTCGCGATCGCGAAAGTTCCTTTGCTGTGGGCGGATGTGTTACCAAATCCAGTTACATTTCCTTTCCAGCTCCAACACAAAAAGCCTGAGAGGTACAGCTCTCAGGCTCTTTTTTTCTTATAGGACTTACGTAACTTTCTTACTTAAAGCATTTTCTTCACTACTTAGTTCAAGCTCAACTGCACCAAAGTATCGGGCGCGAGGAAGTGAGCTATATGATAAGCTCGCTCTTCTGTTTTGAGCAGGATTTTTTCGTACAAGTAGCGCGTACCGCGATCGCCCAAACTTTCCGCTTGTCCGGCTTGACGGCGCAACAAATTGATAATTGCTTGCTCCGCGACCAAATCGTGTTCGAGCATTTGGCGACAGGAATAAGCACCGTCAGCTTCCGGTTGGAAGCAGCAAAGTTCTGCTAACTTACTAAAGCCAGCCGCAGGAATACCGCCCAACCCATTCAAGCGTTCGCCCAATTCGTGGACGTGATCTTGAGCGTCTCCGTAACTGTCTTCAAAAAACTGGTGTAGGGAGTAAAATTCCGCTCCCTCAACAACAAAATGGTGCTTTTGATATTGCAGGTAAAGCGCCTGAAAACTTGCCAGCAGAGCATTCATGCCTTCACAGACGGGGGCTGTGACTGAATGTTCAAGCAAAATTGGATTCTCGGCAAGGTGGCCAAACGGACGCACTGCACTCTGAGTTTCAGCCATAGTGTGTTCCCTCTCAATAGGCAGATTTTATTGCCAATGCGCTTAGTCTACCACGCTGAATCTGTGAGTCAAGCTGAGTCAGCCAGCCTATTAGAAGACTTTACAAGTTGGAAAATTTTTCTTTCCAGTCTATTGAGAATTAATTGCACTTGGGTTATGCTGTATAAAGTAGCTGATCTAACAAACGTTCTGAAGTATCAAGGTTATGGGAAGGCAGAATATACAGGCACGGGGTGAATTTTTCAATATTTCTGCCTTCTAACTTGATAATTCCGTCTGGGTTAGGGTGCGATCTCCTTTTTTCTTCCCTCTCCCCTTTCGCCCGTCTCCCCCTCCCGCTTTCTGTAGTCAGCAGTAAAATTAGTGCAAATAGATTTCATTTATGAATAAATCAGAGCTAGAATCAGAACCGTGTCACATTGTTGAGGTCAGTTGGGTAGACCGCTGGCAAGTTTACCAGCGCTTGCAGGAGTTAGAGATTACCTGCTGGTGCGCTATCGATAGACCTTTGCGGGTACAAATCAACAGTGCTCTGCAAGCTGCTCAGTTAGAGAGTGTATTAAGACAGTACAGATCCCCCCGCTGGGAGTTGGAAGCTTGCTTGGAGGGATGCTGGAAAAACAGTTAATAGCTTTTCGTTTTTTGCTTATCAGATGTCAGTCAATAGTCAAATTTCTGTGATGGGGTGAGCGAATACCTGCGGGTAGCGGTTACGTAGTGAAGCAATTTCAAATGTTAATTAATAAGCGATCTAGAACAATGTGTAAATCACGCAAAGAAGTATCAGCATTTAGCCTTGAAGGGCAGATCGTCGGTTCTATTCTTGAAGATGGTTACAAACTCGTGTACCTGCGAATTGCCGCACCATCGGGGGAGGAGTATGTTGTTAAAATCTCTAAAGAGTTGCGCTCGCCTCTGACACCAATTATGTACCGAGGTTTAACGGTTCGGGTTGTAGGGGAGAAAAAACTCAACTTGGACAGTGGCAAAATTAAACTGAAGGCTTACAGCATTACACCCTTAGCTGGCGGTAATTTGCCGGCTGAAGAGCGTCATAGTTTTAATGATATATCTGTTAAAAGGGAGGCTTCGGCGCTGCCTCTTTCGTGTAGCGGGCAATCTCCCATTCTTCCTTGCCAAGGAGGAGATTCTAGCTCTGAGAAAACAGCCACCGCAACGGCAAATTGCCCTCAAGCCAAGGCTAAAATTTTAGTATGTCAAAAGTCTGACTGCCAGAAACGGGGCGGTAGAGCAGTCTGTCAGGCTTTGGAAAATGCGTTGAGCGATCGCGGTTTAAAAGACCAAGTAACTATTCAGGGAACGGGATGTCTTAAACAGTGCAAAGCAGGGCCAAATATTGTCTTGATGCCAGATAAAACTCGCTATAGTCGCATCGAACCGGCCGAAATCCCGGCAATTATCGAAAAACATTTTGCTGTTAACTGTTATTAGGGGCGCTTAGGCTAGGGAAGAAGGGAATAGAATCAGTGGGTTCTAGCAATGAGCGAGTGTCCTAACCCTTTCTATTATTGCATTTTCCTTCTGCCTCCTGCCTCCTGCTATATAATATCATGTCCGGTTAAATACTTGTCATTGCGAGCCAAGCGAAGCAATCGCAGAGACTAGGCGATTGCTTCGCTTGGCTCGCAATGACAGATAGTAAGTAATTTGCCGGACATGATATAACTGTGAAT
>NZ_JARFTR010000025.1 GCF_029167235.1 Kamptonema sp. UHCC 0994 | reverse complement strand
CGATAGTTGTCTGGTTCGCCTGACTTGATTTTTATATATTAACATCTATCTTAAAATCTACTGCCCACCCTTGAATTAACTTTTATTTCTAGGTAAATCTAGGTATTTTGGCAACTGCTGACAACCCAATTTCTAAAATCTATAAGGTCGTACTTGTGCGCGGATAACAATAGCTGTAATGTTATCGTGACCATTATGCTGATTAGCTAGGTCGATTAACTCCTTCACACCTTGCTCCAAATTACTTTGGGGGTTGAGAAGAGGTTCGAGCTTACTTTGCCAGTGAGTTTCCAAGAAATTGTTGTCCGTTAAGCCATCGGAGGCCAAAATTAATAGAGTATCTTCAAGTAGTTCTATAAATTGCACCTCTGGCTTGACAAAATTATCATCTCGTGGGCCGAGAGCTTGAGTTAGCTGATAGGCATCGGGGCGGGAGTATGCAGTTTGCGGGTCAACGCCTCGGTTAATTTCCCGTTGACCTACCTCGTGATCGGTGGTAATTTTTTTGAGTGTCCCTCCTCGCCTGAGTCGATAAAGTCGGCTATCACCAACGTGGGCAACAGCAACTTGGGAATCTTGAATTAAAACTGTTATCAAGGTAGTACCCATTCTGGCACTACCAGAGCGAACGTCTTTTTGATTAACTTCATAGATAGCCTGGTTGGCTAACAGCACTGCTTCGGTGATGGTTTGGGCGGAGGGTAACTCATCTCCCCAACGGCTTTGAAAGTATTGCTTAAGGCTTTCTACGGCTAATTGGCTGGCTACTTCACCACTGGAGTGTCCACCCATCCCGTCGCAGAGAATGTAAAGTCCTTTAACCTGGAAAATACGACCCAGTGAGGTTTCGAGTTTGTGCGCCTGAGTCCAAATGCTGAAAAAGTCTTCGTTGTGATCCCGCTGGCGGCCAACATCTGTGCGCCCGCAGTCTTCCAAGCGATAAACTTGCATGGGTAGAGGTAGGGTTGTGGTGTCGTCGCCAGCATCAGCGAGCTGTTGCTGAAATTTGCCCAATTGCAGGTGGGTGAGGGCTGAGGTTGGGGTTGGTTCGGGTTGCAGTGAGCTGTGCATAGTTTCTAGACGCGATCGCAATAACTCTATTGTTTGAATATCACCCTGATGCAAGTCGCGCAGCAGAGCCGCCAAAGCACTAAACAGGGTGCGTTGAGACTGGCTAAATAAAGCTTGCCAAAATTCTCCTAAAGTTTGCAGAGTGAGGGAGGATGGAGCGGTTTCTGGATAGAGCTGTTGCAGGCGTATAGACGCTAAAGAACCTGTGGGATTGGGGTTTACCCGCAAATTTGTCATTTCTAGTAAGCTTTGACGATTCTGCGAGGGTTCTAGTGCTGCCCAAAGTTCTGTTATTTCGTTGAGCCAATATAAGATTTGCTGGGTTGAAGTTTCGGGATTGCTCCACTGTGCTGATAATAAGGGCAAGTTTGAGCAATTTTCTAAGAGCATTACTGCTTGTCCGTTTTCCTGCAAAGTGTCGTGAAGCTGGGGCAGGTTTTGGGGAAATTCTGACTGTAGAGTTAAGTAAGATTGTGCGATGGCGATACGCCGCGCCGAAGGCATCGCAGGAATTTCTGACTTAGCTGCTAAGAGTGCTTTGAGTACGGAAGCTTGCAAAGGATTACAGTCTAAGACGGGCGCGGCAGCAGTTACCTCAGTAGTTGTTAATACTAGGGGTTCTAATAGTTGGTAACGTTTCTGCGTATCTAAATAATCTCCCGCAGGTAAAGAGGGGGGAGAGGGGGGAGAGGGGGAAGAGGGGGAAGTTAAATCTTCTCCATTCTCCGAGTCTCCCAGTCTCTGAGTCTCCGAGTCTCCACTTTCCGGCTTGTCTCCCTTCGGGAAATCAAGGGCGGGTATGGCATTTTGCTCTAATTTGTCTATGAATGCGGCATTTTCATTTTCTGGGAAGGATGTAGCCCCTGGGATATTAACCGATCCAGTATCTTCAAGCTCTTCATTGCTGATGGAGTCGTCAGGGGGAAATTGAGGGCTTAAAACTGCTGTTTCTGGCGGTTGGAGGGCGGGGGATAATTCTGTGCTAATTATGTCTGATGCTGGCTCTAGAGAGCTTTCTGACGATCCTACACCGATGAAAATATCTTGTAACTGCTGAATTTGGACGTAAGCGTTGTCAGTTGAAGGTATTGTGATTTCGGGTTCTGAAGTTTGAGGGGGTTGTGACTGTGGTTCCCATGAAACTACTGCCCACCACACTTGACCTGTCGCAGTACCACAATTTTGACAATGTTGAGCGCTAAAAGAGACTTTAGCGCCGCATTCAGGACAAAACTTGTCGGTGAGGGAAGTGCCGCAGTTTTGACAAAATTTGTTGCTATTGGGATTCTCAAACTGACACTGAAGACAGACGAGCATAGGGAGGGACTAGGGGCTAGGGGCTAGGGGCTAGGGACTAGGGGAAGAAGGGAATAAATCAAGGGAATAACAAATAACAATGCCCAGTAACTATTCTAGGCGAAGAATTCCATATTCTGATGTTTATTAGAAAGGAGTGCCTGGAGAGTCGAGATCGTTTAAAACGGTTTCTTGGGCCATAGCCTGAATGGTAGCGAAGGAAACTTCGCAGAAATATCGTCTGCGGAATTGTTCTTCTGATACTACGGCTAAGAATTGTTGTATGGAGTGGGAAAGTGCTTCAGAATGAGAAATTGAGAGTTGTTGAGAATGGGTTGGGTGAGATAAAGTTTCTGATTGTTTTTCTAGGGGATGTCTGGCGATATGAAAGGCGCGATCGCGATAGGTGATTTTGAAACCGAGATGGGTTAAGGTTTTGAATCCTAGTTGTAGGGATACATCGCTGATGCCCAATTTCTGCTTTAGTTGTCTGCGGGTGACTGTTTGGCTGGTATGGGTGAGGTGTTTGGCGATTCCGACTAGCTCTTGCCAGATTTGGATGGGGGGCGGGGATGGGGGACGGGTGTACGCGATCGCGATTTTCTGTTGTGAATGTAGTCCCCGCCGGAACCATGCTTGCAATTCGCCCCAGCTAGTGGGACATTCTGAAATTATCAGAGGCGAGGGAGAAATAGGAATAGGTGACTCATTTTGGTTTTGGCTATTTCGCCAGTCTAATATCCAATCAATTTGGGCGGGAATATTAACGGGATCGTTGTCGCTGTTTGGTCGCAAAGCAATTAGTCGGACATGATATTTTTGGTAAGTATTGTAGTCAAGTTCGACTATGGCATCACAGGGGAATTTCGGAATTTCATCTCTATAGTGTTCCCACCAAATCCCAGGAAAGGCACGCTCGGTAGAGTTGTCTTTGATTTCAAAGGTGGTTTTGATATATTGTACTTTATTGCCTTTTAAATCTTTCTGATTTTCATTCCATGTATTTTCAAACCAACAGTTTTTAATCAATAATTTAGGTGCTGGATTGCCCATGCCGCAGGGTTCTAGTAGTTTAAGTTCTTGAAATAACTCTCTTCCTAATTCAGAGACGGTAACAATTAGCTCTGCTTGGATGACTATGGGAGGTAAGCCATTGACCATAATTCCCCGCAATTGTTGATTAATTGCATCTGTAAATAGAGGTATATTTTCTACGGGCAAGCTTAATCCAGCAGCAAAGGGATGACCGCCAAAACGATGTAATAAATGAGCTTGACTTTTGACTAATTTGTAAAGGTCGATTTGGCTAACTGAACGAGCAGAACCTCTGGCTAAAATTGGATCTTTGGCAATTGGTAATTGGTAATTGGTAATTGGTAATTGTTCCCCATCTCCCCTGCTCAAGAACTCCGCATCTCCCTCGCTACCCCGCTCCCCGGCTTCTTCTGTACTGAGTAAAATTGTCGGGCGACCGTATTTTTGGGCAATTTGACCTGCTACTAATCCTAAGACACCGACGGGCCATTGAGGATCGGATAAAACAATAACGCTAGTAGTTGATAAGTCAATCTTAGCTAATTTTTCAGTGACATCTCTAACCGTATCTTTTTGTATAGATTTGCGGCGAGTGTTAGCTAATTCGGTTAAAAGTGCTAGTTCATTGCAACGTTTTGTATTCCGATTGGTCAGCAATTCTACGCAAAAACTAGCATCACCTTGAATGCGGCTGACGGCGTTAATTCTAGGGCCGATTCCGAAAGAAATGTCTGTCGGGCGATCCCCACTTCGCTTGCATAATTCTAGTAATTTAGCAATCCCTGGTCGAGTAGGATTTACGATCTGTTCTCCTAGACATTCTATGCCTTTTTGTGCTAAGTAACGGCAGTCACCAGTAAGTTGTACTAAATCAGCAATTAAACCAATGGCTACTAAAACTAATAGGTCTTCTAAAGGACGTTGAGGAACATCGGGCAAAGTCTGATAAAGCGCTTCAATTAACTTGTAAGCAACTGCTACACCAGAGAGGTGAAAAAGTTGATGAGTGGAGGGTAAATAGCGGGGATTGATGATTGCTACTACTTGAGGACGTTGTTCTGGTAGCGTATGATGATCTGTGACAATGATATCTATACCTAAACTTCGAGCATAGTCAATTTCTGCCAAATTTGTGCTGCCAGTGTCGCAGGTAATAATTAGATTAATTCCTGATTTTGCTAAGGTATCAATTCCGGGGTTGTTGAGGCCGTGAGATTCGGTGAGGCGATTGGGAATATAGTAGGTTAGTTGGTCATTTTTAGAGAAGAATTGACCTAAACCATCCCAAAGAACGGAAGTAGAGGTAATACCATCTGCATCAAAATCTCCCCAAATGGCGATATTTTCTGCGTTATTGCGTGCTTGCAGAATTCGGTCTATAGCAAGATTCATTTCTTGCCCAAATTCAAAGGGACTTGCTGGTTGATAAAGGTTGGGGTTTAAGAAACCGGATATTTGTTCTGGGTTTTTAATTCCCCTGGATATTAACACTGAGGCTGCATAATGTCCTCGCAATTCGGGCGCATGATGTTTGATAGCTTCAACTAACCAAGCTGGCGGGTGAATTGGGGGCTGAATTTGCCAATTTTGAGGTGGTTCGGGCATTTAGGAATATCCAAGGAGTAATTGATTCCTACATTTCTATTTAATCTTATTTTATGTAATTTTTTTTAGCTAGCAAGCTAATTCTATTCCTTTGGCGGTACTCAGAGAATCACTCTAAGGGTACAGCCTGCTTAAAGGCTGGCCAGTTAGAGTGAATACAGATGAAGAAAAAAACAAAGGTTCTCTAAATGCCCTAAGAAGAAAGCTGTTAGCTTTCAAATAGGAGCATCCTACAGAGAAATATTTTTTGAATAGTTGTAACGAGGATAATTATGAAACCTAACGAAGAAAATAGCTCTAGCCGTGAAATTCATCAAGAGGTTCACACCGATGGCACTAACGGTCACGTCAGTACAACACGAACTACTTCAACGGTTCCGAGTACAACCGCAGCTCATCATAAAGGTTATGTAGAGGGTGAAATTGCGGAAAACCACCGAAAAATAGGAGCCCAACAAGTCCGTGATAATGATAATGCTGCTCGCGGGTTGCTGTTAGGAATTATTCTTGCTTCTTTGGTAGGCTTGGTTCTCGGCACTGTATATTACTTGAATAGGCGTGATGAGGCTCCTATTCCTGCTCCTTTGATTGTACCTGTGCCGAGGGCAAATCAGCCTTCAACAACACCTGCTCCGACTCGGACTATTGAGAGAGAAAAAACGATCATTGAAAAGATTGTTCCGGTTCCTCAAGAATCTCCAGTTCAAAAAGCTACGCCTGCTCCTCAAGCAAGTCCAGTTCAAAAAGCTACGCCCGCTCCTCAAGCAAGTCCAGCTCCAAATATCAATATTACTGTTCCAAACTCGCAGCGGCAAGATGCACCTACTCAGCCAGCAACTTCGGCTCCTTCTTCGCCGTCAAATAATATCAATATTACTGTTCCGAGTCCACAGAAGGAGCCAGCTTCAACTGCCCCAAGTCCGGCACCTCAGAGCTCAACTTCTCCATCCTCAAATCAAAATAATGATGGTTCTGGAGTAGGTACACAGAGTGAAAGTAATACTGGAAGTGGCACTGATTCTAGTCCTAGCAATACGGCTACACCTAATAGTAATTCTGGTACAGATGGTGCGGCTGGTTCACAGCAGTAAGTAGTCAGACATCATTAAAAGTAGGGTGGGCGCTCGCCGCAAAAGGCTATAACTCATAGCTAAATCCAATTAAAAATTAAAAGTTAAAAATTAAAAAGGAAATTAATTAAATGTTTAATTTCTAATTTTTAACTTTTAATTTTTGAGAGAGGCGAGCGTCCACCTTATTCTTATCTTTTTCTGAAATTAATCGTTTCAGAATTGAACTGCCCACATAATTTGCAAATATTTCTTCTCCTTTTTTATTATAGTGACAGCAACTATCTATATAAACACTTTCTTTTGTCTTGTCAAAAATATTTACAGCATCAAAGATTCGCACGTTATTTTTTTGCAAATTTCTGAATTTAGTAAAAAGTATCGGATATCCAGCTCTCACAGATTTTGCATAAGGAGTATCCTTATTAAAGGCTACCTTTTTTTCAGCTTCACTGAAGACTCTTGGAGTCGGGAAGTATTGATTTGGCTGGAAAAAATGAAAATATAAAACATTACTACTAGATAATACTTTATTCATAAATATTGAGCTTTTAGCCCAAGTATTTGCCATTTTTTCAAAAGCTACTGGATCTTTTAATACATTATCTTCACTATTCACATAAATGATGCTTCCTGATGATTGCTTGCCTTGTTTCTTCCGCTCTTTTTCAAATCTAATTAAGTTGCGTCGATATTCATTGACAAAGCTTTGAATATAGAAAGAAGTGACAGAATTGCACAAGGCTAATTTACAATTTTTTAATGTTTCTACAGCCTCTTTAATCCGATCTTTATTTTCCTGGATTTTCAATATTGCTGTGAGAGCTTTTGTAGAAAGAGAATTATTTGCTAAGTTTGTCAGCGGTTGCAAGTGTTGAACACTTGGCATAGATATATCAATTTTCTCCCGATTGTTTAAACTCGCAAGTGCTACTTCATTAAAACCATCTATATTGATAACCATATCTAGTTCTTGACCTAAAGTCAAAAAGTAGTTTAAAATCAATAGTTGTTGAGGTTGTTTGTAGCCTCCTGTAGCAAAAGACAAAACGATTACTTCCTTATCTTTTAGTTCGGGAAGCTGTTTCAGGTATTTAGCAACTATCTTATGTTGGACTTCATAAATAGAAAAATTAGAGGCTACTGAACCGCCAAAGATCCCGACAATAAATTGATTTTTCTTTTTCTTTTTAAAGGGGTAATCATAGGGCGAAATGAAACCATAGTTATTAATTTTAAATCCAGGTCTAAAATCACCACCTGGTTTTTGAACAAACCCAAAAAAGGGATGAATTCTTTCTACTATCGACTCACCCAGTCGTACTCCTTCTAAATCCATTCCTAAATCTGGAGTATCTTTTGGCTTTTCTCTAGTGTAGAAAAACTGATGATTTTTGACAAAATACAAGCCTAACGATCCGGCTTCAAGGAAAGTAAATAAAAGCACCAAGTTAATCAATGCGAGTTTAACTATCCCTTTGCTTCTTTTAATTAAGTTAAAATCTTTCATCACCACGTACTATTCCTAATTGTCTAATTTTTGTATTTAGTGAAATTATGATATCATATTTTTTGCCGTCTTATGTATCTATTTTTCCTCCCTTAATCTTTGGACAATAGAGGTAGAAATATAGGTGGCAAATATTTCATCTCCTATAGCATTATAATGACAGCACGCATCTTTGTAAACAGTTTCTTTGGTGTCATCTAAAATATTGACGGCGCTAAATATATTAAGCTGCACCTTTTGCAACAGCTCAACTTTCGACAACAACAAAGGATAGCCTTTTTTAATCGCATCAGAATATGGACTATCCGGGCTCAAAAAAAGCCGCTTTTCTTTTTCAGTAAACACTCGCTTTGTTGGATAATACTGATTTGGTTGTATGAAGTGAAAATATTTAATCTTTCTCTTCGCCAAAAGTTGTTTCATCATTAGAGAAGATTCAAACCAAGTTGCTGCCATTTTTTCAAAAGCAGTTTTATCATCTAAAACCGACTTGTTTTTAGGAATATAGACTATATTATTCTTACCGTCTGTAGTATTTGATTGTTTTACATTCTGGTCATAAGTGATAATTTGTTGTTGATAATTATTCACCAATTGTTTGATATGCAAAGATTTTAAAGTGTAGCACAAAGCTAATTTACAATGGTCTAAATTATTGATGGTTTCTCTTAACTGCTTTTTCGTTTCGCTAATCTTCACTATTGAACTCATCACTTCTGGCGACAAGCTATTATTAGCTAACCCCGTCAATGGCTGTATGTGCTGTACGCTAGGCATTCCCAAATCTACTTGAGCTTTATTGTTTAAGTTTGAGAGGGCTACTTCGTTAAAACCGTCAATGTTAACAACCATATCAAACTCTTGACCTAAAGCTAAAAAATAATTTAAAATCAATAATTGCTGTGGTTGTTTATAACCACCATTGGCAAAGTTTAAAATAACTATTTCTTTGTTAGAAAATTCTGGAAACTTCTTCAATTTTTCAGAGAATCTTTTGGTGACATATTCATCTGTGGCAAAATTGTTAGCGACTGAACCGCCAAAAACTCCAATAATAAATTGATTTTTCCCAGTTTTAACAAAAGGATAGTCATAAAGCGAAAAAAAGCCTTGACTATTAACTTTTAAGCCTAACTCTTCCTTTGAGAATGCTCCTTGTTTCAGCACGTAGCCAAAAAAAGGATGAAGCCGTTCTACAATAGATTCATCTAGCCTAACTCCTGTCCGCTCCAAGTCTGTTACTATTTTCTCTTGAGTTTTCCCTCTTGTGTAAAACAACGTCTTATTATTAATAAAATAAAAAGCTAAAGATAGGCTCTCTAGACAAAGAAATGCTATCGCTAAGTTGATCGCAATTAACCCTAACAAGTTTTTGCTTTTTTCAACAAGATTTGAATCTTTCATGGATATCATTAACTCTTATTTAACACTTTTTGGTTGAATTGGTTTCAATTGTCCGCACAGCTTTTCAGAAATCATTCTAGCAGCAAGTCGATGCCCTTCAGGATTCCAATGACCTCCGCAAGCCAAGGCATTATCAAATCCATGCAGGCAAACCTTATTTTGTTCGGCGTAAGCCTGGAAAGGTTGAGCCAAATTCAATACTGGAAAACCCGCACGATTGCCTAGTGCCTGCATCCTTTTATCTGCATAGAACAAGTCCTTAATATTGTTCTCCTCCATATTTTTTTTAGTCTTTGATATATCCGGCTGTACTTGCATAGGATCGCCGATAGTAACAAGTAAAAAATCCGCCTTTTTCTGCACTACTTCATCCCGCATTAATACAATTAAGTCTTCAGTTAAGCGCCATGCCTCCTTCCAAGTTTTATCTTGAGGTTCCTTTAAATTATTAGCACTTAAAGCTGTAAAGTTTTCAGATATTTGGCGTTTCTTAATATCTAACTCTACTTTTTTAGCAACCTGTAAAATTCGGGAATTGTTGACTAACCAAGTAGGAAATCTATCAACAATCGAAACAGCATAGCGATTGCGATCGATAGGAGGGAGATTGCGAAAGGACATATCCTCTACTAACTTGCCATTTCGATCGTAAGTAAAAAATGGTCGGTAATGGTCATATTCAAGTTCGCGGGAATTATTGATGATATCATTGCCAATAAAAAAGGCGAGGATGACAACATCAGGATTGTAATCCCATGCCTTTTTTCGCAGAGTAATCAATTCTTGAGCAGTACCATATCCTTGCACTCCAAAATTAATTACCTCAACTTGCTTGTCTTTTAAGGCATCACATTTTCCCAGTCTATTTTCCATTTTTGCCCAAAAAGTTCTTTCCATTGGCACATGAATTGCCTCCGTGAAAGAATCTCCTAGCACGGCAATTCGGAAGGTATTTTTAGGCTTAGCTTTACTATGTTCGCGATCGCGCAAACCATCACTATTAACCCGTACATAACTTCCACCTTCACCTTGCCAATCGCCAGCAGCACCAGGTTTTAATCCCCAACCCCGATCTGGATCGGAAGTGTGAAAAATTGTCGGTGCTGAATCAACAACGTCTCCTATTTTCTGATAACCTTCACTGCCAGCAACCCGCAATCCTACTTCACCAATTAACACCCCTACCGCTAAACTGCCGAGTGTCAATCCTAAATTGACACCCCAATTTTTCAGTTGGCTCATTATCTCAAAACAGCGTATAGATAAAGGGGGCAATCACAGAACCCTGACTCAATACAATCAAAGCTCCCAAAAGAACTAAGGTAATAATCAAGGGCAATAGCCAATACTTTTGGCGTTCTTTCATAAACGCCCACAAATCTTTCAAAAAGTCTAATGTTGCTTCAAACATTAGAAAGGTCGCTCCATACTAATTTTTGTTCTAACTTTGCTAGGCACGCGGTAAGTTACGGTATCGCCTTGCAATTTGCGCTGCATTGGATCGTCACCCAATAACCGTTTAATCATTCCCATCGGTAGCAGGATTAGGTAAAAGACTATACCCAAAATAATCGGTGTTTCTATCGCATTGAGAATGAGTCCAAACCGCATCCATCCGTGGTAAATAGGATTCAAGGCTCTTGGTAGTGTCAGGGCTAAACCACCCATTACACCCCCGACAATCCAAGGCCACCAAGGTATAGAGTGGTGTCGCAACAAAGGGATTAATAAACCAAAAAGACCCGCAATTAATCCCCCAATTAATAGTCCAAAGTCTCGTAGTCCTTTGTCGTCAAGTTTGCGTATTTCGTGATTACTCATCAGTCATTTAACTTTGTTAGTAGTTAGTGGTTAATTGTTAGTTGTTAGTTGTTACTTGTTAGTTTTTTGTTTGTTAAGTAATAGTGGCGTTAGCCGCTATCTTCAAATATTGTAATAGTGGCTTTAGTCGCTCTTTCCTATAACTTAGCGGCTAAAGCCACTACTAGGAGGATTGAGAGTTTACTTGTGTTTACCTTTTGTACAGCTAAGAGCCAACAACTATCAACTATCAACCAACCACTATCAATTAACAACCATCAACGAAGAATTAACTAATCTAATTCAAATTCACTCTTCCAAGAATCATCTTGTTCCCAAGGAATTTGTTCCGATTTCGCCAACAAGAAATTCTCCACTACCAGATAATCCATTTCAGTCCGCATAAAACAGCGGTAAGCATCTTCTGGAGTACAGACAATTGGTTCACCTCGGACATTAAAAGAAGTATTAACCAACACCGCACAACCAGTTCTCTTCTCAAAATTAGAGATTAAGTCATAGTAACGGGGATTGGTTTCTTTGTGAACTGTCTGGATACGAGCCGAGTAATCAACGTGGGTGACAGCCGGCATTTCTGAGCGAGGGACATTCAGCTTGTCAATGCCAAAAAGTTGCTCCTGCTGAGCTGTCATCGGAATTCTCAGACTTTCTTTCACAGGAGCTACTAATAGCATATAAGGGCTCGAATGGTCAATCTCAAAATAATCAGAAACTCGTTCGGCCAATACTGAGGGTGCAAAAGGCCGAAATGATTCCCGGTATTTGATTTTCAGGTTCATCACCGACTGCATTTTAGTATTGCGTGGGTCGCCAATAATCGATCGCCCTCCCAAAGCGCGGGGCCCAAATTCCATCCGGCCTTGGAACCAACCGACAACATTACCACCATCCAAAATTTCGGCTAAGCGGGGCATCAATTCTGCGTCATCAAGCCGCTGATAACTGGCTTGGATACCGTCGAAATACTCCAGAATCTCAGCATCACTGTAGCGCGGCCCTAGATAGGAACCGCGCATTTGGTCATTGCAGGCTAGTTTAGCAGTAGATTTGGTGGCGATCGCGGGTACGCCGCGCTGCGCGATCGCAGCAGCATTTACCGCCGACGAACCCTCACCAGTATCTTCAGTTTCTCGCGATGAATCCCCTACATCTCCTACTAACCAATTTTTGACATTCCGCTGTTGGCCGCCATACTCGTACCAAACCGCCAAAGCTGCACCCAAAGCGCCCCCTGCATCTCCCGCAGCGGGTTGAATCCAAATATCCTTAAAAGGCCCTTCACGTAAAAGGCGACCATTAGCAACGCAGTTAAGCGCTACTCCTCCCGCAAGACAGAGATAATCAGCATTGAGTTCTTTTTGGACAGTCCTGCTGAGACGCAACACTACTTCTTCGGTAACAACCTGAATCGAAGCGGCGATGTCCATTTCCCGCTGAGTGAGTTTGCCTTCAGCTTGGCGCGGCGGCCCGCCAAATAGTTCATCAAACTTTTTATTGGTCATCGTCAAGCCGATGGTGTAGTTGAAATAATCCATGTCCAACCGGAAAGTACCATCGTCCTTGAGGTCAAGCAGGTGAGTGAGAATTTTATCTACATATTTGGGCTCACCGTAAGGGGCTAAACCCATGAGTTTGTACTCACCAGAGTTGACTTTAAAGCCTGTGTAGTAGGTAAATGCTGAATAGAGCAAGCCCAAGGAATGAGGAAAGTCAATTTCCCATTGGGGAATAAGTTGGTTCCCATCTCCCCACCAAATTGAGGTTGTAGCCCATTCACCTACGCCATCAAGACAGAGAACAGCGGCTTGTTGGAAGGGACTGGGGAAAAAGGCTGAAGCGGCGTGGGCTTGGTGATGTTCGGTAAATAACAGGGGAGGTACTAAGGAGGTTTTGCAGCCGCCTATTGCTGCGAACTCTTTTTTTAATACAGTTTTGAGGTAGAGCTTTTCTTTGAGCCATACGGGCATCGCTGCTAAGAACGAACGAAAGCCATGAGGAGCATAGGATAGGTAAGTTTCGAGCAGGCGCTCAAATTTGACCAGGGGTTTGTCATAAAAGACGATACGATCTATTTCCCGTAGCTCTAGTTTGGCTGCTTTGAGGCAATAGGCGATCGCATTCTCTGGAAATCTCGCGTCGTGCTTCTTGCGGGAAAATCTCTCTTCCTGCGCGGCGGCGATAATTTCGCCATTGGAAACTAAGGCTGCGGCGCTGTCATGGTAATACGCCGAGATGCCAAGTATGTTCATCGTCTCCTCACAAATAGCAATGGTTGGGCTGGTGAATGTTAAGAATTGAATATCGACAGATTATAGCTCTAGGAATACTGATTTGTAGTTAGCAAGGGTGCGATCGCCTTTTTCCTTAAGCGAACTCAGAAACCAAATATCCGCCGCCGCATTACTCTCAAGTACACTTTGACCGAGAATTGATACATTTCGGCCACCAGCCACAGGACAATGCCTAAATGGGACAGGAAGGCTAACACAGTCCAAGCAATAGGCAACCACGATAGTTTACTACCTGGAGTTGCAGGAAAGTAGTAGGCGGAAAGGCCTAAAAGTGTAGTAGGAAGGACGATTAGAGCAATTGCTGCTACCAGGTATCCCCAGCCTAATTCCACTCCCTCTAGGTGGGCTCCTATCCAATTTTTGCCATTCCAGTGCCAAATTATCGGCGGTTCTCTGTCCGCCATTTTCAGTACCTGCTTTTCTACGTTGGCGATAAAAATGCGATCGCAACTGTTACAAGCTAACGCTTCCATTAGAGTTAAAGTAGAAATCTCACCCCAACGGCAGACTGGACAGGGATATGCAGTTTCACCTGTAAAAGGGTGGCCTAATTTTTTCGAGTTCCAATTTTCTATCATGGTCGGCCCTGGGAAGCAATCTCAAACTTTTAGGACTTTAACTCGTTGCAATATTTTTCAAAGAAACCGGGTTTCTTTGCTTAAGTTATATAACTAGGATAATTCACCCAATATTGTTTCGATCGCCACTTCGGGCAGACCAAGCACTAAAGCAATTTGACATGATTCGATACCTTGACTGTGCAATTTGCAAACGACTTCAGCAACATCAATTTCGAGGCGTTCGATCTGAGTTTTGAATCGGGAGTTAGTGGCGCGAGTATCGTCAGAGTTGGTAGGCGGAGAAAGACAGGGGTTGAGGTTGAGAGTGTGAACGTATTCGACGTATTGAATATAATCTTTGCCGAAGTTTGAAGTATTACTAATATTTCTGCGATCGCAAGCAGCTTTGAGATTGCCTTTTTGCATCTCTTCATCCATCACTACCGATAGATTTTTGAGCAATTTGTAGCCGACTTCTCGGACGTATTTGGTAGTGTAGCGGGTGTCACGGGCGATCGTTTCGTAGGTTTTACCATCATACATTCCCTGAAACACTAACCGTTGCAGCGTATTGAGATGTTTTCCAGTTTTCTCGAAGATCAGGGAATCAACTAATTTTAGCAGTTCGTTTTCGTCAGGGACGGCTTGCAACGGGCGATCGTCCTTGGGCACCATAGGTTGAGTGAAGGCAAAATAAAATTGTGTGAAACTTCGGGCTTTTTCAGTCTTTTTC
>NZ_JARFTR010000016.1 GCF_029167235.1 Kamptonema sp. UHCC 0994 | reverse complement strand
GTGACTTTACCGCCAAGATGGCGGCGTTACGGAAGTATATTTTGGCGATTGAAATCGCATCTACACAATCAAAGTCCGCCTACGCGGACTAAAGCAATTGAGGTATTTTCCTCAAAGATTTAATCTTCCAACTGTCGCGCTGACACCTCAACTGCTGTAACATCAATCGTACCGGGAGGTGTCATTCGTTTAAAATGTCCCTCTTCAATTTTAAGCGGTTCGCCGCAATTAGGACATTGGCACTGAGTTTGATTTAAAGCCGGAAATTCATAACTACAGACTGGACAGGAATCTTGAATTAAGTTCCGGTTTAACCACCAACGAAGACCGAAAAATGCGATCGCAGGTGCTATCAATAATAAACTGATTAAAATTAAAATCGACTTCACTACCCAGCCTAGACCAATTGACCCTAACAACCAGGCGATTCCCAGGATTATAAGCCAATTGCTAATACCAGAGAGATTGAGGGAAATTTTGGAACTGCCTTGGTTCACGGTTGTCTCCTTTGATATCCTTGCAGAGGGGATACTTCTATCCTACTCACAAATCCAGAAGTTGTTTAACTTGCTGGAGGAAGGTATCCGTACCGAAAGCGGCTAGGGTTTCCTCCCTCAACCAGTTGCAATCGCACCTTTTATCCTCCCCCATCAGCATTTCTATGCAAGCCACCGCCACCGCCTCTGCATCTCGGTGGGGAACTCGCCAACCTAGCATACCATCTTGCAGGGGATCGGTAGAACCATCTGCATCACCAGCTAATACAGGAATGCCACAAGCGATCGCTTCTAAGTACACAATACCAAATCCTTCCTGAGACGGCATCACATAGGCATCAGCAACGCGGTAGTGTTCTACTAACTCTTCTGTGGGGACAAAACCCGCAAATATCACTCTGTCAGCAACACCTAAATCTGCTGCTAATTTAGCTAACCGAGGTCGATCGTCTCCCCGTCCAATTACCAGATATTTGACATTTTGAAATGTTTGTGCTATCAATGGCAAAGCGCGAATTGTTACATCAACGCCTTTGTAAATATCACCAGACCACAATCGCGCTACGGTCATCAACACCTTTGCATCAGCAAGATTATACCGTTCAATTAAGTGTTGTGGCTTCGGGCCAGGAGTGAAGATATTTCCATCTACGGTACAAGGCAATAGCTGGAATTTTTGGGGGTCGAGGTTGTTGGTTTCGCAGGCGCGATCGCGCGTATATCTGCTAATTGTCCAAATTGTATCAGCTTCTCTGAGTGCTTTTTGATATTTGTCCGGTAGCGGTTCCCAGATTTCTTTACCGTAGGTAATAATAGTATAGGGAATCTTTAAACTTTGGCATATAGCTTGAATTAACGGTGCTAGTTTAATATGACCGCAGAAAACCCGTTTAGGTCGTTCTTTGATTAAACAGATTAGTAATTTTGTCGCAAATCTAATTCTACCTAACCAAGCAGGATTAGTTTTGAGATAATAAAAACTTAGTATTTTTGATAGATAAGGATTTTGGCATTCAGGAGAATCTCGCAGCAGCAATATTTTTGCTTTTGCTGTCGAGTCTCCCTGTGTTGCCAATTGGTAAGCTTTTAGAATATCTTTAATGTAAGATTGAATGCCACCTTCAGTGGCAAATATTTCTAGGAAGCAGAAGACATAATTAGTAGTTTTGTCAAGGTTATAATTCAAGTGTGTAAGCAATAACGATACTCAGGTAAAAACTTCTCATATAAAATTATACCAATTTTATTTAAATAGGAATAGATGCAATTTGGTTAACCCACTCTTCTGCACTTGATGCTTCCCAAATCAAAATTAATGCTTCAATCGCTGAATTGACAGCTAAATTCTGTGAAACAATCAATATTCCTGGGCTAGTATTAGTCATAATAAATTCAGCAAAGTGTATAGGCATAGTCTTGCGGTCATGGGAAACAATAATTCTGCTTTCTCGTGCTGCTACTGCCAATACTTCTCTATCATCTAAGCCTTCTAAACCTGCTAAAGAGGCTGTTTGAAAATCTATATTTGGCTGGCGTAGTACCGTTCCTGTGACAATGCTTTGATTGAGGTCTGCATCTGCTTGAAACCTGATTTTCATATCTCAGATTGCCTTTTCGCTTGAGATTCCACTAGCTTTTGATACAGCAGCGGATTTTTTTTGCGAAATGATTGCCGCACTTCCTCAAACTCAGCTTCGCCTTCTTTTAGGTAACTATCAATCGCCTCTCGATTTCCCAGATAAAATGCGATCGCACCATAAACTTGCTCAATAGTTAACAGAGGAAAATTTTCGACAATCTCTTCAGGTGGCGTACCTATTAGGAACTGATAAACCACAGAATCTAGTGAAATCCGACTGCCTACAATCCTATAGCTACCTTCATACTGCTCGACATATTGCTTATTTAAAACTGGTACTACTGCCACTCAATAAATCCTCCATTTTTAACTTTTAATTTTTAATCTGATTCACGCTCAACAGTTGTCATTGGTAGGTTCCATGTCTCTTTAGCTTAACAAATACTAAATTTTTAATCTTTAATTTTTAATTATTTAACGCCCGTCAAGATTTCCCAACAGCACATCAGCACATCTAGGAAACTCCACGAGCGTCAAATTAAGCAAACTTCAGTCTTAGAACAAACCGAGAGTTAGAGATGTGTCAATTGGGAACGTAGCACCAACACCCAACCAAATTGTCACCGCAGTTCCAAATAGGAAAACAGCAGTTGCAACAGGACGGCGGAAAGGATTTTGGAACTTATTCACATTCTCGATGAAGGGAACCAACATCAGGGCCAAAGGAATAGCACCCATGATCGCAATTCCTAACAACTTGTTAGGAAGAATGCGAAGGATTTGGAATACTGGCCACAAATACCACTCAGGTAAAATTTCCAAAGGAGTAGCAAAAGGATCTGCTGGTTCGCCCACCAGAGCGGGATCTAGCACTGCCAAACCCACACAGAGAGCAAATGTCCCAATAATTACCACAGGGAAAATATAGAGCAAGTCATTGGGCCAAGCGGGTTCGCCATAATAGTTGTGGCCCATGCCCTTAGCAAGTTTAGCGCGGAGAGCTGGATCGCTCAGATCCGGTTTTTTGATGGTTGCCATAGTTAAGAGTGTTCTCCTTTTGGTTGTTGGCTCTAACGCAATTATTAATGTTGAATTTTGAATTTTTAACTCAAAATTCTAGGCGGGCACAGAGGCACCGCCTTACAACTAAAAACTTACAATGGGCCAGAAATTCCTTGCTTGCGGATCATCAAGAAGTGAGCCAGCATAAAGACTGCAATTAGCCAAGGCAAGACAAAAGTATGCAGGCTGTAGTAGCGAGTCAAAGTTCCTTGGCCGACGCTAGTACCACCGCGTAGCAACTCAACAATCAAAGAGCCGACAAACGGGATAGCTTCTGGTACGCCAGAGACAATTTTCACTGCCCAGTAACCAACCTGATCCCAAGGCAAAGAGTAGCCAGTCACGCCGAAAGAAACAGTGATGACAGCCAAAATTACCCCAGTCACCCAGGTTAATTCGCGGGGCTTTTTAAAGCCACCAGTGAGGTAAACTCGGAAGATATGCAAAATCATCATCAGCACCATCATGCTGGCAGACCAGCGGTGGATGGAGCGGATTAGCCAACCAAAGCTAACCTCAGTCATCAGGTATTGCACTGATGAAAAAGCTTCTGCTACGGTTGGATGGTAATAAAAGGTCATTGCAAATCCAGTGGCAAACTGGATTAGAAAGCACACAAGAGTGATACCGCCCAAACAATAGAAAATATTGACGTGGGGGGGGACATACTTGGTTGTAACGTCGTCGGCGATCGCCTGAATTTCCAGGCGTTCATCAAACCATTTGAATGTTTTTGAGTCGGTGATCTGCTTAGAAAACATGAAGCAAGAATTCCTAAAAATCGATTGCTGTATGTGGAATTTTACCCTCAGCGGCTATGAGGGAGATTTAGAGGGAGATCGACTATCCCCTAGACTGTGATCGGGGTGACAGTTTTGTAACTACCACTTTCGCTGTATTTGTATTGTATCGCTAATGTAAGTTTACGATTCATCATTACTGCTCTCATTTTTGCCGACTTTTCCTACCCTAGGCCCCTTAGCTAGGATGGGGATCGCAGGCGTTTAGGGGAGCTTTATGTTCACTGTAAGGTATACAGGAGGCATAAGGCAGAAGGCAGGAGGCATAAGGCAATGGATCGTGTCCTAACCGCCAAGGCGGTTTCTATAATTTAAGGCAGGTATCTATGTACAGACAAGTTTTTGGTATTGCAGTTTTACTAATTATCCAGCTTGTGGCGGTGTTGGGTTGCTGGAGTTCCCCGGCCTTGGCCCTGAGTGAGGAACAGCAGATTTTAAACGAAGCTTGGCGAATCGTCAACCGCTCTTATGTAGATGACACTTTTAACCATAAAAACTGGTGGAGTATTCGCGAGCAGGCAATTAAAGAACCTCTGAAAAGTCGGGATGCGACTTATGGCGCGATTCAGAAGATGTTGGCGGTTCTAGACGATCCCTTTACTCGGCTGCTGAAACCGGAGCAGTACCGCAGTTTGCAGGTGAATACTTCTGGGGAATTGACGGGAGTGGGGTTGCAAATTGGACTCGATCCGCAGACGGGGGTGTTGACTGTGGTGGCTCCTCTGGCTGATTCTCCGGCAGATAAGGCGGGTTTGCTGCCGCGCGATCGCATTCTCAAAATTGATGGTACTGCTACCTCTGAGCTCACGCTAGACGAGGCTGCAACAAGAATGCGCGGTGCGGCGGGGACTTCTGTGACCCTTAGTATTGCCAGGGATGGTAGCGAAGCAACTGAGGAAATTCAGCTTGTGCGCGATCGCATTGCCCTTAACCCAGTTTATGCTGAGTTGCGCTCTACCCAAGGAAGTCTCCCAGTTGGCTACATCCGCCTCGCTCAATTCAGTGCTAACGCTGTCCCTGAACTCACCAAAGCCGTACAGAATTTAGAGCAGCAAGGGGCTGACGGTTACATCCTTGATTTGCGGAACAATCCCGGCGGATTGTTACAATCTGGGATTGAAACTGCCCGTCTGTGGCTGGATGCCGGCACAATCGTCTATACCGTCAACCGCCAAGGTATTATTGGCAGTTTTGAAGCTTCTGGAGAACCCTTAACTCGCGATCCCCTGGTAGTGTTGGTGAATCAGGGGACTGCTAGCGCTAGTGAAATTCTTGCTGGGGCGCTTCAGGACAACGGTAGAGCTAAGTTAGTGGGTGAAAAGACCTTTGGTAAGGGTTTAATTCAGTCACTTTTTAACTTATCTGACGGTTCTGGGCTGGCTGTCACGGTGGCTAAATACGAGACACCGAAACATACTGATATTAATAAACTCGGTATTATGCCAGACAAAATAGTTGCCTTAGAAGCAACTGGGGGCGATCGCATTGGTACTGAAACTGACCCACAATATCAAGCAGCATTAGCAATCTTGAACGATCGAACCGTAATGGCAGGAGCAGTTAAAGCTAATTAAGAATTATAGAACTTTAATTCTAGCCCCTAGCCTAAGCGCCCCTAGCTATTCATTCCCGTCGGTTGAACCCTTTTCCACCCAAACCACAGGGCGTTGCTGAGCATCAACCCGATTAGTTTGCTCTTGCATAATACTTTTAGCTTGCGCTGGGTCAAAATTGCGATTGAAATCGGTTCGCACCCGATCGACTCGCCCTTGAGTCAGCTTAACTTCGCCTTGAATTTCCCGCAACTTTTCTTGTACGGAGCGGTGGTAGGGTAAAATCTGTACCAGAGCAGAAGCCGCACATACTGAGAGTACGAGGTTAGTGGCTAACTTAGCAACGGTTTCAATCGCGATCGCTTGGTGGGGATTGCTTCGCTTACTGCGCGTCTTTGTGCTCTGAAGACGGCGATCGCTTTTTTCTGGTTGCACAGGAGGGATAGCAGGTTGAATTGCTTGCATAATCTTGGGATACCTTAACTCAGTTTGAGGTGTTGCCAAGTCTGGGAAAGTCAAGGCAAGGTGCACGTTGCCCTTATTTTTCAGGCTGATGGCTGCTGAAATTTTATAGAAATTAAGTGATACACAGGACAGAAAATAAAAATTAAATAGCCTGACCCGACAGTTGCACTTAACTCATACCAGACAATTTACTCTATACCGAGCGATTATTATCCGGGAAGCTGAGCGCGTCAACTGTCGAGACAGGCAAAGGTAGCCTTTCTAGCGGGTACGGTTCTACTTGTAGAGTTCCGTTGCCAGCCGGAAGGCCATAATTCCCGGAATCAAGGCGACCACTAGGGCAACGAAGACTTGGGTATCAGTTAGAGACATATTGGTAAAACTCCTTACTCACGGGGTTGAGCTTTAACCAATTTCAGGCAAATCGAGCGTTTTTGGAATAACTTGTTACATTTATTGATAAAATGACTGGGTTGGGTTAAGCTAAATTTAAGGTGGCACTTAAATCTACAGAGTAGATAAATTGCCCTGAATGCTTGGTGGACAAATAATTTAGGTGCAAAAAATTATTAATGCTAGATCAGTTTCTGGACGCTTACCCGAATTTTGGAATTGATGCCTTTTTCTTGTTAGTCATTTTAGTGACCTTGGAAGCAGTGCTCTCAGCAGATAACGCGATCGCGCTAGCATCTATCTCCAGAGGGATCGCAGATAGCAAGTTACAGACTCAAGCTCTTAACTTCGGTTTAGCGATCGCTTTTGTGCTGCGGATAATTCTAATTTTGACTGCTACTTGGGTAATCAAATTCTGGGAGTTTGAACTACTGGGAGCGCTTTACCTACTATGGTTAGTTTATCAGCACTTTATGTCCGCCACAGACGAGGAAGGAGAACATCAAGAACCACGATTTGCGAATCTCTGGCAAGCAATTCCGGTAATTGCGCTGACCGATTTGGCGTTTTCTTTGGATAGCGTCACCACTGCGATCGCGATTTCTGATGAAACTTGGCTTGTGCTTACGGGTGCGACTATTGGAATTATTGCACTACGTTTTATGGCAGGTTTATTCATCCGCTGGCTCGAAGAGTTCGTTCACCTGGAAAATGCTGGTTACATTACAGTCGGTTTTGTAGGAATACGGCTGTTGCTCAAAGTAATTAATGATAGTTTAGTGCCGCCACAATGGTTGGTAGTTGTTACAATTGCCCTAGTGTTTTTGTGGGGATTTTCGGAACGCACGATCGTGGAATCAACCGAAGGTGAAGCATCCGCAGAAATTGAAGGCAAACAGCAAGAGATATTACTTCAAGCTCAGGAACAAGAAGCCCAGAAATCTGAAATTTAAAATATTTTCAGCCTCTATATAAACCAAGTCCGGCGGTTGAAACCGCGTCTACACAAACCAAGTCCGGCGGTTGAAACCGCGTCTACACAAACCAAGAGTCCGGCGGTTGAAACCGCGTCTACACAAACCAAGTCCGCCTACGCGGACTATAGAATTTCAACCCGCGCAGGCGGGTTTTGTCTGTGTAGACGCGATTTCAATCGCCCAATAATCACCCTATTTGCCCACTAATCACTCAACTATCCAGGGAGTTAAAGAAGGTTTCCAGCTCACTAATTCCTCATCTTTGAACCAGAGCTTAATTTCCCGCTGAGCAGTTTCTATCGCATCAGAACCGTGAATGATGTTCCGACCAACATTAACAGCAAAATCGCCACGAATCGTACCCGGTTCGGAAGTTAGCGGATTCGTTGCACCAATCATTTTTCTAGCGGATGCAACCACGCCGTCGCCTTCCCAAACCATCGCCACTACAGGGCTAGAAATGATAAACTCTACCAATCCCGGAAAAAATGGTCTTTCCCGGTGGACATCATAATGAGCTTCAGCCAGTTCGCGGCTAACTAACATTAACTTCAAACCAACGAGGGTAAAGCCTTTAGCTTCAAAACGGCCGATGATTTCGCCGACGATTCCCCGCTGTACGCCATCGGGTTTAATGGCTAAGAATGTACGTTCCAAAATTAACTCCTAGAATTGCATTAACTAATACAAAACTTAGATTACCGCAGAAAGCCTCTCACTTCACTGCACAGCTAATGGCTAACTGCAATCAGCTTATACCATAAAAATTGCTAAGTCTATGTAAAGCCTTATTAAAGATAGTCTTATTTCTATACAACCCAATTTTTAATGACAATTTTGTGATAAAGAGTTATAAATATGGGGTGTTACCCTTCAGGGGTGTTCGTCAGGTGCGAGGGGCTAGCACCCTTATGCTATAAACCGGAGAAAAGGTTATGCCTGAGTTATTGCAGTGTATGGAATGCGGTGCCCAATTAAGTTCTGACGCTGATGAATGTCTCCATTGCCATACAGAATATCCTCGCGGGGTAGTATGTCTAGGTTGTTTTGAAACTCTTAAACAATCTGAAGCAGTTAAATATGAAACTCATAGCACACATTCTACTAAATATTTTCATGCTAATTGCTATCATCAAGTGATGAAGCCTCTCATATTAGATACAAGCTCTTCTAGAGGAAGTTTTGAGCCTTCTAGTAGTGGAAAATTCTACAATCAAAAAACTCTAAATACGCTAGTGAAAGCTGATGCTAAAAGAGCTAAAAAAGAAAAGAGAAGAAATCGCTCTGAACGCCTGAAAAGAATGGTCAGCAAAGTTTTGACTATCTTGTTATTAGTAATTGTTGAATTTATCTTTTGGGCAATAATTCTGAATCTAATGTTTGGAGAAATTGGGCTAGCAATTGCATTTATAGTTACGGTTATTCTGACTCTAATAATTATGAAAGAAATGTAAGATAGAGTTGTTTGTAATTATAGTTGTAATTGGTTATTAATGCTTGATGGCAGTTAACAATCAACAACCAACAATCAATATTTAAAGTGATATGAAATACTGCCTTCTTTTTTAACTTCACAAGTAGCATTGAAAGCTTCAGCTTGTTGATTCAAATATTCCTGAGCTTCCTCAGCGGATAGCTGTGTTTCCATCGCAAAACGAACAAGAGTAATTTCTCCGCTACCTTCTTGAATCAGCCGATATAAAATCTCTTGCAGGCGATGGCGCTCTTGTTTCTTTTGAATCCCTTTCTGTTTCCAAGCAGCAAATAACGGAATTAAACCTCCACTGACTGCTAAACCAATAATTAAACCAGTTCCCAAAGTAATAGGAACAATAGGATTAGAACCCGGATAAGCGATAATTTGTGGAGCTTGAGAAACTGCTAAACTACTGCTTATTTCTTTCTCTGCTGCTTTTGCATCGGCTAAAGCACTCTGGGTTTTATCATAAATTCCTTGCTGAAGTTTGACTTGTTCTTCAAGACGCGATCGCTCTCGCTCATCGCCTTGATAAAATTGGTCTAGGTTTTGTTCAGCTTGTTTCAACTCTTTCGTTACTTCTTCTAAACGCTGATTAATAGATTGATTAATTAATTGCCATTTATCTAAATTAATTAGGCGGCTTTTTTCTACTATTGCCTTCATCAGCACGTCTGCTGTTGTCAGTGTTTGTTGGCGATCTTCTGCTCGATATTCAACTGTAATCTCTAGGGGTTTTTCCGGTTCGGAAACTTTGACACTAGCATTTTGGCGGACTTGCTGCGGTTCAATTTTGGCTGCATCTGCCACTGCTTTTACTACATTATCCGCTAGCAAATCATCGGCAGTTAATTTCTCACCTTGCTTGAGAATTGCACCGCCGATAGTGGAAAATTTTACAGGTGGAGTGTTAGTAATTAAAGCACCTTCAGCGGTATATCCAGGCGGCGGAGCTAGACAGTAAGCAGTTATGCTAGCAGCAGTTATAATTGTTGCAAAAGTAATTAAGGCAATGCCTTTGTATTGGTTTAAAATTGTGAAATAAGTAGTTTTAGGAGTTTTTTTCATGGATAGATATTGATAATATTAACCGCAGATGCACGCAAATAAATGCAGATAATTTAGCCTAGTATATTTGTATTTTGATTGAAAAATTCTAGATAGAAGACCATATTGGTTTTATTCTATATATATCTTTCACTAATAACTAATAGCTAATCACCCACCGCAATTAGCCATTAGCAATTAGCCATTAGCAATTAGCCATTAGCCATTAACTATTAACTATTAAACTTTACAAGCCTATTGGCAAAATCAGCCCCTCACGAGCCATAACTGCCTTCGGGAAAACGTGCTGGACTTCCTCACCTATCCTGTCCAAAACCTCATCACTATGAGCCGGATCGTGATGAAAAATCACCACTCGTTTTACCCTTGCCGCCTGAGCCATTTTCACAGCTTCCTGCCAAGTTGAGTGTCCCCAACCCACTTTTGGAGACTTGGGATTGTGATACTCTTCATCTGTGTACATGGCATCATAAATTAGCACATCAGCATCAAGGGCTAACTCATACACATTTTCATCTAAACGATCGGGAAAATGTTCAGTATCCGAACAATAAACAACGGATTTGCCTCTCCAAGTAATCCTATATCCCATTGCGGTATTTGGGTGATTGAGGCTACCCGTTCTAATTTCAATATCATCAAGCATCATTGTCTCGTGGCGCTTGAGTTCATAGAACCTTAAATCAGCCTGTATTCCCTGCAAAGGTACTGGCGAATTCGGGTGCAAAACTCGTTCAATAAAATGCCTTTTCATCGACTCGCTATCCGCCGGAATCGCCCCATAAATGTGAAAGCAATTGCCGGGAATAAAAGCTGGAGCAAATAGAGGAAATCCTTGGATATGATCCCAGTGATAGTGAGTAAAGAACATATAAGCTTCTACTGGCATTTCTTGCTGCAACTGTTCTCCCAGCATCCGCAAGCCAGTACCACCATCAAAGATGAGGCGTTTTCCTCCGATTCGCATTTCTAGACAAGAGGTATTGCCACCGTAACGGACGGTATCTTTTCCGGGGGTGGGAATACTACCTCGGACACCCCAGAACTGGACAACAAAATCGTCTATCCTTTCAATTGGTTCGGACGGGTGAGGGAAATCCAGGGGATTTGCCGCGACTGAGGAAGGGCTCATTTCCATTTTAAACTTCAGGCTTCAAGGTTCCACATTGTCCATGATGGCGCAGGAGATGGTCGCACAACACTAAAGCAACCATTGCTTCTACCATAGGCACGGCTCTTGGCAAAACGCAAGGGTCGTGTCTTCCTTTTGCCGCCAGCAAGGTTTCTTCACCGCTGCTGGTGACTGTACGTTGTTCTTGACGAATTGTAGCAGTTGGTTTAAATGCTACTCGCAATATAATATTTTCACCGTTGCTAATTCCACCCTGAATTCCGCCGGAGCGATTAGTCGCTGTGCGGATTGCACCCTGTTCATCAGTATAGTATTCATCGTTATGCTCGCTGCCTGTCAGGAGTGTTCCTGCAAAACCGGAGCCGATTTCAAAGCCTTTGCTGGCGGGCAAAGACATGACCGCTTTGGCAAGGTCTGCTTCTAGTTTATCGAATACGGGCATCCCTAGACCTTTGGGGACGTTCCTAGCGGCGCATTCGACCACGCCGCCGATGGAATCCCCATTATGGCGTACTTTTTCGATTAGTTCTATCATCCGTTCGGCACATTCTGTGTCGGGAGTGCGGACGATGTTGCTTTCTACTTGTTCTAGGGTGACGGTATTGGGGTCAACTAAACTTTCTATGTCTTTAATGCGTTTGACGTAGCCGATGATTTCTACGCCAGCAAATTGTTTGAGAATTTTTTTAGCGATCGCACCTGCTGCTACTCGGCCGATGGTTTCCCTCGCTGAAGACCGTCCGCCACCCTGCCAATTTCTGATACCATATTTAGCGTCATAGGTCGCATCGGCATGGGATGGGCGGTATTTGGTCGCCATTTCGTCGTAATCTTGGGAGCGGGTATCTTGGTTCCGCACTAAGATCGCGATCGGCGTTCCTAAAGTTTTGCCTTCAAACAGCCCAGATAAAATCTCGCAGGTATCGGCTTCTTTCCGAGGTGTAGTAATTTTACTCTGACCAGGGCGACGGCGATCGAGTTCAAATTGAATCTCAGCGGCGCTAATTTCCAGTCGGGGCGGGCAACCGTCAATTACGACCCCCACACCGCCGCCGTGAGATTCGCCAAAAGTTGTAATCCGAAATAGATGACCGAAAGTGTTGCCCATTATGCGATCGCTAAAATTCTAAAAAAATTTAATCTCTGATTCAATACTCTTTCTTATTTTCGATTTTAACACTGGCAGCAGCTAAAGTCGCGCCCGGAGCCCAACTCCTATCCGCACAAAGCAGCATAGACAGTAAACGACTTTTAGTCGTCCGGGTCGCTAAGCGAGCCTGTGCGATCGCGCTTTAATCTTCGTGTTCTTCAAAGGGATCTCTCAATTCTTTAGAAGGTGGGCCAAAAGAAGTGTAGATTGAGAAGCCAGCTATAGCTACAAGGCATAAGCCCAGAGAAATGCTAAGAACTGTTGCAGGTTCCATAAGATAAAAAAAATTATGAGTGCTATCCCCCTATAATATTACAAAACATTAAATATTTCTGTAGAGATTCATCACAGGTGACTTATGGCACAACGCACTTTGTTGGGAGATATACTCAAACCCCTAAACTCTGAATACGGTAAGGTGGCTCCTGGTTGGGGTACAACCCTACTGATGTCAGTATTTATGGGGCTGTTTTTCGTCTTTTTGCTAATTATTCTGCAAATCTACAACTCCTCACTGATCCTTGAGAATCTGAATGTCGATTGGTCAAGTCTAGGAAGTTAAGATTGGTTAGTGGTTAGTGGTTAGTAGGAAAGCGTGGAAGTGGGAGAGAGGGAGATGAGGAAGATGGGGAAGATGGGAAGTATGGGGAAGATCGGGAAGATGAGGAAGATTGAGAGATGGGGGAGATGAGGAAGTTAAATCTTCCCAGTCTCCCAGTCTCCCCCGCTCCCAGTCTCCCCCTCTCCCAGTCTCCCCCTCTCCCCCTCTCCCTCGCTCCCCCGCTCCCCCACTCCCCCGCTCCCCCTCCCCCAATTTAAAGACATCGTAGGAGATAGAGAGTGAATATTTTTGGCATTGGTCTACCGGAGATGGGCGTAATTTTGGTAGTAGCCCTTTTGATATTCGGCCCGAAGAAGTTGCCAGAAATCGGTCGTAGTATGGGAAAAGCCCTTCGCGGATTTCAGGACGCTTCGCGAGATTTTGAATCAGAGTTTAAGCGAGAAGCACAGCAGCTAGAGGAGGCGGTAACGACTACGAAGCCTGAAGCTGAAAAAGTGTCCGCAACTCCCAAAGAAGATATAACTGGCAGTTAAGCACTAGATCATGAATGAGGCTACATCGCCAGCGGTTTTGGTAATTCCCCAGTTAATCGTTGGTTTGGGGAATCCAGAACCTAAATATAACCACACCCGGCACAATATCGGTTTTGCCGCCGTTGATGCTTTAGCAAATTCTTGGCAAATATCCCTTTCAGCAAATCGCAAGTTTCAGGCTGAGTTTGGAGAGGGTATGGGGCCGCAAAGGGATAAAATTCGCTTGCTGAAGCCACTGACTTACATGAACTTGTCGGGTCAGGCAATTCGCGCTGCTATAGATTGGTACAAGCTACCGCCAGAGTCGGTGCTTGCGGTTTACGATGATATGGATTTGCCTGTGGGAAGGTTGCGGCTGCGGCTTTCGGGTTCTGCGGGGGGTCATAATGGTATGAAGTCTGCGATCGCACATCTCGGTACTGACAAATTCCCCCGCTTACGAATTGGCATTGGTAAACCCCAATCCTCCAGCCACGACAAAGAAACTATCTCTCATGTTTTAGGCAAATTTTCCGCAGAAGAAAGCCAGTTAATGGATAAGGTGCTTAAACTGGTAGTAGAAGCAGTAGAAGTGAGTCAAAAGCAGGGGGTAGAAAAAGCTATGAGTCTTTATAACAGTCGCACGGTTGCAGAAACAATAGGGTGAGTTCGAGATTACCTGAAACGACTGCTTATGTCCGAGTCACTCGCCAGTCTTGGCAACAAGGCACTATTGAAGGCGAGGTAAGTGCTGGTGCTTTTGAGTGGCAGTTTCAATGGCGTTTTCGGGAGGAGAAAACTTTGGTAATTGAGCCCTCTCAAGGTCGTGCTTTAATTCAGGAACCGTTGAATCGTTTTCTGGAAAAATGGGATTATCAGTTGGAACCTGGGGGGGATTATTCGTTTACTATTCGGGCTCAGTTTTAGGTTTATAATTTTGTTTGGGTTGGTAAGTCTTGAGCTTGTTAAAGATGATTATAGGGTGCGTCAGTTGCGAAGTGTTTTCTCTGTCTAGAAGGATAAATTTCAATAATTTGGAGTCAAAAAATGAATGATAATACTTTTGAATTACAGAAAATAGATGTACGAGCATCAGAAGTAATAGACAAGTGCTTCTACTGCGGCGAGTTTCTTCCTGCTAGAACAAAAGAGCATATATTTAATTCGTGTTGGGGTGGCTTATACAAAACACGCGAACTGATATGCGACAAATGCAACAACAAATTTTCCAGTATTGATGGTGTATTTGTTAAGTACATAAAATTTATTATGAATGCCTGGGCTTTCAAAGGAGAGCGTCAACAGAAAGTCCCAGAAATTGAGGCAAATGAAAACTATATCCTGGAGGCAGGAGCTAAGCCCAAGCTTAAAAATCCTGAACTTGAAATTACACCTCAAGCTGAGGGATCTTCCCTAATCCATTTGAGAGCTAGCTCTAAAACAGAAGCTCGTCGATACTTGTTAGATGGTCAGTTAGAAGCAAAATTAGGAAGACAATTTACAGATGAAGAGCGCGAAATTATCAAGCAGGAGGTAAAGGAGGCTCAGAAGAAACGCCTTGATGTAGGAATCTTGACCGTCAAATATAGCCTAAATTTTCAGGATGAGTATCGTTCAATCGCACATACGCTCTTAAAATGTCTGGCGCTGTATACGCCAGAGGTTGTTTGTGATAGTCGAACACAACCTATTCGGGATTTTGCACAGTATAACCAAGGCAATTGGGAAGATTTTGCTGTTGTGGTCGATCAATTTGCTGTTGTGGTCGATCAAGAAGATTCGCTTCTAGTAACAGACGTAGAAGAGAAATTATATGGTGTCCACTTTAATGCGGCTAATATTTATTGGTGCGGAGCGCTACAGAAAATAATCGGGGTGGTAAAAATTCTAGGTCGCATTCAACGAGCTGTTGTTATTGCTGAAGGCTACTATGGACCCGATGCTCTTCTTGTTGTTATTGAAGACACAGAAGTAGGGAGACAGTTTCATCCTTACTTTAAACAATTTGACGCTCTGGCTCCAGATGTACCTTTAGTACAGATTCAATATGCTCCACCTACAATTGATATGCTCGTACAAGAGTTTGAACAGATTGTACAGTCTTCTGTATCTCATGATGCCTTTCTTCATAAGCTGGAAGATATTGTCCAAAAAACAAGAGAGTTAAGTGAACAAGCTCTTCTGGAATGCAGAAATTGCTTTCTCGATTTTGTCATGTATGAGGCTAAGTCTATTGGAATTTCTGTAGAGCGATTAGAGGTAGAAGCAAAGCTGGAAGAGCATGGATTTGCAGATTTGGCGCAACACCACATAGGTAAAACCTATCAAGATATCACGGTTTGCTCTATTCTCAACACAGCTTTTACTAAAACTTTGGATTATTTTTTAAAGTTGGAATCAACAGGGAGGAGCTAGTTGTCTGCGATCGCTTTATAATCATAATTAGTCTAATCTACTCGATACTATGACTTATTTCTTAACCGCCGCCTTGTATAAATTCGTTGAACTCTCAGATTTTGCCGAACTGAGAGAGCCAATATTTGCCTGCTGCAACGAAAACCAGGTCAAAGGCACTATCTTACTAGCCAAAGAAGGCATTAATGGCACGATTGCTGGCCCACCAGAAGGCGTATATGCCGTGCTAGAATACCTGCGTCGCGATCCGCGCTTAGCTGATTTGACTCACAAGGAATCTTTCTCACAAAAACCACCATTTTACCGGATGAAAGTACGCTTAAAACGTGAAATCGTGACGATGGGTGTACCAGATATTAATCCAACTCAAATGGCTGGCAAATATGTCAAACCTGACGAATGGAATCAATTACTTGACGATCCCGATGTTGTTGTAGTTGATGTACGTAATGATTATGAAGTAGCCATCGGGACTTTTAAAGGTGCGATTAATCCTAACACCAAAAGTTTCTCGGAATTACCGGAATGGGTACAGCAGGAAGCGGCATTGCGCGATAAACCCAAAGTAGCAATGTTTTGCACAGGAGGTATTCGCTGTGAGAAATCTACGGCTTTTTTACGCAGTCAAGGTTTTAATGAAGTCTATCACTTAGAAGGTGGGATTTTAAAATATTTGGAAACAGTACCAGAATCAGAAAGTCGTTGGGAAGGCGAATGTTTTGTCTTTGATGAGCGAGTTTCTGTTGGTCATGGTTTAAAGCCTGGTGCTTATGAACTTTGTCGCGCTTGTCGTCAGCCAATTAGTCAGGAAGATAAGGCTTCAGAATTATTCGTTTTGGGTGTAAGTTGTCCCCATTGCTATGACTCAAAAACCCCAGAAAGAAAAAAAGCTTTTTCTGAACGTCAACGTCAAATTGAGCTTGCTAAGAGTCGTAAACAAGTACATATTGGTGTCAGCTATGATGTTAAGGAGAAATCAAATCAATAATTATGAATGATTGAACAAAATCAAGGTATGTAGTTGCGCTTCAGCGCTCTTTCATATCCGAAGAGCGCTGAAGCGCAACTACATACCTTAATCCTTCTTCGTTCTTCCTTCGCCTATGTCAATAACTTACCCAATTTTGTATTCTTTCCGTCGCTGTCCATTTGCTATGCGGGCACGTTTGGCATTGATTGTCAGCAATCAGTTGTGTGAGTTACGGGAAGTTGTCTTGCGTGATAAACCACAGGAAATGTTGAAGGTATCTCCTAAAGGTACGGTGCCGATATTGATTGATATTGATGGGCGGATACTGGATGAAAGTATTGATATCATGTTGTGGGCATTAGCACAATACGATCCTGAAAAATGGTTAATGCCAGAACAAGGTTCTGTTGCAGAAATGCTGGAACTTATCGCTCAATTTGATAACGGGTTTAAATATCATCTTGACCGTTATAAGTACCCCAATCGTTATGAAGGAATTGATGCAGAAGTTCAGCGCACTGAAGGGGGTTTATATTTAGAGAAATTGAATGTAAAGTTAAGGAAGAAAAAATATTTATTTGGTAATCGTGTGACCTTGGCAGATATGGCGATCGCGCCTTTTGTTCGTCAATTTGCCGATACCGATCGCGATTGGTTCAATACACAGCCTTGGTTGCAGCTACAAGCTTGGTTATCAGAGTTTATAGATTCAGAAATTTATACTCAGGTGATGAAAAAATACCCAAAATGGGAACCTGGCAATGTAGCTGTTATGTTTCCTCATTAAGAGGTAAGATATTTCTGAATAAAGCTCAAATTGTAGAACTGAGACTTAAATCCAATGGAATCCGAAAATAATATTGCTATTGAACATCAAAACGTTCCCGTTGCTCATCAAGGGTTGCACAGTTTTTTGTATAGTTCTGATGATGAGCATACTTCCGTTACCCCATCTATTGCGTTAGATAATGACGTGGCTGAGGTAATCCCGGTGGACGATTGGCGATCGCTCACTAATCAGGTTAAAGTGGCTGGAGTATATGCCGTTTTAGACTGCGATCGCCAAACTCAATACATTGGTTACTCGCGGGATGTACGCCAGTCTCTAGAGGGACACATTGCCCAAAACGGAACTGAAATCTGTACTTTTATTAGAGTTCAGACGTTTAAATTCCCTAAACGTCAGGAAATGGAAGCTTTGCGCGATGAGTGGATTGCTGAGCTGGATTACATTCCACCGGGAAATCAACAACCACAGGGAAATTGGGCGAGCACAGTGGGTGAGGCCGCTAGAAGTACGATGTCAGAAAGCGATCGCAATAACTACGAAGAGAAAAAGCTCAAATTACGCAAAGCAATGGCTGATAGCACTCTGATTGATGAATTAGAGAAGAGCGATCGACAGGATAGCGCAATGGCTGAGCGTCATCAAAAATTAGAAGCAGCAGTTAAAAATGATGATTGGAGTAGGGTGATTAATTCTTAAAAGGTCAGACCATATTGGCTTAAATACCGCCTTTATTCTTTAGTCCGCGTAGGCGGACTTCGTTTATGTAGTAGCGATTTCAATCGCCGAACGATCGAGGGATATAGCTTAGCTTACGGATAATTCTGGACTCTAGAAAGTTTGCACATCCAAAACGCGATCGCACCCAAAAATAACAACCCCATCAAACCAGCCAACGGATTGCGGTCAACACCCGTAATCCAACCAGGAACAGAGCCAGAATACTGCACTAATTGCCCCACATTAATAATATAATAGCTCCAGATCAAACCTGCATGAAAACCTATTGGCAAACCAAGGCGATTTTGGTGCGATCGCTTCGCCCAAACCAAAATTAAACCCAACAACAGCAAACCTGGAAACTGAGGCCAAGTCCGCAACATTTCCGACAGCGGCTTCAAAAAATGGGATAACCCAAATATCACAGCATCCAGCCAAAGCGACACCTTCAAACTGTAGTCACGCTGCAACTCATCCAATAACCAACCTCGGAATACCAACTCCTCAGCAAAACCTACTCCCAGAGCCGTCGCCAACCCCTCTAAAATCAATTTAATTCCACTCTCCGACTCCCCCCACGTCAGCCAACCCAACAGCCCTTCAAAGCCAAATAAACCGAAGGTAAGCAAAGCACCAATTCCAAAACCTCCGAGTACATCTAAGCCATTTTGCCGCGTTCCCACCAAACCATAACTTTTGACCAGGTAAGGCTGTCGATAAACCCGATTTCCCCACCATCCCACTAGCAATAGAAACTCTCCAAATAGCAACCCCATAGTCAGAATAGTTGCCAAATTACTATCCTTAACCAGCAGATAAATCGGTGCAGCTAGCGGTAGCCATATCAAAAGTAAACTAACAAGAAAAACCCCTAACCTTAAAGGGACAGGGTAACGAGAAATATTAGAATAAATTGCCATTAGTCAATAATTATAATAGGAATTACGCTCACATTACCGCTGTCATCTTGGCGGTAAAAATACCGCCAAGATGGCGGCGTTACGTCAACTGAATTGGTAGAAGACCAATCTTACTCATCTGGTTCAATTGTACTGATTAGTCCGTGATTGTTCAGCGTTTCACTATAGAATTCAGCGTGTTCCTGAGCACAGACAATCACTACTGCGAGTCCATTAGTGTGAGCTTCCATCATAATATTCACAGCCTGCGGCTGAGTCAGACTCGGCACCGTGTGCATCAAAGTTTGCACCACATACTCCATAGAATTGAAGTCATCATTGTGAAGCAAAACCCTATAGCGCGGTGCGATTTTGCGGACTGTTGAACTCTTTTCAATAGTCTCGACAGACACTACCCTATCTCCTTCCGTAAGTTATCTAGATTCGTCAAGTGCTCTAAACGGTGCGGGAGCATTTTACTTTAACATAGTTTAATCAACTATTAAAATCCCGACAAGGTGAAACCCTAGGGCCGCCGTCCCGGCGGTTTAGGATAGCGCTGGGACGGCGACGTTACGCCAGAAGTACCTAAATCCTGTAGGAGAGAGGTCATAACTTTACTGCACCTAACAACAAACCGCTATATTAGGATTGAGAGAGTCCCTGCCTAATCTCTAGAATTTGCGATCGTGCCGTTTATGAAACGTAAACCGAAATCTCCCACCAGTAGAACCGGCCCCGGCGAACCGTGGGACGATCTAGAATCTGAAGTCCCGACATCGCGCAGCGGCGCTTCCCGGCGTTCAGCCGCCTCTGGTAAATCTCTGATCAATTACACATCTTTAGGGATTTTAGCAGCAGTCTTTATTTTGGGCATTGGCATCGGTATTGCCTTTAGTTCCACCGCGACAATTAGCCCGGAAAACGTAGCTTCCCGCGAATTTATCGATCGCAGTGCCCCTAACCCCGAACTTTGCGTTCAGTTTGGAGCCAGTGCGATGGTAACAGATATGCGGGTTTACGTCACCCTCAACCCTTTTAATGTCTACATCTCTCAACCATCGATGACACCAGGATGCGTCCTGCGAACGAATAACTGGGCTATTTTGGAGCAAAGAAGGCTGATTACTCAAGACCAAGTACGTGATTGTAAAAACCGCATGAACACCTTTGGTTTCACAGGTACTTTGGAGAGTAAACCTGACATTAATTGTATCTATCAGAATAGCAGTGCCAAAAATCTATTCCTGAATCCACCTGGAGCAATTAATAGTGGCCCTGATACTCAAAATTTCTAGTTAATAGTTAACTGTTAACTGTTAGCAACCACCTTGGTAATTATCCGTAACGCCGCCTTCTAGGCGGTGAGGATACCGCCTAGAAGGCGGCGTTACGTGAAGTTATCAAAAAATATAACTTGCTCTGTTCATCTTAGCGGTGGCGATCGCTAAAAACCTAACTTTTCCAAGACAGGGCGAGTCGAAACAACGTGCCGATCGAGTCCCAGTTTTTCCGGCTGAACCCCTAAAGCTAGAGCAACTAATTGAGGTAAATGTAAGACTGGTAAACCCAATTTGCGATCGACTACCTTTTCAACTTCTGGCTGACGGGAATCTAGATTAAGATGACATAAAGGACAAGGAGTTACTATACAATCTGCACCTTTGTCAATAGCTTCTTGAATATGCGAGCCAGCCATCTTAAAAGATTGATCTGTAGCATAGCTGGAAAGCGGCCAACCACAGCACTGAGTCCGCCCTCTGTAATAGATAGGTGTCGCCCCAACCGCCCGGAACACATTTTCCATAGATTCTGGCTGAAACGGGTCATCATAAGGATTGTGGGTTTGAGCTCGCAGTAAGTAGCAGCCATAAAACGCCGCGCAGTTTAAACCAGAAAGCTTGCGGGTAACTCGATTTTGAATTTCCTCTAGGCCGTAATCTGCAACTAGGGCCCACAGCAGATGTTTAACTTCGGTACTACCTTGATAAGGAGAACAGCCTTCTTTTTTTAGCAAACCGTTAATCTGACCAAGGTAAGCCGGGTCTGTTTGCTGAGATTCCTTCAATCGTTCATCCACATGACCGATTACCCCTTGACAAGTGCTGCAATGTGTGAGTAAAGGCAAGTTAAGTTCTTCTGCCAAAGCAATATTGCGGGCATTAACAGTATCTTCCAGTAATTGCGAATCTTCTTTAAAAGTGCCGGAACCACAGCAAGAGGCTTTTTTGAGTTCCAATAGTTCAATCCCCAGAGCTTGAGTCAGCGCTTGGGTAGACTGGTAAAGCTCTCGGCACGCGCCTTGGGCTACGCAACCGGGGAAGTAAGCATATTTAAGATTTGGGGATGGCATGGTTATGGGGGAGATGGGGAGCAGAGGGGCGGGGGAGATGGGGGAGATGGGGAAGATGGGGGAGATGGGGAAGATGGGTAAGAGAGTCAATTTCCGTCTTCCCTCTCCCCCGCTCCCCCGCTCCCCTGCTCCCCATCTCCCCATCCTCTAGCCTACCACCTATGGCGGATGCCGAATGTCCCAAGGTTGCCTTAGTGTCAGTTAGAAAACTGGCAAGGGTTTTTTTTTAAGATCCCCGTTTCGGATAAGATTAAATACGCGGCATCCAACGAGGACACCATCTATGAGTCAAGACGACATTTTTGTTAAAGTTAAGAAAATTGTGGCAGAGCAACTTGAAGTCGATCCGAGCGAAGTCAAGCCCGAATCCAACTTTGCTAACGATTTAGGAGCGGATTCCTTAGATACAGTAGAGCTGGTTATGGCATTAGAGGAAGAGTTCGATATCGAAATTCCAGACGAAGCCGCAGAAGGTATTGCTACGGTTCAAGCCGCTGTAGATTTCATCAATAGTAAAGTTGCAGCACCAAAAGCTTAAGATCGGCACCTTTCCCCTCGCTTTTGGGAGGGGGGAAGGAGGATTGAAAACTCTTCTTTTGTTCTGCGTTCTCGGTGTTTAATTTCTTGAAATCGAAATCATGGCAAATTTTGAGCGTAAGCGCGTTGTTGTAACGGGTCTCGGCGCGATTACACCGATTGGCAATACCTTATCCGAGTATTGGGAAGGGCTGCTTGCCGGGAAGAATGGCATCGGCCCGATTACTTTTTTTGATGCGTCGCGGCATGACTGTCGCATTGCAGGGGAAGTGAAGGGTTATGACCCTCATGACTATTTGGAACGCAAGGAGGCAAAGCGGATGGATCGCTTTGCTCAGTTTGCGGTGTCGGCTAGCAAACAGGCGATCGCAGATGCAAGTTTTGAGATTAATGACCTGAACGCAGAACAAGTGGGTGCGATCATCGGGACGGGTATTGGTGGTCTGAAGGTTTTGGAAGACCAACAAGAAATCTATCTCAATCGCGGCCCTGACAGGTGTAGTCCGTTTATGATTCCGATGATGATTGCGAATATGGCAGCGGGCCTGACGGCGATTCATACGGGGGCTAAGGGGCCTAATTCTTGTACGGTGACGGCTTGTGCTGCGGGGTCGAATGCGATCGGTGATGCCTTTCGGATGGTGCAGCGGGGTTATGCCCAAGCGATGATCTGTGGGGGTACGGAGGCGGCGGTAACGCCTTTGTGTGTGGCGGGTTTTGCGGCGGCGAAGGCGCTTTCTAAGCGCAATGACGATCCTGCTCATGCTTGCCGACCGTTTGACCGCGATCGCGATGGTTTTATTGTTGGCGAAGGTGCTGGCATTCTAATTATAGAAGAGCTGGAATACGCCTTGAGTCGTGGAGCTAAGATTTACGCGGAAATCGTCGGTTATGGTTCCACCTGCGATGCCTATCACATGACTTCTCCCGTACCAGGCGGGGAGGGGGCTGCAAGGGCGATGTCTTTAGCGCTTAAGGATGCTGAGATTACGCCGGAAATGGTGAGCTATATTAATGCTCACGGTACGAGTACGCTGCCTAATGATTCTACGGAAACTAAGGCGATTAAGAAGGCTTTGGGGGAAAGTGCTTATCAGGTGGCGATTAGTTCTACTAAGTCGATGACTGGCCATCTTTTGGGTGGTTCTGGAGGCATTGAGGCGGTGGCGACGGTAATGGCAATTAATAATGACAAGGTTCCCCCGACTATTAATTTGGAAAATCCCGATGATGAGTGCGATCTGGATTATATTCCCAATCACAGCCGCGATCTGAAAGTAGATGTGGCGCTGTCTAATTCTTTTGGATTTGGGGGTCACAATGTGACTTTAGCTTTCAAGAAGTTTGTTCAGTGATGAATCAGGATTTTATTTAATCGGACTGTAAGGCAGGCATTTTGTCTGCCTTTCTTTTTATAGCAACTTTCTTGATGATTATCCCTCTTTTGGTACAGACCAAGAGCGAACTTCACCCAGAGTCACAGGAATTCTGTCGCTAACATCAACCGTAAACCGATAAACCTTCTTAGCTCTATGGTCATTTTCTTGATCGAAAAATTTTAATATCACATCCCAACAATCGCTATTAATCCGACAAAATGGGCTTTTTTCTAGTTCAATAGTATCGAGTTGCATCCCTCTAGAAATAGCTTCAGCGAAGCTCGAAGCCGCTTGAAAAGCGTTAGTAACGGAAAAGTTCAACGCTCGATCTTTAGAAGTTTGTCCTAAATTTTGGAACTCAAAATAAACTTTATTGACGAAGCTAGTGAGAGCTTGTCGCATTGTAATTTCATCGGCTTGCGGGGCTTGGGGAGCCACGCTTTGCAAAGCTGCTTCGACTAAATTGTTAACTTTCCAACCGTACATTCCTCTTGTATTGATTAAGGTAATTACCGGAACTTCTTGTCCCGAAAATAGCTGCACGGTTTTATCGGTGGTTTTGGCAGGAATGCTGACTCGCTCGACAAAATCATCGCTGTCTTCCGGTTCAATTTGTCCGGCTAACATCATAATTAATGTTTCGTAGACATCCGCAGCAAAACCCTGTCTTGGTTCTAAGGCATAAATGGGTTTAAGTTCTTGATTGAGCGTCCAAATTAAAGCTTTGGCTTCACTAGGGTTTTGTGACAGATAATCAACCATTTGACTGGCATCATAAGGATTAGGGGGAATTACTGTACCATCAATTTCGATTGCGGGCATTAGTTGTTTAAAGGTGTCGCGTCTGGCTTCACTACCAAAGTCGTAACCGATGGTTCCCAAGGCGTAGACGAGTTTTGAGGCGGCGCTGGGGGTAATGCCTTCGGCTGGTTCACTGGGGATGAGGGTGGCAACTGTTGTGTTGGATGGTTGGAGTGTGCCAGAGTCCGCCAGGGAATCAATTCCGTAGTTCATAGCAGAAGCCTGTTCAAACGGACTGTTAATTGAGGCTTCAACAGAGGGAATTTCTGGACGATTACTAGCATTAATACTGGAAGTCAGCGGACTTTTAATGGGGTTTTCAGTCCTCTTTAAAAGACTTTCGCTATTAGCCTGGATACCGATTTTTGGGTGCGCTTGAACTGAGGTTAACTCTTTTCCAGTTAGTAACTGATAAGCGCCGAGAATGTTTAATTTCCCTCTTAAACAGCGTTCCGGTTCTTCTATTTCTTCCGGGTCACAAGAAATGCTACTATTTAAAATAGCTTGACGCACAGCTTCAGCATTGGGTTTTTCCCCGCGTTGCAGTTGCAGACTTAGAAAAACTGCTGATAGACCTGTGATGATGGGAGCCGCACAACTCGTACCTTGACTAAGTTTGGTTTCTTCAGTTGTAGGTTGTGCGCCAAGAATGTTTTCTCCGGGAGCTAAAATTCCGTCATACTGATAATTACCGCCCCAGTTGCTGTAGTTGGCAGGTTTTCCATTGTCTTTCATCATCCCGACACCCAAAACACCGGGTAAAATGGCGGGAATGCACCAACATTCACCTTTATTGTTACCTGTAGGGGCAATAATAAGAATATTGTTATCCTGGCAGTTTTTCACTGCTCTAGCTAACAAGTCATGGGCAATACCTGTTTGCGTTGCACAGCAAGCTGCACAATGGATGACATTGGCTCCCAGTTTCATTGCTAATTCAAATGCGCGGGTAAGATTAATTGGAGAGATAAACTCACCATTGTCGCCAGTAGTGTTAATAGGAATATTGATAGCGCGACAGCGAGGGGCAATTCCGGGAACGGGTGAGCCGTGTTGACCGATAATGGTACTGATGATGTGAGTAGCGTGAAAGTTTCCTTTTAGGCGATTGAGAATTGCTTCGGGGACGGCAGCTTGTAGTTTTTTGGCTTTGGCTTCGCCTTTTTCACCACTCTTTTCAATCTCTAGAAAAGCCTCGTAATATTCTAGAGCAATAGGTTCTGGGGTTTCGTGCCAGTAAGGGAAAACTTTGCTGATGTTTGCCCCTTGGAAACAAGAGCGCTCTAGGTCAGCGTTACCATCAAGAATAACAATGGTAATTTCAGGGTCGCCTTTTGTATGCGCCCAAAGGTCATAAAGTCCAGGCAACTTATCTGCATTGTTCATCGGAGCAACTGATGGGGTTATAAAATTCGCTGGTACGTTGTTGCGCTTTAGCGCCTGCTCTGATGGATTTATAGAATTAGCAATTGGTGATTGGGAAACGGAAAAGTCTTGACTTGTAGGGGCGGGTTTAGCAGACAATTCTGTAATGGCAGCAGAAGAATTAACAACAAAACCCGCCTTTGCAGAGTTTTTTTGTTCCCCCGCTCCCTCACTTCCCTGCACTTCTACTTTCCGGGAAATTGAACCGAGCATAAATTCCCCGACGGCTGATTCTTCGTAGTAATCCAGTCCGGTAATTTGTGCAAACTTATCGCTATTTCCTGCACCTAACGCGCAAGGGGCGAGGTTCATGCTGGTGGCAACTAGGTACAGGTTTTCATACAACACCCCAACGTGCTTTAATACTAAGGCATAAGCTAAGGATTTATATTTACAGAAAAGTCTGCCAAACCGAGCGGTAATAATTAGTAAAACTTGGGGGGTGTCTTGTTCGCCGCTAGATAAACGAGCATCCGCAATTAAGGCGGCTACTTCTGGATTGTAGTCGGCAATTTGCTCTAATTGATGGTTGAGGGGGTCATAATGATACAATCCGGCATCTAATCCTTCACACTGTTGGACAACGGGATAAATTTCCAGTTCGTATCTCGCACCACCACATGGATAAGGACGGCGACTGACTTCGCCTACTTCTTCCATTTGATAAACTTCTGTTACTCTGGCGCAGCGATAGAGTAGTTCGCCTAATTGTTCGATGGTAATGGGATAATCGTCATATTCCCGAATGGATTGCCTGGTTTCTATTGCTTGGGTTAAGGAACTATCGGTTTGGGCTAATAATTCTAGGTTGGGACGGAAAAGAGGAATGATTTTCTCGCTCATGGGAGGTTTTACTGTTGGGAATAATTCCCGTTGTTCCCAATGTTCGATTGATGCTGTTTGATAATCGTGTCTGCCGTCACGACTGCGACTGTGAAACAGCAAGTTGTGAAATTCCCATAATTCTAATTTTAAGGGTTCGGGTTCTATTGATAAGAATTTAGTGGCTAATAATAGATAAATAAATTTTTGAATTGTTTCGGTTTCAATATGGGGAAAGGCTACACTAATAGTTGTTAAGTTTTGGGATTGGGATAATAAGCTGATGATGGCGCTGGCTTGGCTATCGAATAGGGTAATTCTAAATTTGGAGAGGGGTGATTCTAACACCATTTTGCCGCCGAGTTGATGCAGGTAGGCAAAACGGGAGAGGGTAAGGGTTGTGTGTTGCCAATCTATTTCCGGGTAATCAAGTGTTGCCACTTCTACTATTGGGATGGCTGTGGCTAAGGGTAAGACTGAATATTCAGGAAAACTTGATGGTGCGATTTGTGGCAGGGAAGGATTCAATTGTTCTTTCACCACTTTTCCCTTTGACTCGATTTCAAGTTGTTTCAGTTTTTTCTTGTCCATTTTAGTTTTCTCCTTTTTGAGAAGTTTTTCGGACTTGGGCTTTGAAAATAGAAGTATAAACCGAAAAAGCCGTTAAAATGGCATCGGCATCGGATTCATTTCCTCTTCCAAACGTGGCGCAGATAACCAACTGAGTTTTACAGGGACATCATACAATCTTCCCGCCCCAAAACGCGACCAAAAATGGCGCAACTCTGGCACAATAACCTTAACTACATTTAACCGAATATCCGGGCGAGTTTGGTCGAGTACCAACGTTTCCAATCCGCCATTTTTGGCAATTTCCACACAAGTCATTACATCTTTATAAATGTCATCGCTCCAAAGTTTGGGATAATCGCTGTAAACTTTAGGAGTAATATTGGGGTCAAAAGCCAGATAAGATTGATTTTCTAAAGTGGCATTTAATAGCCAATCTCGCCATTCCCCTTCTAACTTTTCGGCTTCTACTTTATCCAACTCCAAACCGATTTGATTTACTTCTGTAACGGCGCGTAAAATAGCAATTTTCGGGTCTAAATGTGCGCCATATCCAGCAATAATTCGTTCTGCACCGCCATCAATGCGCCGAGACACGCCAGCAAAAGCGGGAATACCTAAATCGGCAGTTAAATCGAGTACCCAAAGTTCTCGGCCATTATTTTGATAATAAGTTTGCAGTTCTAAAAAATAAGGCTCATCAAAACTGGCTAAATCAACTGCCGGACGTTGCAGGCGATTGTACCACCATATTCCGACGCTATCCCGTTCGATTAATTCCATAAACCCTTGCAAAATCGCTTCTTCCAAAGTATTCCCGGCAGCGTTGCCGTTGGAATTTGCACCACAAAAACGGCGGTCTTTGGGCAAGGGATAATCGTAATAGCAATAAGCTGTGGGTAAATATTTGTGGGTTTGTTCCGTTAGCGACCAAACGGGTGTCCAATCAATCGATTGGCTTTCATGGAAAGTTTGGGGAATCCAATCGTGGGCGACGGTGTTTCTTTCGTTCAATGCTTCCCGGTTTTCATATTGGCGGGGGCTGAAATGCAAACATTGGTATGGGTGAATTGCTTTTTCCCCTAACTCTGCTAAAGTTGCTTGTTTCCGGGGTTCATCGCCTTGGAAAATCCCCGAATAGCGTTCGACTGCTTCACAGAAACCACTGGCTTTTGATTGACGGTCAGTTTTCCCTTTACCGGAACTTTTATGGCGCAAGGCGTGGCGCAGTCCTTTCAGCGAGGTGGCGCTGCCGAAACTGTGAACGGCGCTGTATGTATGGACGAGGGGATTGTTGGGGTCTGAAACGCGGACTAAGGCGGTGACGACTCCGGTAATCGGACTAATTAAATGTTGGTGGTTTTGTAGGGTTTGGTCGGGGGTGACGGAACGATGACCGCCATCGCTGGTAAAGTGTTTGGCCAGGGGTTGCAGGGTAACGGGTTGAAAACCTCTTTCCGTTAACAGTTGCGGATTGCCACAGGCGGGACATTGGGGACGGTGAGGTAGGGTGTGGGTTTGCAGTTCTAGGGAGATTTGGTTGAAGGTGAGAATTTTCCCTTTCAGATTGGTGGCAGTTTGCTGTTGCACAACCCATTTAGCGATTTCAGTGGTGGTGAGTTGTAGGGCGGTTTGCAATGTAGAGGGGAGAGTAGTGCGGGCAGTGGGGAGGCAACCGGAGATCCCCACCTGTGCTTTAGTAAGGGGGAGAGAAGAGTTTGACCCCTCCTTACTCAGGGGGAGAGAAGTAGGAGTTTGCCCCTTCTGATTTAGGGAGAGTTTGGCTTTCTGGCGCAAAATGGAGGTTTCTACTTCCCGATTTCCCCGCAAGCGATGGGCGAGGCATTCGCAGCAACCTGTTTCTTGAGGGATGAAAATTGGCCCTAGCCAGAGAATGTTGCCGACAGGTTTGACCAGAAGCCAAGGTTGATTGGTTTGCAGGGCTATTTGGTTGATTTTGGCTAGGTCGGGTTGCAGGTAATCGTCGGTGAGGACTGCTAACAGGGTATAGGGGGATGTAGGCTGCTGGGTTTCCCAAGGTTGGGTGTGAATGCCAACTGCTGCTAGGGAGGCGGCTAGGGGTTCTGGGGAGATTTCACCAACTGCGGTGATGGCTATTTTTGCTTGCTGTAGGGATTGGGCGGCGGTGGGGGGGTCGATGCCCAAGGCACTCCAGAAGGCGGCGATTTCTGGCGATAAGTCGGGGGTGGCTTCGGTGAGGTAGCCTTTGGCTTGCAATCGTTGCAGTACGTAGTCTATGTGTTCGAGTGGAACTTGTCCGTCAAGTTTTTGGATGATGTCTTGTAGGCTGTTTTCACCGTTGAGGAGGGGGAGGATTTGGCAGTAGAGGCTTCCTGTGAGGGCGTGGGTGGAGTTTTCTTCAAGTAGGTAAACTTGTTTGGGTTCGATGATTTCGACGCGAAAATGGGGTTTGATTTGAGGGATTTTTGTCGAGTTCATGGAATTTTATCTAGCTCGAAGTTTAAAAGGATTTAAAAGGAAATATCGCGGATTTTGTAACTGCTATCAACCGAAAAGTAAGCCAGCCAGAAAGTACCATTGGGGAAATAAACTCCTAGCTGGCTTAAACCTCAAAGGAGGCAACGAAAAAGGAATTAGTAACTCTACTGCACCATCAGGTGGGTGCCAGGTATCCGAAACCCCGAAGTAAGGGCAGTTGCCGAGCGATTCATCGGGGCGAATCACACTCCTAGAAAGGAGAAAAGACATTTTTGAGGAAATTAAGAGATGCAGCTAGAGTGGAAATCTATTCTGCGTCTTCTCCGTCATAAGAACAGACGACACAATCACCCCACGTATTACCACACGCATATTTATCCCCCCACGACGGTAGTACAGATGAACTATCCAGCCAATCAAGGGAGAGAGCTTCTTCGGACAGTTCTGCCAATTCGCTGGGCAGTTGTCCAGTAGCGATCCGGTTAACGGGTTGTGCCTGCTGGGGCATCAAGTTTTTGTTGTCCATGATAGGATTCTCTAACATATTTGTTGATTGGTGTCCCGTTGTCGAGGCTTGCTCAGTCGGTGGGTCTGACCGCTTTGTTTTGTGAAAGAAGGCTGTTGGCTAGGCGATCGCAAAGGAGCAGGGAAGTAAGGAGCGAAACCCGCCCTCGGTGCCAGGTAAACCCCCCGAAGTAAGGGCAGTTGCCCAGCGATTCATCGGGGCGATCGCGCTCCTAGAAAGGAGAAAAGACATTTTTGAGGAAATTAAGAGATGCAGCTAGAGTAGTAAACCTATTCTGCGTCTTCTCCGTCATAAGAACAGACGGCCATCCCCCAGCTATCTCCGCATCCACCAGCACAAGCAGTACAATTCCCCCACGACGGTAGTACAGATGAACTATCATCCCAGCAAACAAGGGACAGAGCTTCTTCGGACAGTTCTGCCAGTTCGCTCGGCAGTTGTCCAGTGGTGCTCCGGTTAACGGGTTGTGCCTGCTGGGGCATCAAGTTTTTGTTGTCCATAATAGATAGGATTCTCCTAATATTTGGTTGATTGGTGTCCCGTTGTCGAGGCTTGCTCAGTAGAGCAATTGCCTCTCATATTACTATCTATAAACTTGATTTGCCGAGCAGTTTAGCATTTTTTAAATAAACGTTTGCTAAGATTTGATGATTAATAATTTTTTTTAGAGTAGTAAAGTCGGATATTCTCGATTCTAGTCTTTTGCAACTCCCCTTGAGCTACACCTAGCCACATGAAAGAGGAAACAGGTTGATTTTGATAAAAAGCATGGACTCTCTGTGCCGTATCATTTATTGAAAAATAGCTCAACAAATCTTTTTTATCTTTCAGACAATAATACAGCACTGGCTCGGCATTATCTTTTGACAAACCCATCAAGAATGTACTTGATACTTTGAGAGGTTCTAGGACGAATGGGGGAAAGGTTTGCTTAAGAAAAGATTGAATATCGGGCTGTTGAAATTGTTTTTCGGTGAGTTCACAATAAAGTTCAATCTCACTGCGACCATTTAAGTAGAAATCGAATCCAATCACATGAACTGTTTGCAAGGCAATCCAGCGTTGAGCAGTAGAACCATTGCCATCAAGAATTAAAGCCGCCTCTATTATTTTTTTCAAGTTTTCTGGATGGTCATCTAGCCGAATATGGATTTTCAAGCTAGAGTCAGAAATATTTTGTCGCAGATCCAATCCCGTTGTAATTCTGGTTACTTTGCTGAAGTCAAAAGATTTTCCGAGAAATTGCTGAAGTAAGTCATAGTTGAGTTGCACATCCACTCGATTTTCCACTTGACGAAAACAGGTGAGAAATTCTGTTAGTTTTCTCTCAATCTCTTGCGAAGAGAAAGCTACGAATCTTGCTGCCTGTAATTGATCCGCTTCAATTTTACAGGAGGCTTCTATTGTATCAATACTATCAATTTTAGTAATAAAGTCTTGAAAAATATCTAGAGGATATAAAGGTTCAACATCAAATGCTTGTCGATGGGCATTGATACAATGTAGTTTTTGCTCTTGAGTTAACGATTTCGGAAAGGTAAAGATAGGTCTGGTTGAGTCACTTGCTGGTAAGGTTATCATTGATTGTTAAGTTTTAATGGCTGCTATTCTATCAATTCTGCAAGTACATCCGGCAGTTGTCCTGTAGTAATGCGCTCAATGGGTTGAACTTGTTGGGGCATCAAGTTTTTCTTTTCCATTTTTGTTTTCTCCTTTGCTGCTTTTTGTGGTTTTCTTCTTCAGTTGTGGAAGAAGCTGGTTGTGTGTCGCTTGTAGAAAGGTCTATCGCTAAAGCTTTTTTGGGGGAGGGAGGCGATTAGGATGAAATAGGCGATCGCTGAACAGATTCAGTTGAGGGGCGATCGCACGCTGCGTGACTGCGCCTACCGAGCTCTGGAAGCTATTGCAAACTCTTGGGAATGAACTTTAAAGGAAATGTAACTACAAACAATACTTTTGTCAAGAATTTTCCTAATAAATAGGCCGCAATTTTTTAGGAAAAGTAGAGATTGTCAAGGATTTTCTTTAAGTTTTATGAAAAAGCAGGAGAGCGATCGCCTTTCATGGTAATATTTATAACTTGAATTGCCCAAGCATTTTTTAAATGAATGCCCAAGCTCAAACAAATCCCAGGAATAGAACAACTATGGGAAAGAACTAAGGGCGACTCCACCATTTGCATCGCCGTTCTCGATGGGGTAGTTGACCAAAATCACCCTTGTTTTACAGGGGCAAACCTAACGCGACTGCCTACCCTAGTTGCAGGGGAAGCTAGCGCCAATGGTTCCATGTCCGCTCACGGGACTCACGTTACCAGTATTATTTTTGGTCAACCTGGTTCTCCCGTGGAGGGAATTGCACCAAAATGTCGCGGTTTAATCGTTCCCGTCTTTGCAGATGAACGACTGAAGCTATCGCAACTCGACTTATCCCGCGCCATAGAACAAGCCATCAATGCTGGGGCGCACATCATTAATATAAGTGGCGGACAACTCACCGACTTTGGGGAAGCCGAAAGTTGGCTGGAAAAAGCCGTGCGTCTGTGCAATGAACGTAACGTTTTAATAGTTGCCGCTGCTGGAAACGATGGTTGCGAATGCTTGCACGTTCCCGCCGCTATGCCAACTGTGCTAGCAGTAGGCGCAATGAACGAGTCGGGAAAACCCATCGACTTTAGTAACTGGGGAGAAACTTACCAAAACCAAGGCATCCTCGCTTCAGGAGAAAACATTTTAGGAGCCAAACCCGGAGGCGGTACAATCCAACTCAGTGGCACCAGCTTTGCTACTCCCATAGTCAGCGGAGTTGCCGCCTTACTTCTGAGTCTGCAATTGCAACGGGGAGAAAAACCCAATCCCCAAAAAGTCAGGACAGCCTTACTAGAGACTGCCATACCCTGTTCGCCAACCGAAACTGATGATACCCATCGCTGTTTAGTTGGCAAATTAAATATTCCTGGTGCTTTGCAATATCTGATAGGAGAAACCGTGTCAGAAGAATTAGAAACAGTTCTCGCATCTGGTTGTGGCTGTGGTGACACCCAAGCCAGCGACGCTCTACCAAATAGCGAACCTCAAGCAGTAGTGGAAACTGAATCCACTGAAGTTATTCCTGCTACTCCCACGCCCATACCTACTTTAAATTCACCTTCCTTCCCTCTTTCATCTACCCCAAGACAGGTTGTTATGTCAAATCACGCCTCCAACTACATCACCGCCAGCCAAGCCCCAAGCGAACTAGCCGATGCTAACTTGGTTTACGCTTTGGGAACCCTCGGTTATGACTTCGGTACAGAAGCAAGGCGCGACTCCTTTAAGCAACTGATGCCAGGAGCTACAATAGACAACACAGCGATTCCCGCGAACCCCTATGATGCGCGGCAGATGGTGGATTATTTAGCAGATACCCTTTCGGAAGCTAAAGCTTTAATTTGGACGCTCAACCTAGAATTAACCCCAATTTATGCTATCGAACCAGTAGGCGGTTTTGCTAGAGATGCCTATGCAGTATTGCAACAACTGCTCACAGGACAAATCTACCCAGAGGATAACGCCGAATACGTCGAACGAGTCAGCATCCCTGGCGTTTTATCGGGGCGCAGCATCAAGCTATTTTCCGGGCAAGTAGTTCCCGTAATTGAACTTTACAACATTCGCGGACTCTACGGCTGGAAAGTTAACAACTTAGTTAATGCCGCGATAAATACTGTACGAGCTACAGCCACAGACGCGCAAGAAGATGCCATCCGTCGCACCCTCAGCAGCTTCCTCAACCGGATTTATTATGACTTACGTAACTTAGGCACCACGTCCCAAGATAGAGCACTAAATTTTGCCGCTACCAACGCTTTTCAAGCTGCTTCCACATTTGCCCAAGCTGTAGCAGAAGGCATGGAACTCGATAGTATTACAGTAGAAAAAAGTCCCTTCTGCCGCCCCGATAGCGATGGCTGGGATGTAAAACTAAAATTTTTCGATCCCGAAAATAGTCGCCGTGCTAAGAGAGTATACCGCTTTACTATAGATGTAAGCGATATTATTCCCGTTACCTTGGGCGATGTGCGTTCTTGGTCTACACCTTATTAATGCTTCTTTTTGAGTAGGTTGGGTTGTGCTGGGCTTCACCCAAAATTAAGTTTCAATAAGTATTTAGTTTTACTTGTTTGCACCCAACCTATCAAAATTAAGTTTCAATAAGTATTTAGTTTTACTTGTTTGCACCCAACCTACGGACTTGCATTCTGATTAGCTTAGAGAGGAAAAAATGAGATTACCAAAACTTTCTCCCCCTGTAAAAAGACCTGATATTATCTATCCTCATCAAGCAGTAGATGTCATTCACGGAACAGTAGAAGATTTAGTCGGCATTCGCATGGATTTATTGTACGGAGCAAACTTTAACGACCCAGCAGCATTTGCCTACAGAAATTATCAACAAGTTAAGTCTTCCAGTGGATGTAGGTGTCTGTAATGTTCTGCATGAGTAGTAATAGTTAACAGAAAGTGGAGAATTACTTACTATGGCTAAAAATTCTGAGAAAAACCAGCCAAAAGAAGCAGCTACAGAGGGTCAGGAATCTCAAGCAGAAAACGCCTCAGAAGCAGCCAATAAACTTGAAGATGCCAAACAACATTTGTTAGCCACCGGACTTAAAAATAATGGCTTTTGGTGGGAGGAAATGCTCAAAAATCAAAACGCTTCAGAAAAAGAACCGAAGCCATTCCGCCGGGGTCGGATTTGGTCTTAGCGAATAAGTGAGATTTTTCAGAAAGTTAAAAAAGACTTATTTTAGAGAACAAAAAATCATGGCTGCAATCACTCGCCCTGAGAAAGAGGCTACCCTCGTCGATTTAGTAATTGTCATCGACACCAGCCCCTCAATGAAAGACAAAATCGACATTCTTAACCATGCCACAGAATCTGCTATCAAAAAAGCTAGTTTAAGCTGTCCGTGCAATTTGCGAATTGAGTGGTTTGGCATTGAAGGAACTTGGGACAATACCAACTTTCAGCAAATTTTACGGGAATATCTAGTTACTACTTGCGGAGTCGATGAAACAGAAATACGAGGTCGCAAGCGCGGCGAGGTTCCCGCAAACGGCGCACAAGAGGACGGGGCTAGAGCTATCGAGGATATTTCCACTCACTTTAATTGGCGAGATGGTGCCACCCGTGCGATTTTTTATTTAGGTGACGAAGCTTTAGAAGGTGGTGGCGACAGTACCGAACAAGAGGATATTGAAGCAGCTAATCGCGCCATTGAAAAAGCCAGAAATGCTGGAGTTGTCGTCCATACTTATTTCGGAACATCTAAAAGCCAAGGACAAGACAAAACGGCGGCTGAGTACGTCCGCCTAGCACAAGAAACGGGTGGACACGGTTTTAGGAATCAAAATGCTATTGGTGGTTTTGCTGAGATTCTGAAAACGGTTATTTGCTCGACTAGAAATAGAGATACTACCCCTCAACTCGTTCCCGTTATCCCTGTTTACTTCGTGCAAGCGCAGCATTTAGTTGGTTTTTCAGCAACTAGCACCCAGTCAAGCACGAGTTCTACTCCTCAAAACAAGTCGGTTGACTTGGTGATAGTCATCGATACTAGCGTTTCAATGAAAGACGAAGCTGAAGGCCTGAGCAATGCCGCAGAAGCTGCTATAAAAAACGCTAGTTCAAGCTGTCCGAGCGATTTGCGAGTTGAGTGGTTTGGGCTGGAAGGAACTTGGAAAAATACCAATTTCCAGCAAACTTTGCGGGCATATCTAATTAATAGTTGCGGAGTTGCTGAAACAGAAATAAGAGGTCGCAAGCGCGGCGAGATTCCTGGTGGCGGAGCGCAAGAGGACGGAGCTAGAGCGATTGAGGATATCTCGGCACACTTTAATTGGCGAGATGGTGCATCCCGTGCGATTTTTTATTTAAGTGACGAAGCTCTTGAAGGTGGTGACGATACCGAACAAGAGGATATTGAGGCAGCTAATCGGGCGATTGAAAAAGCCAAAAGTGCTGGCGCGATCGTCCATACTTATTTTGGAACGTCTAAGAGCAAGGGGCGAGATAAAACGGCGGCTGAGTTCGCCCGTGTAGCACAAGAGACCGGTGGACGGGGTTTTACTGACAAAGATGCTTTGGGAGGATTCGCGGAAATCCTCACCCAAATTATTTGTGTTTCTAGCGAAGCGAAAGTAGAGGAAACGGGTCAGTTAATTCCTGTGGTGCCATTATATTTCGCTGCGGTCGTTGGCGGGGCGCTTGTATCTCAATCAACGCAAATGACAACGGTTCAACCCACAAATCCAACTGCTTCAGTAGCTAGTGCTGGGGGATTATTTTCTTTGAATCCAGCTAATTTAGTTGCTGCCCCCCAAAGTAGTATCTCAACAACAGCAATGAATATGCCAATCTACATGATGGCAGTCCAACCGACGAATAGCGAAAGTGATCGCGCTACTTAACTATCGCTACCTTTGAAAATTATCAGGGATGTTTGTAGTCGTGCGATCGCTGACTTCCAGAAAACCTGGTTCAGGCTGGGCACCCAGAAACAAGTGGCGTTTACGGCCACTGAATTCTCAGTCTTAAGCGGTACAGCCAGTAGCACCAAATCGCAGCCTGAACCCCGTAAGCAAGAATCCGTTTAGTCCGCTGTCTGAGCAGTTTGTAGAGTGTACTGATGATGTGTTGCTGGTATGGGCGAAGCTCGAAGGGCTCACTTGTCTGGTGGTTTGAAGGTGCGAGTTGGTTGGCAAACTGTGTCATCTGTGATTTAGTACATCAGCTAGCTTATGGGCTGATTATTTTACTTATAGTGACAGAAGAGCGCTAATTATCGATTACAGCTTACCCAATAATATGGCTTCAGTATCAAAGGTAATTATCATCGGGGGTGGAATTGGCGGTCTGACCCTAGCCCGTGCTTGTCTTGATGTCGGCATTGCAGTTGAACTATACGAGAAGCGCGGTTTGGATGCTATGCTATCTGGGCCCGGAGGGATATTTATTCAACGCAATGCTTTGCGCGTTTATAAGCTGTTGCAATCAGGGCAGATTTACCAGCGCTTCTACCATTCGGGAGGCAAGATTCTCAAAGGTGGGTTTTTTGATCGACAAGGGGAACCCCTCTACATTAACGCTCCTCAATTCATCGGCGAAGAAGATTTGGGTGTGTGCCTCCTGCGACCTGAACTTCAGCAGATTTTACTGGAAGCTTTGCCAGAGGGAACGGTGCGAACTGGCGTTGCCTTTGAGAAATTTGAGGAGACGGACAATGGCATTCGGGTCTTTTTCTCTGATGGTTGCACTGTTGAGGGTGATATCTTAGTCGGTGCTGATGGTCTTTACTCTAAGGTACGGGCTAGGCTGAATGGTAGGGAGCGGTTAGAGGAGCCTGTTTACAGTGGGACTTGCTGCTGGAGAGGTTACTTTGAGGGGTCTGGCTTACCACTAGATTCACAATACAGTTGGGCAGAATTTTGGGGTCAGGGCACTCGCTTTGGCTACTTCGATGTTGGTGGCGGTAGGTTTGCTTTCTATGCTTTCCACAACACGGAGGTGGGTGGTAATGACGATGCACTGGGTGGTTCTTTGAATGCGTTACGTTCCCTGTTTAAAGACTATGCTGACCCAGTACCAGCTATCATCGAGGCTCTAGAAGGGGAGAAGATTTACCGAGATGATATTGTAGATCGGCTACCGCTGGGAAGTCAATGGGGGCAAGGGCGAGTTACCTTAATCGGGGATGCCGCGCACCCTGTTCAACCGAGTATCGGTCAAGGGGGTTGTATGGCGGTAGAAGATGCTTTTGAACTAGCTTCACTGTTATTTACTAACTATTCTGGTGGGGATACTATTCCTTCGGTATTGCGGCAGTTTGAAGCTAGTCGCACTCAGCGAGTTACTCGTGTATTCAATAGTTCCAGACAAGTAGGCAAATTGGCACAGGCGGATACGGCGCTTGGATGTTTTTTGCGGAACTGGATTTACAAGCTTACTCCGACAAGGTTGGCTGATTTGCAGTTCAAATGGTTGTTTGATTACCAACCTCAATGGAATTAGACTGTTAAACTTCATTAAAAATTGGTATAACTAGCGTTATTCATTTACCAATAAAGCTAGTTAACAGTAGCCAAACAACGACGACCTAAACGCAACAAAAAAATCCAAGCCATTAAGAAACAACTCCAATGTATTAAAAGAAACCTAGCTTATAGAGAATACTGCCAAGGCGGTTAAAAAACGATCGATTGCCTCCTGCCTCCTCCTGCCATATTACTTCGGCTGCGGTGATACCCGATATTGACTAGCAACGTAGTAAAAAAACTTGTAATAATCGGCAAATTGCTTACTAGGAGCTTTACCCTGGAAGTTGTAACGCACGTCCCCTGTCACCAGCGTTAGCGTCATCGAACTGACTTGCGACCCCAAATCGACCTTAAGCTCCCCCGACAAGCCTTGCTCAGTAGTAAAATTTCGCTGTAAAGGTTTTGGTCTATCTATACTATTATTCTTGTCTCGTTGCTTACCAGTCGCCGCAGCTAAGTTATAGCCAGCCCAGCCGCGAATCTCCACTACTGGGTTTTTCGGATCGCTGAATACTTGACCATCACCATTGGCGGGGGCTTCCGCAGCTACCCAATTATCAGGATAAAGGAACTCGAAGTTGTAACGGGCATTGCGATAGGTCTGCCAATTCCCTGACTGAATGGTAGCTGGCGAACTACAGCCCAACAGCGCCGCCCCCAGAGCTACGCCGCAAAGCAATTTCTTTAAGTAATAAGGCATAGAACCGCCAACCATAAAGCACTTACAGCTACCTACGAACCACTAATAACCATCAAATGTAACGAAATATTACAATAATGCCGCTAAACCAGCATAGAGTCTTGACATCAAAAAAGAGAGCCGCTATTGTTAAATACATACCCGGGTAAGCCAATTCACTGTCATATGCAAGATAAGCAAAAAGTTACCTTATACCTACCACCCGAACTCCACCGCCAGCTCAAAATCAAAGCTGCGGTTGAATCCGAACCGATGTCAGCAATTGCCGAAAGAGCAATTGTATTCTACCTAAACAACTCAGAACTGGTTGATGAAGTAGAGACATCTTATGGACAAACCCATCGGGTATACGCTTGTCCCGAATGTACCGGTTCAGTTGTCATCCGAGAAGGAGAGCTGGTTTCATTAAAAGGTCAGCCGAGCCTAGTGGGTGAACAGGAGCTTCCAGTAAAGCAGGTGCAAACGGCAAGTAGCACTGCTCAACCGGGAGAGGAAGAATTAGTTCCCTGCTAATCTTTCCCTACTACCTGAAAGGGTAGCGAGCACTGGTTGCGTTCAGAATCAGATGCTGGGGGCATTGAGATTTAGCAATGATGCACCGACTCAAACGGATCGAGGAATATGCAAGAAGAAATTAACATTCTAATCCAAGCTCAATATCCTCTGATCTACCTCATAACTTCTGAGGAGGAGCGGTCTGAGCAGGCAATTGCCACAATTGCACAAACCAAGCCCCAGCGACGGGTATTCGTCTGGACAGTAACTCACGGGATCGTAGAGTATGGTCAACCCCGAGTCACCACTCAGCATAATACAGTCTCACCAGAGGCGGCGATTGAATGGGTGATCAGACAGAAGGAGCCGAACGGCGGTGCTGGCATCTATATATTCAAAGATTTACATCCTTTTAAAGATTCTCCCGCTGTTACCAGGTGGTTGCGGGATGCGATCGCCAGTTTCAAAGGCACGCAAAAAACTATCATTCTCATGTCCCCTGTGCTGCAAGTTCCCATCGAACTAGAAAAGGAAGTAATTGTTTTAGACTTCCCGCTGCCGGACATGAAGGAACTAAATCAAGTATTATCGAAGCAGTTGGAGCAAGCTAAGCCGCGCCGCATCAGCACCGAAGCGCGTGAAAAACTGCTCAAGGCCGCCTTGGGTTTAACTAAGGACGAAGCCGAAAAAGTTTACCGCAAAGCTCAGGTAACGACAGGTCGCCTGACAGAAGAAGAAGTAGATATCATCCTGTCTGAAAAGAAACAGCTCATCCGACGCAACGGTATTCTGGAGTTTATCGAAGAAGACGAAACCCTCGATGCTGTCGGTGGTTTGGAAGAACTAAAGCGATGGTTGCGGCAACGTTCTAACGCTTTTACAGAGCGGGCAAGAGAGTATGGTTTGCCTCAACCCAAGGGAATGCTAATTCTAGGCGTACCTGGATGCGGCAAATCCTTAATTGCTAAGACCACCTCTCGCCTCTGGTCGCTACCCTTGCTACGCTTAGATATGGGTAGAGTCTACGATGGGTCAATGGTTGGTCGTTCTGAAGCCAACCTCCGCAACGCCCTCAAAACCGCTGAATCGATCTCACCAGCCATCCTCTTCATAGACGAACTGGACAAATCCTTTGCGGGAGGTGGCGGTTCTGCTGATTCTGACGGCGGCACATCCAGCCGGATCTTTGGTTCCTTCCTCACCTGGATGCAGGAGAAAAAATCCCCCGTATTTGTAATGGCGACGGCCAACCGCGTAGAACGCTTACCTGGGGAGTTTCTGAGAAAAGGGCGCTTTGACGAACTGTTCTTCGTGGATTTACCCACTAAAGAAGAACGCCAAGATATTTTTAAGATTCACCTGTCCAAACGTCGTCGAGACATTGCTCGCTTCGATTTAGAACAACTTTCCAATGTCTCCGATGGCTTTTCAGGTGCCGAGATTGAGCAAGCGCTGGTTGCAGCAATGTACGAAGCCTTCGCTCAAGATAGAGAGTTCACGCAGTTAGATATCATTGCCGCGATTAAATCCACAATGCCGCTGTCAAAAACTATGAGCGAACAAGTCACGGCTCTGCGTGACTGGGCCAGACAGCGTGCGCGGCCGGCTGCATCTTCAGTCGCTGAATATCAGCGAATGGAGTTCTAAAAAGCTTTCTCCTGGTTCTTCCCAGGAGCAAAGGCTAGCACTTCCCTTGCTAGCAGTTTCAAAAAAAGCCGCCTAGCGGCACTGTTAAATCCAAACCGTTGTTTTAGTTTCTCAGTTCTTTTAGGAGGAAATCCCAATGTCACACTTTAGCACACTCCGTACCAAAATCACCGATGCCGAAATCCTGAAGGCTTCCCTGCGCGACCTGGGTATCAATGTGAAGTCTGAAGCTGATGTGCGGGGCTACAATGGCCAGCGCGTTCGCTCTGACATCGTTGCAGTTCTCGAAGGTGAGTATGACTTGGGTTGGTCTCGCAACAGCGACGGTTCTTTTGACCTGATTGCCGACCTGTGGGGTGTCGCCAAAAAGCACAACCAAACTGAGTTGATCAATTCTATCAACCAGAAGTACGCTGTGAACAAAACTTTGGCAGCAGTAAAACAACGCGGTTTGCAAAATGCCAACGTCAAACTGGTTGTGCAAAACTAATTTATCTGCGCGTTCCCAAGCTTGCGGGTTAACCATATACGGGTTAGCCCGTTTTTTCATTGGTAATTTGTTAACGGTTAACGGTTAACTGTTAACCGTTAAATGTATAATTATCAGATTAATAGCTAAAATCTCTAAAATGCCTTATTTAACAGCAGCTAATGATATTAAAGCACTGATTGCTAAATTTTCTCAAGCTAGAATTCTGTGGATTGATACAGAAATAGCTGACTATAAATTTAACCCTAAATTATCTCTAATTCAGGTGTTGGCTGATGCTAATGATTTAACAGGAAATGCTTCTTTTCTGCTAGATGTCTTAGATGAACCGGAATTAACGGCAGATTTTATAGACAAAATCATGGTCAATCCTGATATTGAAAAAGTGATGCACAATGCCAGTTATGATATTAGATTTCTGGGTAACGATCGCGCTCAAAATATTACTTGTACTTTAAAATTGGCGAGAAAGATTCCTTACTATGTTTTACCATTACCTAATCACAAACTTAAAACTTTAATCGAGGCTCTTTGTGGTATTCCCAATGTAGATAAAGCAGAACAGGGAGGCGATTGGGGCAAACGTCCGCTGACTGAGAAGCAGCTAGAATATGCCAAGATGGATGTGGTTTATTTAGCTGAAGTTCATAATCATTTAATAGAAATAGTTGATGAATATTGCCCAGATTCAGCAACGGAAAACTTGACATTATTGGGGGAGCAATATCAGGAAATAGAGGCGCAATGGAAACCTCTAGATTCAGAAATTGCTGAGATTAAAGAACGGATGAAAGCAGGAATGCAGGCACAAAATGTGACTGAGAATTCTTATTTTAAACTATCCAGTTCGACAACGATGAAGGTTGATTTTATGACTTTGGCAAATTTGGCAGAAAGTCAGGGAATTGAGCTAAATTTTCCAGTGACTCTAACTAAGGAAGTTCAAAAACAGTTAGGTAAATTAATCTCTCATCCCTCATTGCAAATTGAGGAAATTTCTAGTTTTCGGTTGACTTCTGCTGTACAGCAGCGACGGAAATCAAAGGAGAAAAGTACGCCTGCACCAGAGGATGAGAATTTAATCGCATTGGGGGAAAGGCATAGAGAACTTTTGCCGGAGTGGAGGTTATTAGATTCAGAAGTTGCTCATTTGAAAGAGCGAGTGAAAAATGCGATGATCGTGCAGGAAAAATCGAATACTCCTCATTTTAAATTAGGGAGTTCTTATATTTTAAAGGTGGATTTTGCGGTGTTAGCGAGATTGGTGCAGTCTGTGGGAATTGAGTTAGATTTTATGGTGAATTTGACTGAGTATATTAAAAGACGGTTGGGGGAGGCGATTAATCAAATTGATGTGCAAATTGAGTATATTAATAGTTGGCGGATGACGGCTAAGGCTGTGGAAGAGGATGAGGATGATGATGGCATACCTTTTTGAGTAATCAAAATCACCTCTTCCCTCATTTTCTTTTTTGATACTACTTATATCTAAATCTAAGAGTTTGTTAAATGACATTAATAGCTGCATTCTACATCAATAATCATCCTGTACTAATAGGAGATGTACTGATAACTTGTCCTGACCCCTCAAAACGTATTAATATTCCTACTGATGAAGACCTCAAAGAATCTCCTCCTGAAGATTTATATCGCGGGATTACAGAACTGAGCCAAAAAGTTAATATAATCACATCAAATCTAATGGTTGCATGGTCAGGAGACCAGTGTGCTGCATATACAATCTTAAAAGAATTAAAGACTATTTCCGATGTAGAAAAAATTACAAGATATTCTTTAAAAAACTTTTTTGAAAACGCTGAAATAAGTGAGTGGATTGGAAATTTATGTGTGGGATTCATAGGATATATTATTGATGACGACGGCATAAAAGAATTTGAGTATAGTTTTAATGAAGTAGAAATTCATCAAAAAACAATACATACGTATGGGAGTGTATTCATAGCTGGGTCGGGGAGTGACGACTTAATACGTCTATTAGAAGAGGGAGTTCAACCAAGAAAGCCCTCAATAAGTGAATTCGACGATGCTGTTATACACTCACTAACTATCTGTGGAGCATTATTAGCTAAAGATTGTCAGAATATATTATCTTCTTACGGAGGCTCGTTTGAAATTGCTACCCTAAACAAACAAGGAATTTTTGAGAAGGTTAATGATATAACTTATTTTCAGTGGTTGGTGTCAAATTGTGAAAGCAGTAACCCCAAACTAGATTTAGTAGGAAAAGCTTATAAGCTAACCTATATAAATGATTTGCTAGTTGTCGTTACGCTTTTGATGGGTCAAACCCCGATGTCATTAAATCGAGATTCAGTTCCTTTAAATTATTTCACAGAATTTCATATAGATAAGTCGCGACATTATGTAATACCACCCTGTTACAAATACTTTAAAAAAAATGAAATTGACTCTTTACTTTCTGGAGTTCCTATAGAGATTACTTCTAGCTTTAATTGCAATCACTTGTTTCCTGTACAGCAGAATCAGTCAGGAGATATTTCTTTTGTTCCGGGGAAAAATATAATTTGTAAGCCTCAGTTTTTTCCCGAAAAAGATATCAGCTATATAGTAAAATGTCCAAATTATTCTCCATCAACTTTAATTATCAGAAATGACGATTTGGATTACCTAAGAAATAGTTACAATTTTTAATCGATAATCTATGTAGCTTATGTGAATGGATCTTCTGATTTAAGGGATTTGGAGATCGCGACTAACCTTTTTCTTCCAAATACTCTGCAACTGCTTGCAAAGCTTCCAATCCTCGGTTCAAGCGGTTAAGCATAGCTTCCCCAATCTCAGTATCAAAATTGAGTTTAGGATTTTGCAAAGCTAACTCTTGAATTGCCTCCAGCCAGAGTGAAAGCGGTACGTGACTAACTGCTTCCCGTAACCCCATATTAGCTAATACTGCAAGATAAAAACCTGTGAAATCTTGCCCTCCATAGTTATAGAAACCCTGCCATAGTTCTAGTTTTTCGGGTGTATAAGCTTCGTATTGATCGAAGGTAATCGGTGTGCGATCGAGTTGGGGTTGTGGCAATGGTGGTGTATCCATAATATCTTGAGTGTTGTTATCTTCCTGAATCATGTCTAATACCAATAAGTCGGATAACCAATCTACTCCCACCACTTCACAGTCTGTCAGCCCTGAAAAAGCAAAAGGTTTAACCATGCCTCCAAACCGAACACCACCTGCCACAGCAGAAGAGGGAACAGTAGCCAGATTCGACGGTGGTCACGAAAACATTGTAACATTTAATCACCAACAGACAAAATCTGACTAAAACAAAATCTGACTAAAACAAGACTTACACGCGGGGCAAAAACCGGGTTTCTGCGTCAATATCTCTTGGAGAAATCGACAATTTTTCGGAGAAACCCGGTTTTTTTGCGTTAAGCGATATTTAACCAAGGTGGGCAAAATGCCCACCCTAATTTCTATTTCCCTACGGTGAAATACTCATTCTTAGCATACACGCTAATAATGCAATCTCCCACTTCAAAAAACATCCCCTCTTGCTCATCTTTAGAGAATTGTAAATTCCCATACTTAGCACCAATTTCATCAGCAGTCGCAGCCTTAGCCTCCATTTCATCGGGGATCAGTCCAGTAGAACCGATGTAGAAAACCAACGGCGAAACCTTCTCGCTATACAGCTTTTCAGCATAAGCTTCCAGTCGCTCATTCGCACTAGCTAAAGCTGCTACAAACTCCTCTCGCTTGACATCTTCTCCCTTCCATTTTGCTTGCAAAAGTCGCAGCAAACTATCAGCACCAACTTTTGATAAAATAGCGGCAAAAACTCCGTTATTTTCTAACCCCAGAAACTCATCAAAAATCAGCTTCATCAAGTCGTCAACCTTGGTGATTTTAGTACGTGATGAAAGTGTCTTATGTCCGAAAATCACAGGCAGATCCAAGATGGCATCAAAGGTGGGTTTATCCAACTTTTCCCCAGTATCCTTATGATAAACTTCATAGAGGCGATCGAGGAACTTATTCGCCGAGTGGAATTTGCCGAAGTTGAGGATATCTTTGCTACCGATGTCGATTTTGAAACTAACTCGCGAATCTACTGAACCGTTGGCGATCGCGTCCTTCAAATCCGTGTATTCTGTCGTCGTCGGAAAGTTGATATACAGGCTTTTCGACAGATAATGCTGTTTCAATTCCTCCAATTGTTCCGCCGTGTAACTCTCTGATTCCGCCTTCAAATGAGCAGATAAAATGCTGGAAATTACCTTGATTTCCGCCAGTTCTGCAAACACCCCATCCAAACTACTGTAACGTCCATCAAAAGGTACTAGCGGTAAACTATCTAACTTAATATCGTACTCGGAACGGAAATCAAATTCCTCAGCAGGCAAACCATCTTTTTCAATTACACCGCGTCCTTTCAGCAAATCAAATACAGCTTTGCTGCTAATTTTAATGCGGAGTAACGTAACATTAACTTCCCCATCGCTAGCAATCGTATAATTGTTGAAAGTATTGAGATCGTTAACCAAAATTCCCGCGACTTCCTCAATCTTAGTGCCATCTTCAACTTTTACCAGCTTAACTTTTCTGGTAATCAACATATTAATTGTCGCCGTATTTTGATTGATGGCAAATGAGCCCATCTGTACGTATTCGCCGCCATCTAAAGATTCAGTGGTCAGCCAAGGTTTAACCAGGTTGCCATTTTCATCTCGCTTCCCTTCAACTCGTTTTAAACCTTTGCGCTGATAGTTTTCTTGTAAGTGTTTGAGGTTGATAATGATGCTGTTTTTGTGTGCCTCCAATATTTTGATTAACTCCAAAACGGAAATTTTATCGCTGACTTTGACGCGATCGCCAATTGTATGAGTTTTTAACACATCCGGCTCAAAAATAGCTTGTTCTAAATCTTCCGTAAAATCAGCTATTTGTGAATTTGTCAAAGCCTTGGCGTGTCTTTCTGTCAAAGTAGCATCAAAGGTACTCGCTAGTGCATACTTGGCAGTATTCAAATTACCATCAGCAAGATTAGCCTTGGCAAAAGCAAACACAGAATCATCAGTTTGAGCAACAGGAATATCTAATTTTTCATACTCCTCTTTGCTGACTTTCTGATATTTGTAAAACATTCCAAGATCGTCTTCCTTGAGTCCGCAAATTTTCAGAGTAGTTAATGAACCGTTGACCTTTTTCGCATTTTTAGAAACGAAAACCTGGTAATCATACTCGTTAATTAACGGTTCTTCCAGCGGTGGCGCAACGGAACTGCCTAACAGTTTGGCTGTATCGTAAAGAGCATTATAAATCATTTTGACTTCGCCTGCTCGGATACAATTACCTGACAATGTGTTGGCAATTTTGGAGAGCAATTTAAAGTCAGCGCTGGAATAAGAGATGGTATTTGCAAACACATCCATACCTTTCAATTCTTCGCAGATTTTTTCTAAGGCTGCGATTTCAGAATTGGCACTGGGGTCATTTGCATAACCATCTGTATGTAAATTAATGGCAGTTAGTTCACCTGATTTAATCAAAGACTTAGCCAGTTTCATCGACTGAGACATTCCAGTATATGAGCCTGTCTTTATTTTCTGAATTTCCTGAATGTAAGGTGAGTTAAGCTTCATTACTTCTTGAATCGGAATGCGTTGAAAATGGCAAGTTACATCGCCATGAGACGCATAAGAAATCAAGCTAACAATTAGTTGGTAATTGTTATATTCATCTAATGTCAAAAGCTTGATTAAAGTATCTTTCAGGGGTTCTAAGTCATAGTACATAGAGCCAGAACGATCGATGATGATGATATTATGAGCCACTGATTTTTCAGGGATATCACCCGGCTTTCGTTCTAAATTAATGCTGTCTACTAAATAGAATGCCCTTTCGTTGCCGGCAAAATTGTAGAGGGTAAATTTGCTGCGAGTATTGGAGGCTGCTTGGCTGCTGGAACTTTGAGGCTTGACCTGGGAGGGTTGTTTTGTTTGGCGTGCCATGTGTGTAGCCCATAGTTGATGTATTCATCAACAAAATTATCACATAGGTTATCGCTGATGTCAAGGTGTTTATAGAAAAAATTTGCGGCGCTGAATGAGTATTAATACTTAGGTGCGGCTAGTTTGGGCGCGATCGCACTCCGCAAGTATAGTAGTGCTTACATTGCAAAACCTGTATTGAAAGTGATATTACATACCCATATTAATTCTTTACTTAATTTGTTGATTGAGAAGACAATCAAATACCTAAAACTTCTTGTGCTTTTTCCAACACTTCATCAGGATCAAAAGGCTTAGTTAAGTACAAATCTGCACCCATCTCCTCGGCTTTTTTCTTGTCAAATTCTTGACCCTTAGCTGTCAGCATAATAATATAAACATCTTTCAGCTCTAGGACATTTTTGACTTGATGACAAACCTCAAATCCGCTCATTTTTGGCATCATCACATCTAGAAAAACTAGGTTAGGTTTTTCTAGCTGTATTGTTGCTAATCCAATCTCTCCATCCTCCGCAGTTAGCAACTCTACTCCCTCATCTTCTAGTTCCTCTAAAGTTTGCTCCAACAGCATTCTGATATGAGGTTCATCGTCCACAATTAGGATTTTTTTAGTCATTTTTAGTGCTAAAAGGTAGTTATTAGTGGTTAATGGTTAGTGGTTATTAGCTGTTGTTGATTGGTTGTATTTTCTCCTAAAAATTAACTCAAACAACTAACTCGTAACAGCTAACCACTAACCACTAACCACTAACCACTAACCATTTCCCTAATATATTACCTCAAAAACGTCTACACTTTTGCGTTTTCCTTTAACGGTGACGTTGCCAACTTCCCGATAGGTAAAAAATTCCTTCGTCGCTTCATACACGCTGCTGCTGACGAGGATTTGCCCCCCTTGAGCGATACCTTGCAGCCGCGATGCCAAATTAACCTCATCGCCGATCGCAGTATAGTCAAGGTGCTGTGGCGAGCCAATGTTACCGATGACAACCTCTCCAGAACTAATACCAATACCTGTGAGAAAATTTTCTTTAATCCAGGTAACAGGAATAGTTCTCAGCCGCAATTGCATTCCAATTGCCGCCGCGATCGCCTGCTTTTCATTATCTATTAGTTTAGCCGGTGCCCCGAACATTGCTACAATCATATCCCCCACAAACTTATTCACAGTCCCTTCGTAACTGAAAATCACATCTACCATGTGGGTAAAATACTCGTTCAAGTATCCCACAATCGTTTCAGGAGGTAACTCCTCGCATTTAGTAGTAAAACTTCTAATATCTGAAAATAAAATAGCAATGTTTTTCTTAGTAGGAGCCAAAGAAATATCACCTTCTTTTGCTGTAATGATCGCATTTACCAGTTGTGGCGGAATGTAGCGTTCTAGTTGACTTTTAATCCGTTCTTCTTGTAGCTTATTTTTATGAAGCATAGCATTTTCAATCGCCGCTGCCGCTATCGAAGCCAGACTCGTAGCAAATTTCAAATCTTGGGCTTTGTAATTTACAGGTGCTTCGTTGCTAATATTAATCACGCCGATGCAACCATTCTGAGTTTTAAGCGGAGCGCATATCAAACAAGTAATAGAATTTTCCCCAGAGACAAACCGAGTATCGTTCAACACATTATTAACTATTTCAGCTTTATTATTTAAAAATACGTTGCCAGCGATCCCAATCCCAGGAGCAAGAGGGGTTTTAGCTTCGCACTCTTTGCCATCAGCGACAGCGATCTCCAGCTTTTGGCTCTGAGGATCTAGTAACATTACAGAAACGTTTGTTGCCTGAATGAGTTTTTTAGCTTCAACAATTACCAATTTAGCAATTTCTTGGACATCTAAACAAGCTGTCAACTTCTCAGAAAGAGAGTAAAAAAGATTAATTTCTCGATATTTATCCAAGACTTCTTTTGCTAAAGTCTTTTTTTCCAATTCTTGAGCTGCTAAATAGGTTAGTAAAGAAGCGATCGCAGCAGCTTTCGGATCTCCCATAACCCATCCAATTATCTCTCCATCCACTTCCACAGGATATTGAGATTGACTCTGACTAGAATCACCCATTAATAATTTACCATCAACAGTCTGAATGCTGATTCGCGTATCTATAACACTGAGCAGAGTATGAATGAGATACAATGCTTCTTTTTGAGAAACCAGGCGTTTAAGACTAATTTGGCTCATTTTTTTTAGAATCTATATGTATAGTATCTCGTTTATTTTCTCCTAACATCAGGAAGAAAGTATTTTCTAAATCTTTTTCAAATCGCAGAGCTTGCAAAATCTCGGATTTCTGCCAAACATCAGCATCTGCAATAATTAAATCTGGTTTCACAGACATCGCCTTTTTCCTGAATTCTTCACCTGTGAGAGCTTCTGTCACGCTGTATCCTCTGGCTTTCAGTACCTCTGCTAAAGTTCTAGCTTCTGACACATTCTCATCCACAATCAAAACTTTCTTTTTGGACGATCCTTGAGATAGTAACCAGCCGATTTCTTGAAGCATTGGTTCGGAGTCGCTTGACTTAATAAAATAGCGATCGACACCAATACGATAGCCTCTTTCTTTATCTTCTACTCCCGAATTAATCACAATTGGAATACCCATAGTCATAGGATCGTTTCTGAGAATTGCTGCCACATCAAAACCATTCATTTCTGGCATCATCACATCTAGAATAATCAAGTCTGGGAGTTCTTGTTTCGCTGTAACTAGGGCATTCTTACCATCTTGAGCTTCTTTGACAGCATAACCTTCAGCCTCCAATTGCTGTCTTAATAGTTTACGAATGTTCTCATCGTCGTCAACTACTAGAATAGTTTTCTGCTGTTTCTCACCAAGTGTAGCGTTAGAAACATGATCTCTTAACTGCTTGAGAAAGGTATTCATGTCCAATTTCTTAATCTCTATTTCTGTTGTTTCAGCTACTTTCAATGGCAGTGTAAATGAGAAGCTACTACCCTTACCTAATTCACTTTCTACCCAAATTTTACCGCCGTGATGTTCGACAATTTGTTTACAAATCGGCAGTCCTAAACCTGTACCTTTTGGTTTATCTGTCAAAGTATCTCCCACTTGCTTGAATTTTTCAAATACCTTTGGTTGGTCAGATTCCGCAATTCCCATACCTGTATCAATAACACTAATCTTAATTTCATCAGCTATCTTACTAGCTTTACAAGTGACAGAACCTTTGTCAGTAAACTTGATAGAATTAGAAATTAAATTAATCATAACTTGAATCAATTTATCCTTATCTCCCACAAACTCAGGTAGATTTTCCTCTATATCTTTAATAGATTCTAGCCCTTTATTTTCAAATAAAGCAGAAGTTGCAGCAATTGCCCTGTCAATCAAATCATCAACTCTCATGGGTTCCATCTTCCAATCTATCTTACCAGCCTCCATTTTGGCAACATCTAAAAGGTCATTGATCAAATCGGTCAGCCGTTTGCCTTCAGTAATAATAATCTGAAGATTATCTCCAACTTGTTTCACAGCTCGTTGTACTTTTTTATCCTCTGTCACTACGATAGGGAAGACATTTTCCTCTAATTTTTTCTGGATAAGTTTGGCAAAACCAAGGACAGAAGTGAGTGGGGTTCGCAGTTCGTGAGAAACAGTAGAAATAAAATCTGTCTTCATCTGATCGACTTCTTTTTCCGCAGTAATATCTCGAATCAAAATGACGGAACCTATATAAGTGGGAACTTCGCTATCTAATGCAGCTTTTTTAAGAATGGCAACTCCTGAACCCTTAGCAAATCTGCCACCTGGCATTGCTAATTCTACAGTAGAAATTTCGTGAGGAGGTCGCTTAGTATTATCTATCAATTCAGATACTTCACTTCCGAACACTTCCTCCGTAAATTTACCTATTAAATCGATGTTTTCCAGACAGAACATATTGCTAAGAGCTGGATTAAATCTAGTGATTCTGCCATTAACATTTGTTACTAATAAGCCGTCAGCAATTGTGTCGATAATTGAGGCGAGATACGAGAGAGTATCTTGAAGTTCTGCCGTAGCTGCTGTCACCCGCTGTTCAAGAGTTTGACTGTAATTTGAAAGTGCCTGATTCGAGCTTTTTACTTGTCCAATCATCTGATTAAAAGCTTGTGCCAAAATCCCAATTTCATCTTCGGTGAGCACGGGTGCAGCAGAGTTCAAATTACCATCTGCCACCTCTCTTGCAGTTTCAGCAATGGCTAGAATTGGCTGAGTAATTCGACGCGACATTAGATAAACTGCTACTAATAAAACACCAGCGGAACTTAACCCAATTAATAAAATATCCCTCGATAATCTATTCGCAGGTTCAAAGGCTTCTGCTTGGCTCATTTCTGCCAATAATGCGAGGTTTTGATTAGTCAGCCAACGATAGCTACCAATGACCGGAACTCCATTATAATTTACATAAATACCTTGACCGCTATTTTTCGCGATCGCGGCATCAATTCCTACACTTTGAATCCCTTGTGCAAATTGGGGCTTATTTCCATCTACTGAAATAAACACATTTTTATTACCACTTTTTCCTACCAAATATGTCTCACCACTTTTGCCCAAACCAGTCTTTTCTCGGATTAAATCATCTACACCTTTAAGATCCAAATTGACTGCGATCGCACCCATCTTGACACGGTTTTGATCTAAAACTGGCGTGGCAAAAGTAATCGCAGATTTTCCATTTGATGTGTAAAAATTTGGAACAACTGCATTAAAACCTTCACGAGTAAAATAAGTCGTCGGATCTCCTAAAGGTCTAAATTTACCTTTAATATTTGTACTTTCTCCATAAACAAATATTACAAATCCCCCATTGGTGGTAATGAGAACACTTTGTAAACTTGGTTTAACAGCAATTATATCTGAAAAATATTTTGTGAGGCGTTCAACAGCTATTTTATACTCTGGATTTGAGTTATCTACAGTTAGCAAAACTGCTATTTGTTGTTGTATTTCCGGCAACTGGCTCATTAAAAGCACATCCTTTCGTTGAGTTTCAACCCATTGGTTAAGTTGAAATTCCTTAAGGGAAGTCGCCACCGTTAGACGATCTTGAACGGATTGCTGTAAAGAATCTTTAGCGCGAGTATAAGCAGCCAAAGCCACAATACTCACCGTCACCACTGACAAGAGCGAAAAATAGCTAACAAGTTGATTTAATAGGCTGCTTTTCCAGAACTTCATTGCTTACCTCTTAATAAATAATGTTAATAGTTAACTGTTAACATTCTAACTCTAACTTCATTTCCATTGAGCAAAAATCTGTTCAATCTTCGCTATTGTTTCCTCCGCAGCTTTCTCAGGTGATAGTCCATCCTTAATTATATTCAGAATAGCCTTAGACCAAATATTCTGAGCAAGTACCTGACTATAAGCAGGATTAAATACTTCATAGCTAGGGCGAGTTAAGCCATTAAGTTGCTTAATTGCTACAGATATGTGCGGATCTGTGGGATTATTCCAATAGGAATCCTGTAAAAGTTTCGGCATTACTGGAATTATTCGCCCCTTTCCACCCTCTTTGAGAAACTGATTTAAGTTTTCCGGTTTCAGCAAAGAGGAAAGAAAACTCTTAGCTTCTTCTTTATGTTGAGAAGCTTCAAATATAACTATCTGCTTGACACCTAATATAGAAGTAATTTCCCCTCCACCCGGCTTTTCTGGCCAACCTCTCGTCACCATCTTATTAAGATAAAGATCCGTAGAAAGTTTATTATATTGATTCTGTTCTAACTTCTGAGTTAAAGGAATTGACAGCGTACCATTAGCAGTCATTAGCGATTGGCTTTCCAGAAAACTGACATTATTGCCAGAGTCTTTCCATTCTACAGAATCAGGAGGCACATAGCCATCTTTGTAAAAGTTAGTGTACTGTGTTAATGCTTTAATTATCCCCTCGCGATTTGCAGGATTTTTTAGCGACAAATTACCATCTTTATCTACAATTTTTACATTATAAGCTTCCAAAAATTGTTGAAAAATCAAAAAAGTATCAGTACCCAAAGCTGACATAGTTAAACCCAAGCCATAGATATCTGACTTACCATTTTGGCGCAAAATATCCTGAGCTTGTTTCCAAAATTTCCAGAAGTCATCCCAGTTAGTCGGAATTTCTTGCTCGTTTAAACCAGCTTCTTGCAGGATATTTCGCCAGTACAAAATATGCGTGGCTTGCTGTCCTATCGGCACTGAATAGTAAGCGCGCTTTTTAGCTATATTATTCTGAAAGTACACCGCTTCTAGAACTGTAGGATTGTACAAATCTTTAAAGGAATTAATCAAGTCAGAGACATCAGCTAATTGATTTTGCCACGCCAAACTAGGAATCAAATTTGTTTCCGCAGTCGCGCTGTAAAGCACATCAGGAGGATTGCCATCCTTGAGTGCTTTTTGTGTCTCAGCATCAATGCTATTGAGTGGTATTAATCTTAATTCAGCTTTTTTTCCGCTTTCTTTTTCCCATTGAGATATTAGCCTAGCTACCACCTCATTCTCTTCTGGTAAAAATCCTTGTGACCACCAAATTCGGAAATTTTGATTCTGTGGTGGTAGTGAATTTCCGGTGAGATTTGTCGGAGCATTATTGCTACAAGTAGCTAACCCAAAAAATAAGAAAAATAGTAATATTAATGTAACTGTACGCTTACGCATTGTCTTCTTCAACCTCATTAGAGAAAATATTTATTTTAAATTTAGACTTGCTAATAGCCATTTTAGTTTCTGCCAATAAAAGTTTAGTTGACATTAAAATGTACTGGCTTATCAATCGGCAATAGCACAAAAAATTAATATCTTGACTGTATTTTCTACTCATTGAGTAATATGCTTGAGCTATGGCTTTTTGATACTTAGCTTCAAGTTTTCCCGCCTGAGTTAGTTGAGTCTCTGCTTTTGCCAAAATCATACAAAAACTTTCTACTAACAGCGCTTTATTAGATGTAGAAACTGTCACATTGCCATATTTACGATATATTGAATAACTGCCTGGTTGATAGACAATTTTTGCTCCTTTTATAAGTAAAGAAATTAAAAAGTCTCGATCTTGTCCGCATTTTAAGGTTTCATCCCATCTAATGCTATTAATAACGGCACTTTTTTTGAAAAGGTAGGCAATCGGAGGTAAGCAGCCATAAGCCAACAAAGATTCTAACACATCTTTACAATTGCCAGAAATTCCGACAATATTGACAGCTTCCTGTAGAATTTCTCCATCAGGTAAATGATACTGATAATTCACATCACCGTAAACAATATCTGCACCCATTCCGTCTAAAAAATTAACTTGCCTTTCAATTTTATCGGGAAGTAAATAGTCATCAGCATCAAGATATTGAATGTATTCACCCTTCGCTAATTCAAACCCTCTATTTCTGGCATAGTTTCCGCCTCTATTTGGCCCCGTTTCCCAAATTAATCTTCCATCATAATTTTTTATTATCTCTAAGCTTCCATCCGTAGAACCATCATCAATTACAATCACATCAATCGGGGTATAAGACTGTTTAAAACAGCTTTCTATGGCTTCGCCAACCCATGTTTCAGCGTTAAAGCAAGGAATAATAATTGATACAAGCTTTGCCATAATTTGCTGTTGATGTCGAGGCTTAAAATCAGAAAAAAACACCCATACTTATTTCAAATATGGCTTTAGTTTTTCAGTAAAATACACCCATTGACTGTCATTATCCAGACTTAATCTAGCACCCTCGACTAATGCCGTTGACACCAAAGCATCTCGAAATGTCGGCCGCCGCCCTTCAAAATCAGCAGGCGAACTATTCCCTTCTACAATCGATGCGACATCCTTAATAAATTGAGTGATGCTTTCAATACCATACCCTCGATATTCAGTATACTTGTTATCGATACTCATGTAAGGCTGACAGAAGTATGGATTAATATCTTCTATGCCTCCTAAGTCAGTTATACTCTGAACACCCCGTTTTGTTTGGTCGCTCTCAAACCTCCCTGCGGTACCGATCGCCTCAATTTTTTGTTGAGACATCGCACCATTGCAGTTAGGATCGATCCAATTAGTCAAAATCGTAGATGTAAAACCCTTTGACCATTCAATTAACACCTGAATAGCATCATACCCGGAAATACCGCGTTGCGACAGCCATTTTTTTTGACCAGTCGCAATAATTCGGCATGGCAAAGCTTGAGTCACAAAATAAATCAAATCGGCGTAATGCACGCCTAAATACTGAAAAATGTTAGTATCAGCTACCCAAGCGGAAAAAGTTTCGCTAGGAATAATTTTACGCTGACTAAATTCTACATGAAAGTACAGCGGATCGCCAATAGAACCATCCGCGATCGCTTGGCGAAGTTTCAAATTAGCTAAATCCCAGCGCTTATGAAATTCGACAGCGCCGTAAACTCCCGCATTTTCCGCAGCATGGATCATTTGCTCTGCATCGGCTACAGTTGGTGATAGAGGCTTAACCACCAGTACGTGCTTACCACTCGCGATCGCAGCCAAAGCCATCTCAGTATGCAAAGGATCGGGTGTAGTAATTATTACCGCACCGGGATCTGGCAAATTCGCGATCGCCTCTTGATAAGCATTACCATCCGTACAATTCCCCATTGGGTAACGTACACAAGGCATCTCTATCCCCATTAACTCCTGAAGAGCATCAAGCTTAGCATTAAAAATAGCAAAAGACTCAGCCGACTTACTAGCAATCAATACCCGATCGATCGTCCCCGCCTGATATTGCTGCATCACCGCTGGTAATACAGTTCCATAACCCTTGGTACTGCGGCCACAAACATACATACCAGTACCAATTATCAACAGATTTATCTTTTTCGGCTCAGTGTTCATAGGAGTAGCACCTACCTTACTGCTTTACTATACAATACCATTAATATTACATCAATATTCAGGAAATTGATAGTTTTATTAGTATATAGTCTTATCCCAATTCCTCAATATCTAATCAGCAATGATCGGTTTAGACAATCCCCTAGTAAAACTATATGCCACTTTAATTGGATGGGTATTGACAGGATTTATCCTCGGTCGATACCTACCCAAAGGAGCCTCCACCGGCTTAGGAAAATTTCTATTTTTCTGCGGCGCACCATTTAGTATTATTGCTTTCATGCGCCGTGCCAACCTCTCTGGATACCTAATAATTTCTCCCTTGACAGCATGGACTGCTTTGTTTGTAGGTGCAGGATTAGCTTGGATCTGGATTGATTTAGGAGTTAGTGACGAACGCCTTAAAGCTATTTCTCGCGGTCTAACAAATCCCAAAAATATTGATAGCATCTCCACACTTGAGGAAGATCGTCCAGCCAGAAAAAGTGCTTGGAGCAAACCAACTCAAGGCAGCTTTTTATTCGCAATGATGGTAGGAAATACTGGTTTTTTGGGATTTCCTATTATTTTATCATTAGTTGGATCGGACTACTTTGCTTGGGCATTATTTTACGACTTAAGTATCACTTTGGGTATCCACGTATTTGGAGTAGCCCTAGCAGCTTATTACGGCACTGCACCCAAAATTAAAGGTTGGAAAGGCCCTGTTTTGACCGTGTTAAAAAATCCGGCATTATGGGCTTTTGCAATTGGTTTAATAGTAAGAATTTTGCCATTACCTCCACAAGCAGACAAGATATTACAGACAGGAGCTTGGACAGTAATCACCTTATTCTTAATTATGATTGGCATACAATTAAGCAAACTTTCTTCCTTTCATAATCTCAAACAGGGATTGACTTGTCTGGCGATTAAGATGTTATTAACTCCCTTAGTTGTTGGTACTGGTTTAATGTTTTTTGGCATCACCGGCCCCCCAAGACTATTGTTAGTTTTGCTGATGGGTATGCCTCCAGCTTTTATCACTACTTTGTTTGCCGAAAAATATGGTTTAGACCGAGATTTGGCAGTAACTACTGTGGCAATTGGTTGTGGCGCTGTGCTATTTACAATCCCTCTATGGTTATGGCTATTTGGCTTTTAAATACCCCGAAGGAAAAGGGAAAAAGTCAATAAAATTGAGTGAGGCAAGTGCTAAACTATAGCAACCGCTTTCGTCGGTTAGGACGTTCTGAGTTCCTGAAACTCCCTGATTCTATTTCCTTCTTCCCCTTCTTTCCCTAGTCCTGAGCATCGTAGTCCCTAGCCCCTAACCTACGAAAGCGGTTGCTTTAGAAGTATTGGTATAAACTAAAAAAAAGGTTAATTACCACAGGAACGCAATGCTAACGGCTGTTTTAATTATCAACCTACTAATATCCCTCCTTTGCTTTTACATCGCTTGGAAAGCGTGGCAAGTAAAACAACTGCTCGATCGCGTCGAAAGGATACTCACCGCAATGGAGAACAACGCCCACAACTTCCTCAGCCAAGCACCCAACTTCCTAGCCAAAAGAGAGAACAGAACTCATAAACTGCGACAGCAGTACCGGCAACTAGAATCGCAAGTCCAACAACTCCAGCAAGTTTTAGGATTACTCACTTTAGGAATCACACTTTGGCGGCGACGATCTGTGCGTTTCAGGTAAGTTGTATCACAAAGCAAGTAAATCGCGCTAAGATATTCACCCAAGCCCCACCAACAGAGCCAGTGGCAAAGTTTACCACATCTTAAGAAATAGCACCTAGGACATATTTTTTCTCCCATAAGTAGTTGTGAATTGGCTTTGCCCCCTAAAATTGATATATGAGTAAGAATTATAGAAATGTCAAATAAACGTTCTGGATTATTTGTAGGTGGGCTGCTAGCTGGCTCAGCCATCGGTACCGCCATCGGTTTACTCATCGCTCCGCGATCGGGCAAAGAAACACGCCAACTATTGAAAAAATCTGCCGATGCACTCCCGGAGTTAGCAGAAGATTTATCTACCAGCGTCCAACTCCAAGCCGATCGTCTCTCAGAATCCGCACTGCGAAACTGGGAAGAAACCTTAGCAAGACTCAAAGAAGCGATCGCCGCCGGTATTGAAGCCTCTCGTGGCGATCGCCAAACCCTCTCCCAATTAGAAGCAGACAACAACCGCGAATCTCGCCTTCCCCCCCGCGATCCCACAAAACGCTTCCTCTAACAGCCCCATCCTTCACTCTCAACCATCCCCACCTGAACATTCCCCCTATTCTTTTCCTGTAGGCGAGCTCCCGTGACTGACCCCGTGTTTTGGCTAGCACTGTCCATTTTCTTAGTTGCAGTCAGCCTTACTGCTGTCTTAATAGCTCTATTGCCCGCCGTACAAGCACTAGCGCGGGCAGCCCGCAGCGTGGAAAAATTAGCCGATACCCTCTCTCGCGAATTTCCCCCCACCTTAGAAGCCATCCGCTTGACTGGTATGGAAATCAGCGAACTCACAGAGGACGTTAGCGAAGGCGTTCAAAGTGCAGGGGAAGTAGTCAAGCAAGTCGATCAAACTATTGGCAGCGCCAAAAAGCAAGCCCAAAAAGTACAAATTACAACTCGCAATGTCTTTACTGGGTTCAAAGTTGCTTGGAAAACTTTAACTCGCAAGCCAGCAACTAGCGATCGCCGATTAGAACGCCTCTCCCCCAGCCAAAGAAATCCCATCTCCCTAGGCAATTCAACTCTAGATGACACCTACTCAGAAGAATATACCTCCGGCCGGGAAACCTCAAACACTTACAGCAGCCGTGAAACCAAGGGCGAACTGCCTCGACCACGCCCTAGAGAAGCTTCTCACCTACAACCTAATCCCGAAGAATTAGAGCAATTAGACAATTAGCCAATTACCAATTACCAATTACCAATTACCAATTACCAATTACCTATTGCCAATTACCTATTACCTATTCCTAAATTCCGAAGCAACGATCATAGAACCAATCCCTGCATCTGTGAATATCTCTTGCAGCAGGGCATGAGGAATCCGACCATCAATAATATGCGCGGCGCGGACACCTTGCGCCAAACTACGAACGCAACAATTGACTTTAGGAATCATCCCACCAGAGACAATACCAGACTGCATCAGCCCCCTAGCTTCTTGAATATCAAGCTTAGCAATCAAAGTATCTGGATTGTGATAATCCTCCAAAATCCCAGCCGTATCAGTTAGCAAAATCAACTTTTCTGCTCCCAACGCTGCTGCAATTTCACCCGCAACCGTGTCAGCATTGATATTGTAAGCTTGTCCCGTTTCATCCGCCGCCACGCTCGACACAACCGGAATGTAGCCCCCATTAACTAAAGACTCCAAAAGATTGATTTTTACACTGCTAACTTCCCCAACAAAGCCAATACCTTCTTCACCTTGGGGACGAGCTCGGATCAAATTAGCATCTTGGCCGCATAGTCCTACTGCGCGGCCTCCCGCTTGGTTAATCAGGGAAACAATCTCTTTATTTACCCTTCCTACCAATACCATCTCCACAACATCCATCGTCGCGGCATCTGTCACCCTCAGACCATTCTTAAATTGTGGTTCGATCCCCAACTTAGCCAGCCAAGTGTTAATTTCTGGGCCGCCGCCGTGAACAACAACGGGACGTGCTCCCACACAGGAAAGCAGCACAATGTCCCGCATCACCTTATCTTTAAGGTTGCTGTCTTTCATTGCTGCACCACCGTATTTAACAACAATGGTGCGTCCTGCAAACTCTTGAATGTAGGGTAATGCTTCTGAGAGTACCTCAGCCCTATTGGTTTCAGACTTCCTGGGAAAATCGCTTTGTTTGAGCATGGGTAGTAGAATTACGCTTTAACAATTATTTAAAGATAATATAGTTTTTTCTAATCAAATTCTTAGCAAAAATCTAGCTACAACTTATGGATTCCTTGGTAAAGTAAAGAACTGTATTGTATTTGTAGATTTTAGTTAACGTTTTATGACAATCAGTGCGGTCTCAGACTCACCCCCAGCCAAGTTTTACTCCGATCCAGACAGTGACTCATTTTCCCCCAAGATGACCGTATTTTGCGATTTGGACGGCCCCATCGTTGACGTATCCGATCGCTACTACACTACCTATAAACTTGCCTTAGCAGATACTCAGGCAGCTTATCAAGCTCAAGGAGTCGGTTTAAACATCACACTACTTAGCAAACAAGAGTTTTGGGAAATGAAGCGAGAGCGAGTACCCGACGCTGAAATTGCCAAGAGTTCAGGATTGCAAGATTCGCAAATTGATGAGTTTCGGCAGCGAGTAATGGAGCTCGTCAATCAACCTGAGCTTTTACACTTAGATCGGCTTCAGCCAGGAGTACAATGGGCGATCGCACTTCTCCACTCTCGCGGCGTGCGCCTAGTCTTAGTCACATTACGTTCCCAAAGTCAAGCCACTCAACTCTTACAAAATTACGGCTTAGCTAGACTCTTTACCTGCATTCGTGGCACTCAGGTGACGGATGCTGCTTATAACAATTATGCTAACTTGAAAACCCAACTTTTAGATGAAGTTGTAGAAGAACTAGATTCATCAATAGACTCTGCTTGGATGATTGGAGATACGGAAGCAGACATCATCGCCGGTCAAGCTTTAGGTATTCCCACAATTGCTGTTACCTGCGGTATTCGTAGCACTACCCAACTAGACGCATTTCAACCAACCCGTATCCTCAGCGATCTAGTTTGCACTGCTCATCACTTGTTAACAGTTAACTGTTAACGGTTAACTGTTAACTGTTAATTGTTAATTGTTAATTGTAATATCGAATCGCGTTCTACACGAATTATATATTTTGTCATTGCGAACGCAGTGAAGCAATCGCAAAGGCTTTTTGAGGTTGCTTCACTACGTTCGCAATGACTATACAGAAGCAATCGATCGTAATAATAACTATGTAGCAATTACCAATTACCAATTACCAATTACCAATTACCAATTACCAATTACCAGTTAACCGTTAACCGTTAACCGTTAACCATCAACAGTTTAAGATTCCAAACTACTTGTCATATCCCATAATCGATTCAGAGGAAAATAGAGCACCGGAGCCCAAAGACTACTAAGAATAGCAGAACATAAAGCTACTCGCTGATGGTAACTCCAAATGTCTCCCAAACTGCTTTTTTCCCCAATCCAACTAAACTGAAGAGCCATCACCGTCTCCGCCACCATCGCCATTCCAAAGACAATTAAAGCTATAGGAATGGGGTCTTTCTCAATAATTTCTGGTGGAATAGAGCGCATTTTCTGCAACACAATAGTTAGAACTCCTACCACAACTAAACTCACCGCATGAGTTGGGTGAGGAGCAGTCATTGCATCTTGAAGGAACCCCAAAGCCATACTGCCAATAATAGCTTCCATCAACGTCCGCTTACGCCTAATACTCCAAGCCACTACCCAAATTAACGGCCAGTTAGGGCCTATTCCCAAAAGTTCCATCCCGGGGAGCCGAGTAGGCAAAATCAAAATGCAGAGGATTACAGAAGCAATAGTTACACCCCAGTTAAGAAAATGGCGAGAACCCAGAGATATCCGAGATAAATAACTCATCACTTCTCTTCGCCTCCTTCCTCTTTAGAAAAGTGATCTTGAAGAGAATTTGTCTTTGAGGGCAAATTTTGAGGAAGAGTGAGCTCCGATGGCTCCTGGTGGGCATAGACTACCACCCACTCCAGAGAATTTATCGATGCCGAGAATTCGATTATAGCTTCAGGGGCAGGACTTTTATTCATATCCAGAGACTCCACCCTGCCTACTGGCAACCCAGGGGGATACAACTGGCTAAAAGATGAAGTAGAGACTATATCTCCTGGCTTAACATTCGGAACATTATCAAAAAACTCCATCACCGCGCGATTTTTCGCTTTTTCTCCTTTTCCCCGCAGGAAACCCATGTGGCGACTGCGGCTAATGGCGACACCAACTCGGCTAGTGGGATCGCTAATCAGAACCACAACACTTGTGTTAGGAGTGACATTAATAATTCTTCCTACCACACCGCCGGGGCCCATCACAATAAAGCCCTTGCGAATGCCATCTTTACTACCTCGGCCCAAAGTTACTTGCTGCCACCAATGGTCTGCACTTCGACCGATAATCGGAGCTACAATTCCTTTATTTTTCTGGGTAGAAACATAACCTAAAAGCTGTTTTAGCTTTTGATTTTGGGTTTGTAATTCTGTTAAACGGTCTTGGAGTTCTTTAGTGCGGGCATTGAGCATTTGCTCTTGTTCGGAGGCATTTACTTGGAAGGGGCGAGAAACCCAACCATAGACCTCAAATAGTGCTTGACCTTGAGTTTCTCGAATTAACCACGCTCCACTTAGAGCTATGCCCAGGATTGCAATTTGTAATCGCAGATCCCACCATCGACGCAGTGTGTTTTTTAGCATAATTTCAGACTTTAGATTTTAGATTTTAGATTGAGGTAGCGATTTTAGATTTTAGATTGAATCCAAAATCCAAAATCCAAAATCCAAGATAGACTTCTTAGAGGTTTCGCGATCGCCCACTGAACACCCGTTCTAATTGTTTGAAGTTCTCCAACACTCGACCAGTTCCCAAAACCACGCAGGATAGAGGGTCAGCGGCGACGTGAGTAACGATGCCGGTTTCATGGCTAATGAGAGTATCTAAACCCTTCATTAAGGCTCCACCTCCAGCTAGCATGATTCCCCTGTCAATAATATCTGCTGCGAGTTCTGGAGGAGTGCGCTCTAGAGTTCTCTTGACAGCTTCGACAATTACTGAAAGCGGTTCCGACATACTTTCTCGGACTTCTGGCCCTTTAATCGTAATCGTTCGCGGCAGGCCTGAGAGCAGGTGCAAACCGCGTACTTCCATTGTGATATCGTCGTTTTCTAAAGTTGGATAGGCGGAACCAATTTGAATCTTGATGTCTTCAGCGGTACGTTCTCCAATTACTAAGTTATGAACTTTTTTCATGTACTGGATAATGGCATCATTGAGTTCGTCACCGGCCACCCGTACTGACTCGCTCAACACCGTACCCTGTAAGCTGAGTACAGCGACTTCCGTTGTACCCCCACCGATGTCTATAATCATGTTGCCAGTCGGCTCAGAAACTGGCAATCCAGCTCCGATCGCAGCGGCAATTGGCTCATCAATTAACCGGACATCTCTGGCTCCCGCTTGAGAGGCGGCTTCCATGACTGCCCGGCGTTCAACTCCGGTAACGCCAGAAGGAATGCCGATTACTATCCGGGGTGCAACTAGGGTTCTGCCTTCGTGAACCCGCCGGATGAAGTGTTTGAGCATCAGCTCTGCTGTGTCGAAGTCGGCAATTACGCCATCCCGAAGTGGCCGTACAGCGATGACGTTGCCAGGGGTACGCCCTAGCATTTTTTTTGCCTCTTCTCCGACTGCGAGCGGGATTTTCAAATCTTGGTCGATGGCAACTACAGATGGTTCTTGAAGAACGATACCTTTGCCGGATACGTACACGAGTGTGTTTGCAGTACCGAGGTCGATACCCATATCACGGGATAAGGAAAAGCGACTGAGAAAACCCACTGGTTTGTACGCCCCTAAACTTAAATGCTAGTGTGTGCATTGACACTCCCCGGTCTGAAGACGCGGGGATTCTTAAGACTTTCCAGCCTTAATATCCCTATTGCTAGGGTTTCCGGGCGCAATCCTTTTGCCGAAAATGGCGGTCTGCTATCCTTGCCTTGCAGCAAGCTCCTCGGTCGTGACTTTCCTCCAGTCTGGGGGTAGGTTTTAGCGTCTTTTACTGACGATTTAATCGTTTCAGAACTTGAGCATTGGTTGCGATCGATTATTTTGAGCATCCGTACTAATGTTAAGTTAGATACTTGATTTCTCAAAATCCGCAACCTATAATGTAACTAAAGTGTAACCAAGGTGGATTCTATTACGTTTTTGATCCTGAGTCTATTGAAACTCTCAACCCTAAAAGGGGGCAGGTTTTAATGTCTTGTACTGACAAAGGGATTATAGCAGATCGATGTTAATTTCACTGCGATTCTCCTTCACAGTGCCGATCTCAACCCCAGTTGGGGCGATCGCGGCGCGGTAAAATCTTTCAGAATGGCTCATTAGTTGAGCCGACGTTCCCCTAGAATCCATAATCTATATTGTCGAAAGAGGGGACGAAATCAGGATAAAGCCCAGACCTTGGCTGTCTGGTTAAAGAACTATTTATCTATTGTGGATGCTGTTTCATTATCAAAGTCGGAATTGAATTTATGAGTCTCAATGTTGTCACTCTTGTGGGCCGCGTGGGCGGCGACCCTGATGTAAAGTATTTTGAGTCGGGTAGTGTTAAGTGCAGCTTAACTCTGGCGGTTGATCGGATGACGAAGAACGCTGAGCAGCCAGATTGGTTTAACTTAGAACTTTGGGGAAAAACTGCTGAAATTGCTGCTACTTATGTTCGCAAGGGTAGCTTGATTGGGGTTAAGGGTTCCTTGAAGTTTGATCGCTGGCAAGATCGCAATACGCGTGTAAATCGTTCTAAGCCAGTGATTATAGTGGATCGACTGGATTTATTGGGATCGAAACGGGATAATGAATCCGGTATGTCGCAAAATTACGATGAGTTATAGGCTCGTGGAATTTTGGGTCGGTGAATTTTGAATTTTGAGATTAGCGATTGTGAGTTCCGATCGGTTAGAAGTAGTTAAGTCTGAGTACGCAACTGGTAAGGCGGTTTTTGAGCGGGGCCAGTACGGGGATGCGGTGCGCCATTTTGAGGCGGCTAGTGCTTTGGTAGATCGTGGTTCCCGTTTGGGGGGTGAGGTGCAGATGTGGCTGGTGACGGCCTTAGATGCGGCGGGACAAACTCAGGAGGCGATCGCGCTTTGTAAGAAACTTGTCCGCCATCCTAGTATAGATACTCGCGAACAAGCTCGTGGTTTGCTCTATATTTTGGAAGCGCCTAAGTTGAGCAAGCGCCCTGAATGGTTGGTGGAAATTCCAGATTTGGGGGCTTTGGGTGATAATCCTTCTAGTGCTTTGAAGGGTGGCGCTGGAGGGGCGGTGAATCAGTCTAAGCCTAAGCTGGCGATCGCGGAGCCAGTAGATTTGAGTAAGGTAAATACGAGGGATAATCGGTTTATTTGGGTGGGTTTGATTGGGGTGGGTGTGGCGATCGCGAGTTTGATTTTTTTTAGTTAGGATTTTAAGACAATTGGGAAGAAAGGGACTAGGGAGTGTTTTCAAACTATCAAATTGATGTAGGGGCGAAGCATTTGGGCGATAAACTTCTGCTAAAAACCAGCATTTTGTACCCGAATGCTTAGCCCTTCCAGGGTTTGAGAACACTAAGACAACTTCTTCAAATCAGAATTTTTCACTTCATTACCAACAATCGATCGCATCCCCTCCAAAGTAGCCGGTATACTACGCGGGTCCATAAACATCACCTTACTGCTATCACTACTACCAATTTTCAAGCCCATATCCAAATAGTTTTGAGCCAGTAAAAACTGAAGTGCTTCGCGAGCATTCGGGTCATTTTCCAAAGTTTTGCCAATAATTTGTAACGCTTCAGCAGTAGCCTGAGCCTTAAGAACCTGACTTTGACGTTCCGCCTGAGCTTTAAGAACGATCGCCTTTTGCTGGGCCTCCGCCTCCAAAATAGTTGATTTCTGACGCGCTTGTGCGTCCAAAACTTGAGCTTCTGCTTTACCTTGAGCGCTATTAACAGCCGAATCGCGTTCGCCTTCAGAGGTGAGAATTGCTGCGCGTTTGCGCCTGTCGGCGGCCATTTGCAACTCCATTGATTCTTGGACTGTTTGAGAAGGAATAATATCGCGCAATTCTACCCGCGTCACCTTCACTCCCCAAGGATCGGTAGCAATGTCTAAATCTCGGAGTAAAATTTCATTAATTTGAGAACGGGCAGTAAAAGTTTGTTCTAGATCCAGTTGACCCATTTCCGAGCGAAGTTGCGTCAGCACCATATTTACCATTGCTGACTGAAGATTTTCTACTTTATAGTAGGCTTTTTCCATGTCCATAATCCGCCAGTAGACCACCGCATCTACAGTAAAAGAAACGTTATCGCGGGTAATACAAGCTTGAGGAGGAATGTCTAAGACCTTTTCGCGAATAGTTTGTTCGTAGACAACGCGATCTAGAAAAGGCATGACAAAATTAAGACCAGGTTCCAATTTTTTGCCGCTATATTTGCCCAAGGTTTCGACTAAAGCTTCGTTCCCTTGATTGACAATTTTCACAGAACCCGCGATCGCAGAACCGCCTAACGCTAGAAATACCAGTAAAAAAAATCCTTCCATTTCAATTTCTCCTAAATATATAGTAACCACCAAGTGGTTAGGACATTCTGGTTTCCATCAAACCCGCTGATTCTATTCCCTTCTTCCCTTCTTCCCCCTCTTCCCCTTCTTCCCTAGCCCTGAGCATCGTAGCCCCTAGCCCCCTCTTCCCTAGCCCCTAGCCCCTAGCCCCTAGCCCCTTCTTCAAGAATGCAGCAGGTATTCTGGCATCACAATCAAGGTAGTACCTTCTCGCCCTACTACAATTACATTCTGAGACGGCGCGATCGCCACAGCATGATCTGCACAGCGAGCTCGCCAAGAGTTACCCTCATAAATGACTCGTCCCGTACCTCCCGCCGGAATTTCCGTCAAAGTTTGGGCCTCCTTACCATCTTCGAGCACTTTAGAGTTCTGCTTCGGGATTAAGCGGCGAGACCCCAGCACAAAAAATGCTGAGAAAACCATCCACAGTAACACCTGCAAATTAACATTAGGTAAAACTAAAGACACAACAGCCACTGCAAAAGCACTCAGTCCCATCATAAATGCTACAAAAGCAGTAGGTAGAAATAGCTCCGCCAAGCAAAGCACTGTTCCCGCCAGCAACCAGAGCTCAGTGGGAGATGAGAATATAGATAAAATCGGTTGCGGGGTGGAGATATTGGCAACCCCAGCCAATAAGCTGATGGTGTTCATTGTCGCGATCGCAGTTATAAAAAGTATTGGAGATTAATTAACTTAAATTACAGTCAGCTCAATGCCGCACGGCTAAAACTGAAATTTTAAGGTAGACGAGACAGTTGAGAAATTATATAGGGGCTAAAATCAGTTTATTCTCAGATCCAGTAATTTAGCTCTCTCAAGCAGATAACTTTATAATGTTTTTAGACAAAATTTTTGACATGATTAGCCTTTCCTCCCCAAAAATTTACTGCCCCAACTTAGCCTGTCCCAACCCTAGCAATTCCTTGGGTCGCCGGGAATGCGAAGCTTGCCAAACCCATCTGATCTATAGGTATCTGTGGGCGCTTGGCCCAGAAGCAGAACAGATACCACAGGGTAGCGAAATCGGCGATCGCTACTTTGCGATCGAGCCTCAAGTTTGGCTCGATACTAGACCCGGAGAACCCCCTAGCGCCCCCGAACAATTGCCTGATGCGCTCCTTCCTTACCTCCATTTATACCCCCACAGGCTTCACGTTCCAGAGGTCTATGGTTTTTGTCAATTAGGAGAATCTGAGGAAGCACCAGAGGTGTTGTTGTTAGAAAATGCACCAGTAGATGCGATCGGTCGCCTCTATCCTTCTATTGTAGAAGCTTGGCTAGGAGCACCACCAGTCCGCCAAGTTTATTGGCTGTGGCAAATCCTGCAACTATGGACTCCACTATCCGCAGAGGGAGTAGCTTCTAGCTTATTGGCCGCCGAGAATATCCGAGTTGAAGGTTGGCGAGTGCGGTTGTTGGAACTACTGCCAGGGGGTAAAGTTAAACCAACATTGCGCGATTTAGCAGAAATTTGGACTCCTTGGGTAGAAGCAGCACAACCATCGATACAACAAGGACTGGAAGGAATTTGTATGCTTTTGCGTCGTAGTGGGACAACTGTAGATGCGATCGCGCCAGAGCTCAACTTGCTATTACTCGAAGTTGCCGCTCAATTACCCCTACACTTAGAAATAGCTGGAGCTACCGATACAGGCCCTCAGCGCGACCACAACGAAGACAGTTATTACCCTAAAAATTCAGATTTATCCCAGATCCCAACCCCAGATCGTAACCCCCAGATTCCTTACCTAGCCATAGTTTGCGACGGAGTTGGCGGCCACGAAGGCGGAGAAGTAGCAAGTCAACTGGCTGTAGAGTCCCTCAAACCATTAATCCAAACTCTCCTAGTAGAAATAGCTCAACAACCCGATTTGACTCCCCCAGAAGTCGTCAGCAGGCAACTCGAAGAGAGCGTTAGAGTAGTAAATAATGTAATTGCTGCCCAAAATAACGAGCAAGGCCGAGAATTGAGGGAACGCATGGGGACAACCCTAGTGATGGCTCTCCAGTTACCTCAACAGGTTAAAATTTCAGATGTTGAGCAATTAAATAATTCTCACGAACTCTATTTAGTCAATGTTGGGGACAGTCGCGCCTATTGGCTGACGGAATATGGTTGCTGTCAGTTGACTGTAGATGATGACGTAGCTAGCAGGGAAGTTCGCTTAGGTCATTGTCTCTATTGGGAGGCGCAACTGCGATCGGATGCAGGAGCTCTTACCCAAGCGATCGGTACGCGAGAAGGGGAATATCTACATCCCTCAATTCAGCGGTTTATAGTTGAAGAAGACGGTTTGTTGCTGCTATGTTCTGACGGTCTTAGCGATAATGATTGGGTAGAAAAATCTTGGGCAGATTACGCACCAGCGGTGTTGAAGGGCGAGATTTCTTTACAGTCTGCTATTCAGTCTTGGATTCGTCTAGCTAATGAGAAAAACGGCCATGATAATACATCGGTGGTAATCGTTCATTGCCGGATTTCTCCAGAGAAGTTGGTATTCTTCAATCCAGTTCAATTACCCAATACAACAGGAACTCTGGAATCTGAGCTTTCAGAAGCTTCTAAGGCACTTCTGTACGCTGAAACAGTAGGAGCTAAATCCCCCCGCCAACGGCAGAATTTTAAGGCTTTAGTGCCTGTCCTAGGGCTGTTAGCGTTGCTTTTAGTAGGAGGTGTTGGGGCTGTGTGGTATAACAATCGCCAACAACAGCAAAAAAATGAGCAAATCCCCTTGTTCCCGAATACTTCCTCACCAGCTAAGTAGTGAAGAGAGAGATATTGGGAAAAAACGGAGCTAGCCAAAGCTGTATCTTGACATCCCAACCCAAAATAATTGCGATCGCACTGATTACGATAATTATCCCACCGATTTTTTGTAAGACTACACTATGGGGTCGCAAACGTAATAAGTGCTTGGTGAAATAGCGCCCTCCATAAGCAATTCCTAGCAGCGGCAATCCGGCTCCCAAACCGTACCAAACTAATAACAAGAAAGTAGTTGTAGGCTGAGGATTAACAACAGCTATAACTAGAATACTGGCTAGAACTGGCCCCGCGCAAGGTGTCCAAAGCAAGCCGAGTTGAGTTCCCAGCCAAAATTCACCAATTAACCCCACCCGTATAGGCTCTTTCAGCCAACGTTGAAAGTGTAAGTATTTAAACAAAAATTGGTAAATCTGGGGAAAAATGGTACTTATTCCGGCAATCAAAAGAAATGCGATTGCTCCATTTCTGAGGATGCTAGCAAGGCTGACAAACCAGCTTGATGTCACTCCCAATAAGCTCCCAATTACCGCAAAACCAGAGATTAATCCTAATACCAAAGCAACGGGGCCATAGCGATGAGATTGAAGGCTTCGCCCTAATAATATAGGTAAAATTGGCAAAACACAAGGCGAGAGAATAGTTACAAATCCTGCTAGCAAAGCTACACCAGTCGAAGGGAGTGAAGTTGCCATTTAACTATCCTAATAGCCTACGAATTGTCTGTTCTGTTTCGTCATAAGCTCCTTCCCCAATATGATTATAGCGCCGAATGCCTTGTCGATCTGCTAAAAATAAATGAGGCCAGTATTCATTCTTGTAGGCAAGCCAAGTTTTAAACTCGTTATCCAGAGGTACCGGATAAGTAATTTGATATTCTTTCAAAGCTTTTTTGACATTATTTACATCGCGCTCAAAGGGAAATTCGGGAGTGTGTATGCCGATAATTTTTAATCCTCGCTCGGCATATTGGCGATGCCAACGAGTGATGTAGGGTAAAGTACGCTGGCAGTTAATGCAGGCGAATGTCCAAAATTGTACCAACACCACGCTACCTTTGAGATCGGATATTTTCAGCGGCGGAGAATTTAGCCATTGGCTAATACCCTGAAACTCTGGTAATATCTGTCCTACCTGTGAAGTAATAGCTCGATCTGTGGTGAGGGAAATATCACTTTTAGCAGGAGTAGGCATGGGAATATCTTCAGAGCTAGATGTTGGGGTAGCAGTTGACATCATCTCTTTTTTGAGGGTAAAACTGAGAGCGGCTCCACCAACTCCTAGCCCTAAATACCATAGTAATTTACGTCGCCCTGGCCCGCGATTGTTCATAAAGTAATTTCCCTTCCTTAATTTACTTTAGATACGGATATGACCGGAAATTGGATGTTTTCTGCAAATAGGAAAATTTTTAAATCCAAAATAGAGTCAGGCTCGTATTAAGTAAAAGCCTACCAATGAGTTGCCTGTTTGTATCGTAAGTTACAAATAGCAGTCTGCATAGTATAGCAACAGACCAGAATGTTAGGACAAATATCCGTAACGCCGCCCTCTGGGCGGTAT